>NZ_CP085155.1:0-300000 GCF_022788695.1 Pseudosulfitobacter sp. DSM 107133
ATGAGCAGCGCGGAGCCACGCATTGACTTTTTGGTGGGCGAACATGCCCGCATGCTGTCCGAAAGGTTGCAGGCGCATCGTGCGCAACTGTTTCCGCCGGATGCCAAACGGGTCTTGCGCAAGTTCACCTCGGGCGAGGCTGCGGACCTCTTGGGCGTCAAGGACGCCTATCTGCGCAAATTGCATCTGGACGGACGCGGCCCCTCGCCCGAAGTGCGGGCCGGCGGGCGGCGGTATTATTCGCCTTCCGATCTGCAAGACCTGCGCGAAATGCTTGAGTTAGGGACGAAAACGCCCGGCACCTATCTGCCCGGACGGCGTGAGGGCGATCATCTTCAGGTGATTACCGTCATCAATTTCAAGGGCGGGTCGGGCAAGACCACAACTGCCGCGCATCTGGCGCAAAAGATGGCGCTGGACGGCTACCGCGTGCTGGCCATCGACCTTGACCCGCAGGCCAGCCTGTCGGCGCTGCACGGATTCCAGCCCGAGTTCGACCTGCTGGACGGCGGCACGCTATATGATGCCATCCGCTATGACGATCCGCTTCCCTTGGGCGACGTGATCCAGAAAACCTATTTCACCAATCTCAACATCGTTCCGGGCAATCTGGACCTGATGGAGTTTGAACACGACACCCCGCGTGCGCTGATGCAACGCGATAGCAATCTTTTCTTTACCAGAGTCGGCGACGCGCTTGCCACTGTAGAGGAGGATTACGACGTGGTTGTGATAGATTGCCCGCCCACCCTTGGATACCTGACAATGTCGGCCCTGTCGGCCGCCACAGCTGTGCTGGTTACGGCCCATCCGCAAATGCTGGACATCATGTCGATGTGCCAGTTCCTGCTGATGGTATCGAACCTGCTGGGCGTGGTCGCCGATGCGGGGGGCGACATGAACTATGACTGGCTGCGCTATGTGGTCACCCGCTACGAGCCGGGCGACGGGCCGCAGAACCAGATGGTCGGGTTCATGCGCAACATGTTCGGCGATCATGTGCTGAACCATACGGTTCTGAAATCCACTGCGATTTCGGACGCAGGCATTACCAAACAAACCCTGTACGAGGTGGAAAAGGGCCAGTTCACCCGCGCAACCTATGAACGCGCGATGGAAAGCCTGAACGCGGTCAACAGCGAAATCGAAGCACTGGTGCAAGCAGCATGGGGGCGGACAAATGGCGCGTAAAGATCTGATGAACGGGTTGATGAACAGCCCCGAGGTTTCCAGTGACAGTGATGCGCGCGTCGATGCATCCAAGCCGCGGTATTCGACCGGGGCCATCGGTGCGGTCAGCCGCTCGATCGAGGATCTGAAACGCCGCGCGATTGTCGATGTTGATCCGCGCATGGTGGACGATGCCGGCCTGCGTGACAGGCTGGACCGTGACGATGCCGAACTGGCCGGCCTGATCCAGTCGATCCGCGACCATGGCCAGCAGGTGCCGGTGCTGTTGCGGTTCAATCCCAATTACGAGGGCCGCTATCAGGTGGTCTATGGCCGTCGCCGCGTGGCCGCGCTGAAGGCGCTTGGCCAGCCAGTCAAGGCGCTGATCCGCAATCTGGACGACAAGGCGCTGGTTCTGGCGCAGGGCCAGGAAAACACCGCGCGCAAGGAGTTGTCGTTTATCGAAAAGGCGAACTTTGCGCGGCAGATGGAAGAGGCCCGCTATGACCGCAAGGCGATGTGCGATGCGCTGTCTTTGGACAAGACGGTGATTTCACGCATGCTTGAGGTGGCCAAATCGGTGCCGCTGCCGCTGATCGAGGCGATTGGCGCCGCCCCCCGTGCGGGCCGTGGCCGCTGGATGGAGCTGGCCAAGGGGCTGGAGGGGCGCGATCTGGTCAAGGCCGCCGTCGGAGACACCTCTGACGCGCGGTTTGAGGCGGTGATGGCCGCCCTGACCCCGCCCAAGCGTCCGGCCCGCCCTGCGCCCGTGATCGACAAGGTGGCCGCCACCGACGGCACGCCGCTGGCCGAAGTGACCCGGCGCGGCAATGCCACGACGGTCAAGCTGCCGACAAAGACATCCAGGGGGTTCGATCAATGGCTGATCGACCACTTGCCCGAGATTCACCGCAACTGGAAAAACCAGACCGGCGAATGACCAGAGGAAGAGCAATCAAAAGGAGGCACGAACAGACGAGAGTATAAAAAAACCCCCCGGAAAAAGTTCCCGAGAGGCCTTTTGGTTCGTGTTTTGCACCTCTGAATCTAAGGCTTGTTGTTGACAGCTGTCAACAGGCGCCGACTCCGGCGGACAAAAAACTTTTGTCTCGTGATATAAAATGGACGTATTTACAACGACGCCCTTCGGGCAGCGGCCGCTGACGGCTGCCCTGGTGAAACGGGCCACCGAGGCGCAACAGCCACCCAGCGTGGCGCATATCGACAAATGGGCGCTGTTTCGCGATCTGTGCGCGGCGCGTCAGGCCTTTGATGTGACAGACCGCGATCTGACCGTGCTGAACGCGCTGTTGTCCTTTCACAAGGCCAAATCGCTGTCGGATAACGACAACCTGGTGGTCTATCCGTCGAATCGGGCATTGGGCGAGCGGGCGCACGGCATGGCCGAAAGCACCCTGCGCCGCCATCTGAGCGCGCTGAGCGCCGCCGGCCTGATCCAGCGCCACGACAGCCCGAATGGCAAGCGTTACGCAGCACGGGACCGCTCTGGCGATGTGGTGCGTGCGTTCGGCTTTGATCTGCGCCCCTTGCTGGTGCGCGCGCGCCAGATCACCCATGCTGCCGCCGAAGCCCATGCCGCTGCCGAACGGATGCGCCGGTTGCGTGAGGAAGTCAGTCTGACCAAGCGCGACGCGCTGAAACTGTGTCTCTATGCACAGGAAAACGGGCTGTCAGGGGATTGGAGCGAGGTCGAGGCACGGCTGTTGGTGTTGCACAAGGCGATGCGCCGCAAGCTGTCTGCGCAGGATTTGTTCGAGCTTCTGGAGATGGCAAAAGAGGTTCTACGTCACGTCCATTCGATGCTGGAAACAGATAATTTGAGCGGCAATGACCGTCAAAATGAGCGGCACTATCAGAATTCAAACCCAGACTCTTCTGATTTTGAACCCCGCTTTGAAAAGGCAAGGGGCGAACGGGTGGCCAGACCGGAACCGGACAGCGAAAAGCCGGCGGTGCAATCGTGCCCCCCTGCCCTGCCCCTTGGGTTGGTGTTGAAAGCCTGTCCCGATATCCTGCCCTATGCGGGCGACAAGATCACCCATTGGCACCAGCTGGTTGCGGTTGCGGGACATGTTCGGGGCATGATGGGGATTACCCTGGATGCCTGGCAACATGCGCAACGTGACATGGGCCCGGAAGTGGCGGCGATTACGGTTGCGGCGATTCTGCAGCGTGTCAGCGACATTTCAGCGCCCGGCGGCTATCTGCGTGCACTGTCGCGCAAGGCAGCCGAGGGCACATTCTCGCCCGGGCCGATGGTGATGGCGCTGCTGAACAGGCGTGCAGCGTGACAGTTGACAGCTGTCAACTGCGCGACCGGAGAGCCATGCGCAGCTATCGGATGTCTTGGGCGCGCGTGGTTGCGTGGCCGTTTGTTGATCCCCGGATTGCGCGTAACGGCCCCCTGACTCGTGCATTTCCCATGGTTGGTGCGCGCGGTCTCTTGGCGGACCAGCCGGGCACTGGTTGCGCGTTTGCAGATGTGATGTTTCGCGGCTTCCGCAGATACGACAGTCACCCAAGGCGACGGGTAACAACGACCACGTTCGGAAAAGAGCACCCGTGGCAGCCATGGACATGGGAAAAGATCGTCAGACCGGAGTTCAGGCTTTGCTGTAGACCACGATTGTTACCGAAACAGATAGCGAAACTGGGGAAAGTTGACAGCTGTCAACTTTTGGGTCCAAGCAATCCGCTTTCACGGGTGCGCCGGATAGGCCCCTACCCTTCGCTGCCCCTTACAGTTTACAGCTGTAAATCCATCCGGTGCACACAGGGTGATTTTCAGTCTCTAACAGGCTTTTTAGGCTCTGAAACGGCAAAAAATCTTGACTTGAACAGGCAAATACCTGCTGGTGGTCTCAAGTGGCGTGAGAATTGCCACATTTCTGAAAATGAGGCAACCAGATGATTTCCGTGACACCTTTTGAAGCAGATCGCCCCTCGGCGCTGGCAACCGATATTTCCGAACGGCTGAACGCTGCCATCCGCGAACATCTGCTGTCGGCTTTTGCGCCGGACAACACCAAATCTCTGCGCCGGTTTTCTGCGCCCGAGGCCGCTGAAATGCTGGGCGTTTCGGGGCAGTTCATGCGCAAGGGCCATGCAGACGGATCCATCCCCGAGCCTTCTGAAATACGCGGCGGGCGCCGGTATTACACGGCACAGGAAATTTGGGAGGCGCGTCAGATCCTTGAGCAATCCTCGCGCAAAAAGGGGCGTTATGTGCCCCGCCGCACGGGCGATGAAAAGCTTCAGGTCTGGCAGTTGATGAACTTCAAGGGCGGATCAAGCAAAAGCACGACCAGCATCCACCTGGCGCATTATCTGGCCTTGCGGGGCTATCGTGTGCTGGTGGTCGACCTTGATCCGCAAGGGTCGCTGACATCCATGTGCGGCATCAGCCCCGAGATCGAGTTCGACGGGCTGACGGTCTATGATGCGATCCGCTATGACGATCCGGTGCCGATGGCGGATGTGGTAGTGCCGACCTATTTTCCGGGGCTGTCGCTGGCCCCTGCCCGCTTGATGTTGTCCGAGTTCGAGACGGAATCGGCCATTCATTCCAGCCCCGACCAGGCGTTTTTCACGCGCATCCGCAACGCAATTGCGCAGGTCGAGGCCGACTTTGATATTGTGTTGATGGACAGTCCGCCACAGCTGGGGTTTCTGACAATTGCGGGTATGGCTGCGGCCAGTTCGTTGATTGTGCCGCTGACACCGTCCATGCTGGACGTGTCGTCGACGGCGCAGTTTCTTGAGCTGGCCGGTGCCTATATGGGCGTGATCGAGGATGCCGGTGCGACGCTGCAATATGACAACTTCAAATTTCTGATCACGCGCGACGAGCCGACAGATGTGCCGTCGCAACAGCTGACCTCGTTCATGCGGGCGCTGTTTCAGGATCGTGTGATGTCGGCCACTGCATTGAAAAGCACAGCAATCAGCGACGCAACGATGCTTAAGCAATCCATCTATGAGGTGGTGCGATCCGAGATGACACGCGCCACCTATGATCGTGCAAAAGGGTCAATGGACGCTGTCGGACAGGAGATTGAAACCATGATTCATCAAGCATGGGGGCGCTCATAATGGCACGCAAATCGCTGAAAGACATGTCAGGCATTGCCAGCACGATTGCGCGTTCGGGTGCGCCTGCCACTGACAAACCGGCACGTACCGGCGCGCCTGCCCTTGGGGCCTTGCAGGGCGCGCTGGGGGCCATCCGCGAGATTGATCCGGCCATGATTGACGATTGGGGCCCGGTGGATCGGATGGACGAGTTTACAACTGTAAACCCGGAAGACGATGACGACAGCTTTGAGGCGCTGAAAGAAAGCATTCAACAGGGTGGCCAGCAGGTGCCGATCCTGTTGCGGCGCGCGGGGAACGAGGGCCGGTTTCAGGCGATTTACGGCAGGCGGCGGCTGAAAGCCTGTCGCGAACTTGGGATCAAGGTGCGGGCTAACGTTCAGGATATTGACGACGCCACGGCGCTGTTGGCCAAAGGATTGGAAAACGCGGCGCGGCGCAATCTGTCGTTTTATGAAAAGGCGCGGTTTGCAGAGGCGATCCAGGCCGCGGGCCACGACGGTCTGACGGCGCGCAGGGTTCTGAACCTGTCGGCGTCCGGTCTGTCGCATCTGACAAAAGTCACGCAGAACGTGCCCGCCGCAGTTGGCAACGCGCTGGGGGCGGCGCCCAAATCCGGGCGGCCGAAGTGGACCGCTCTGGCCGAGCTTTTTGCAGCGCACAAGCTGAGTGAAGACGCCGCGTTGGAGATACTGGCAGAGGCCAGGCCGACGCTGGCGTCAGATGAACGTCTGGACAGGCTGCTGAAAGTGGTTGCTGGCCGGTCTGCCGCGAAAGGCGCAGCGGCTGAGGAGAACGTGATTTTGACGGGCGTTGCGGTTAAGTCCGGTCCGGCAGCCCTGGTGGTAACTGTGAAAAAGTCGGGCGAAAGTGCCGGTTTTGCCGCCTGGCTTGAGGATCATCTGGGCGATATTCTCCAGTCGGCCCATGCCGAGTTTACAGCTGTAAACAGTGCGGATTAAAGCCCCGCGGCTTTGGTCAGGTTCACGCGGAAACGATCGCGTCGGCGCTGATAGCGGCGGGTCATTTCCGCCGAGGTGTGGCCAAGCTGGTGTTGCACATGGCGTTCGTCGGCTTCGGCTGACGACGCCAGACCGGCGCGCAGGGAGTGGCCCGAGTAGAGGGCAAGGCGTTCTTTTTCGGGCAGGTCACTGCGAATGCCTGCGTCCAGCACCGTCTGTTTGATCAGGCGGGCGACATGTTTGTCAGACAACCGTGCGTCCAGGGCCCGATTGCCATCACGCGATATGCGCACGAACAGGGGGCCGAAATCGCGTTTGGAATAGTGCCGCCATTGTTCCAGCGCATGAACCGGGCAGGTCTGTTCAGACGATCCGCGCGCCACTTCAACCTCGCGCCAGCCGGTTTTGGTGTTCAGGGTCAGCACGACGCCCTGATCCAAAATCTCGACCCAGCCGCCGTTGTCCGGTGTGTCGTCCCTGGCAAAATCCAGCGCGACGATTTCAGAGCGTCGCAGGCCACCGGCATAGCCCAAAAGCAGAATGGCACGGTCACGCAGGCCGCGCAGGTCATAGGGCAGGGTGGCGATCATGGCGCGGATGTCTTGCGCAAGGATGGCTTCTTTTTGCACGGGGGGGCGGGCATGTTTGCGTTTGATGCCGGCCAGAACGCTGACGATATGCCAGTCCTTGCGGTCCAGAGTGTCGCCGCGTTGCGCATAGTTCCAGCCCAGACCGGACAGCCGTCGTTCGATGGTGGAAACCGAACGGGCAGGGCTGTTGTCCGTGGGCGTGGCCAGATCGGTCAGATAAAGGGCAATCATCGCAGGTGCGGCGGGCAGGGGGGAGATGCCCTTCATCCGGCACCAACGGGTGAAATGGGCCCAGTCCCGTGCATAGGCCTTTCGGGTGTTGTCCGAGGCGGCAGCCTGCGCGTAGGTTCGTGCCGTGTCTACAAGCCGTTCAAGATTGCCCGAGCCTGCCACATCTGTCGGCAGCGCAAGTGCCGTGTCTGCAGCATGGGCAGCGGTACGGGTGTCTTGCTTGGGCGGTTTGGCGGGTTTGACCATTTGCGGGCCTTGTTCCATGTCCGGGTGCGCGTCGTATTATTGGACATAAAACAGTGTTTGGCGGGTTTTGGCCACTGCGGATTGGTGGATCCTGTTTCTGCTCGAGTACAGCACAGATTATCGGACATATCCGAAACGTGCAGATTGGGGCGCTTTGTGGTCGGAATTCGGATAAGAAGCGCCGCGCGTCCCCGGCCTTATGGCTCTGTTGCGCAATGCCGGGTTGTACGCGGTCGATCAAGGTCTGCGCCCATGAACCTGTGACACTTCCCCCTTGGGGGCATTCAAACGCGTCAGTGGGGTGTCATGGCCAGGGCTTCGACTTCGACCAGAAATTCGGGGCGGGTAAATCCTGTGACGATCAGCAGGGTCGAGGCGGGTTTGACTGCGAGGTCACGCACCAATGCGTCGCGCACTGCCATATAGGCGGTAAAGTCTGCGCGGCGGGTGACGTAGCCGGTAAAGCGAATGACATGCGAAAAATCGGCGCCCGCGGCGGCCAGAATGGCACGGATGTTTTCGAAACACAGTTCTGTCTGCGCGGTGACACTGGCGGGAATGTTGCCGTCAGCCGCCAGCGCCAGTTGGCCAGAGGTGGCGATCAGACGTCCCGCCTGCACGCCATGTGCGTATGCGCCAAAAGGGGCGGGCAGTGTATCAGGTGTCAGGGCTTTCATATGCGTGCCCCGTTTTCATCCAGACCGCAGCGGCGCAGGAACAATGCGCTGGCCTCGGCGATGATCCGTTCGGCGTCCATCGGCTGACCTTCGGCGGCGCCCATCAGCGCGCGCGCCTGTGCTTCATACTCGGCATAGTGCTGCGTGACCGCCCACATGTTGATCTGGAACAACAGCGGATCGACGGGTGCGATGTTTCCGGCGTCGATCCAGCCCTGAATGGTATCATTTGCCTCTTGAACCGAGGTGCGCAGCGGGCCCCAGTGGTCGCCCATTTCCGGCCCTCCGCGGGCCATTTCATTGGCAAAAAAGCGCGAGACTTCGGGATGTTCCAGCGCGTGTTCGATCTTGCGGCGGATGTAATTGGTGATCGCCTCGGCGGGGTTTTCCAGCGATGAGGAGAGCGAAAAAAGTTCGCGCCAGTGCGACACGATATAGCCCAGAACGTCTTGGTACAGGTCCTCTTTGGAGGTGATGTAATAGTGCAGCTGGGCCTTTGATATCCCCGCTGATCTGGCAATGGCCTGTGTCGAAGTTCCTGCCAGCCCGTTGCGTGCAAATTCGCGGATGGCCGCATCACGGATTGCTTCGTTGATGGCGCTGCGCCGGATCTTTGCGGTGGTCATGGGCGGTCCTCTGGTGGTCACGGTGGTAGGGCGGGGCGACATGGCAAGGGTAACAGACCTGTCGCCCCGCGCCAGCAGGGAAGGGGGCGACACGTTCTGACTGCCGCCCTGGCTGTTTACTGACCTGTCAACCTGGCCTTGAGGTCCAGCCCGTGTCCGTGGTTGACGAACCGGCTGGTTGCCACCTTGGCCAGATCAACTGTGTCGGCGTCGATGATGCCGCTGGATACAGCCAGATCGTGAAAGGCTTCGATCCGTTCCTGGGACATTGCGCCAATTCCCTGTTCCAGAGCGGCGCCGCTGTCGATGATCTTAAGCGTCTTGAGCTGGGCCACTTCCTTGTCCAGCTTTTCGACCGTCATCTCGGGGTTGGCCGCCATGATCGCGTCGTATGCGGGCGTGTGGTCGCCATACAGGAAATTCACCCAGCCCTCGATGGTCGCATCAACGAACCGCTGCACCAGTTCGGGGTTTTCGTCGATCAACTCCTGGCGGGTTTCCAGCGTGGCGGCATAGGTGTTCCAGCCGTTGTCGGCCAACAGAAACACGTCAACATCGGCCCCTTGCTCGCGGGCATAGATCGGCTCGGCGGTGCCATAGGCCTGCTGAACCATTTTGTCGTCGGCCAGAAACTGAGCGAGGTTGTAACCGTAGGGGCGCAGTTGTTCGTTCTTGAACCCTTGCGCCTGCACCATCCATTCCCAAAAGCTGAATTGCCCATCCTTGGACACCAGCACCGTGGGCGCGTCGGACAGCGCGGCAAAGTCGGCGTATTGCCCCTTGTGGGTCATCAAGGCCTGCGGGTCTTTTTGGTAGAAGGCGGCGACGACGGTGGTGGGGATGCCGTTGCGCACGTTGTCAAAGGATAGCAACAGGTTGCCCGCCATCAAAAAGTCCAGCCGCCCCGCCGACAGCATCGGGCGGTTGTTGACCTGCGGGCCGCCGGGGCTGATTTCAACGTCCAGCCCGTATTTTTCATAGGTGCCATCGGCCAGCGCCTGATAAAATCCGCCGTGCCCGCCCTGGGCCAGCCAGTTGGTGCCCATGACGACCTTGTCGTTGGCCCAGGCGGCGGTGGCGGACAGCAGGGCGATCGCGGTGCCGAATGCTGTGAGTGTTCTGTTCATGCTGTTTCTCCGTGTTGGTGTTGGTCGTCGCGGCGGGCCATATCCTTGGTCCATCCGCGTGTTTTTCCGGGGTTCATCAGTCCGTAAGGGTCTGCCCGTTTCTTGAAATCAATCTGCAAGGTGTCGATTTCCTTCATGCCGCCGTCCTCGATGGTGACGACATGGGGGTCAAAGATCGTGCAGCCGTCTGTTTCTTCCAGCTCGGCAATCAGGCGGTACATTTCGTCCTTGCCGCGATAGCGCACCAGCGGCAGGGCAAAGATCTGGATGTCGCCGTCCTGACGCGCCATTTCGTGGTGCCAGAACATATCGTCGCCGTGGCGCGCCATCTGGCGCATCACCAGATCAACATCGAACGGGCGCGGATAGGCGACTTGCAGGTACGTCCAGCCCGGATCGACCTTGAGCGCCTGCAAGGTGGTGTGGTTCCAGCCGCATTCGTAAGCCGGTTGCAGACCTTCCGCGCGGACCTGTTCCTTGGTCATGGCAAAGGACACGCGCCCGCCCTGCGCTTCGGCCTGCGCGGTGAAACGGTCCATTTCGTCGGGTGCAACCATCGCAAAGATCGCATCCCGGTCGGCGGGGAACAGGTCACCGAACTTGGTGTAATAGGGGGCAAAGCGCCGCTCGACCGCGGTCAGCAGGTAACAGTCCATCCCGTCCTTTTGCGCCTGGGTGGCAAAGTTCAGGGCATGGTCATAGCCGTCGAACAGCGCGGCGGTGTGAATCCAGTCGGTCCTGGGCGTCAGGGCCAGACCCAGTTCCACCATGATCCCGTTGGTGCCAAAGGCGTGCTGCACCTTCTGGATCTCGTCGCCGTGCAGTTCGATCACCTGCGGCTCCTCCTCGACGGTGACCACCTTGACGTAGCTGACGTTGCCGGGATCGCGCAGCATCCCGTGACGCAGCGACCCGATGCCGCCCGAGCCACCGGCCAGAAACCCGCCAATCGTCGCCATCTGACGGGTCGACGGGTACATCAACAGCTCTTGCCCCGTTTCATGCGCCGCATCGTCCAGCCGCGAAATCCGCGCACCGGCCTGCACGCGCACGTGGCCCGGCGTGATCTCCAGAACCTTGTCCAGACGGGTCAGATCCATGATCACCCCGCCTTCCATCGGCACGCACTGGCCATAGTTGCCCGTGCCGCCGCCGCGCAGGGTCAGGGGCAGTTTGTGCTTCGCGATGAGCGATGCCACCTGCATCACCTCGTCGACCGATTGCGGGATCACCAGCACATCGCCGATCTTGTGCTTGAGCTGATCGTTCAGGATCGGGCTGTACCAGAAATAGTCGTGCGAGCGCGCTTTCAGATGTTTTTGGCTGTCGTGAAAGCGAATGCCGTCCAGTGCGGCCTTGAATGCGGTCAGATCGGAAGTTCGGGACATCATTTGTCTCCTTGAAAGGGGGGCAGAACCGCGCCGTCACGCCAGACACGCCGCACCACGGCGGGGCGGCTGATCACGTCGTTCAGGTCGGTCGCGTCAAAGTGGATAAAGTCGGCAGGGCCACCGGTGCGCAGGGTCAGGTCATGGCCCATCCATGCGGCGGGCCGTGCGCTGATGGCATCCAGCCAGTCCTCGGGCGGCAAATGGCCCATCAGCACGCCCATGCGCAGAACCTCGATCAGGTCATAGTCGCCATAGGGAAAGAACCCGTCGCGCACATTGTCCGACCCCAGCATGACCGGAACGCCGGCGGTGTCGGCCTCTTGTAGGGGGGCAATGCCGCGCAGGCGGGGGGTGCGGCCGGGGCCTGCATCCTGAAGATAGCTGTTGGCACCGGGCAGCACGGTCAGACCGACCCCGGCCTCGGCGGCGCGGGCAAGAAGGGCTTTGACCTCGGACACGTCGCGCACCGACAGCGCGCAGCCATGGCCGCACAGCACACGGCCCGCCATGCCGCGTTTGGCCGTTTCGTCAATGATCGCGTCGATGCCGCGGGCTTCAACGTCCAGTCCTTCGTCGACGTGGAAATCAAGGTGCAGGTCGTGCGCTTCGGCCAGATCGAACAGGGAGGCGATGTGCGCGGCAAGGTTTTCGTTGCGATAGACGAACGCGCCCAGAATACCACCCTCACGGCGCAGCACCGGCGCGATGGCAGGGCCGATCTCGGCCAGTTCATCCAGACGGGTCAGCGACGACAGTTGCAGTTCAACCCGCCCGCGCCAGTCCTGTGCCAGCTCGCTTAACACATGCCAACCGCGCGGCGCGTCGGCATAGGACCAGTCCACATGGCTGCGCATCAGGGCGGTGCCGTGGTGATAGGCCTTGGCCAGACCCAGCGACGCGCGGCGGCGCAGGTCGTCATCGGTCCAGCGCGCGGCGTCCTGTCCCATCATCTCGATCGCATCGAACAGCGACTGCGCGCGATGCGGCATACGCGGCGCGGTCATCGTCTTGTCCAGATGGGTGTGAATGTCGGCCAGCAACGGCGTCACGAGACCGCCGCCGCCCGTCGTCGCGGGGCGCAGCGCGGTAATGCGCCCCGCGTCCTGTTCCAGATCCCAAAAGCCGCTGTGTCCGGCCAAAGTGATCCCTTTTAGGTGCATACTGTCCGTCATCTGCCCTATCTCTCGCGCTTGATTTCGCTTTCGTGCCAGTGGCCCAGAACGGCCCGCGACAACCATGCGGTGATCAGGAAAATGCCGACGCCCAGCACCGACACCAGAAACAACGCTGCAAACATGCGCGGGATTTCGTTGCGAAAGCTGGACTCGAGGATACGCGAGGCAAGACCAGTGTTCTGTCCTGCAGTGCCTGCCACAAACTCGGCCACCACCGCGCCAATCAGCGCCAGCCCGCCCGCGATTTTCAGCGCCGCCATGAAATAGGGCAGGGCAGAGGGGATGAGCAGATAGCGCAGACGCTGCCACGGGGTCGCCTGATACAGGCGGAACAGATCACGCAGGTTATGGTCGGCGCTGCGCAACCCGATGGCCGTGTTCGACAGGATCGGGAAAAACGCCACGATCCAAGCACAGATCAGCAGCGCGGCAAAGGTGTTGCTGACATAGATCAGGATCAGCGGCGCGATGGCGACCACCGGCGTGACCTGTAGGATCACGGCAAAGGGAAACAGGCTCATCTCGATGGGACGCGACAGGGCAAACAACATGCCCAGAGCGACGCCGCCGACAATCGCCAGTGCCAGTGCCATCAGGGTCAGCTTGACGGTGAACATCGCGCTTTGCATCAGGCTGGACCAATCGGTGACCAGCGTCTTGGCGATCAGGCTGGGCGCGGGGATCAGGTAGTGTGGCACCTCGTTGTACCAGACCAGAAATTCCCACATCCCGAGGGCAATGGAGATGGCGGCAAGCGGCAGTATATACTGCAACCGGCGCTCGCGCCGTTCGCGGATGATGCGCGGGTCCAGCCGTGCGGCGGCGGGGGTCTCAGTGGTTAAGGTCGACATGATCCATGGTCCCTTCCAAAGCTTTGCTGACCGTGCGGCAGCTTTCGGCGTAGTCCGGTGACATCCGGTAGGCGGCGTTGCGGGGATAGCCACCCGTCAGCGCGATGTCGTGCACCACGCGCCCCGGGCGGGCGGCCATGACCACGACGCGGCTGGACAGGTAGACGGATTCAAACACCGAATGGGTGACAAAAATCACTGTCAGCCCCAGCGATTTCCACAGCGACAGAACCTCGTCGTTCAGCTTGGTGCGCGACATTTCGTCCAATGCGGCAAAGGGTTCGTCCATCAGCAACAGCTTGGGCTTGGTCACCATCGCGCGGGCAATGGACACCCGCATTTTCATACCGCCCGACAGCTCGCGCGGATAGGATTTGGCAAAATGCGCCAGCCCCACCATCGACAGCGCCTCTTCGACGCGGGCGCGGCCTTCGACCTTGCCGACGCCTTGCAGTTTCAGCGGCAGATAGACGTTTTCATAAACCGTGGTCCACGGCATCAGCGTCGCTTCTTGAAAGACATAGCCGATGTCGCTGCCTGTGCTGCTCTCGCCCGGACGATGTCCGTTCACGGTGATCGTCCCCGCCGAAACCGACAACAACCCCGAGATCATTTTTAACGCGGTGCTCTTGCCGCAGCCCGAGGGGCCAAGGAAGCTGACAAATTCGCCTTGCTGGATCGTCAGCGACATATCCCGCACGGCGACGGTGCCATTGCCGAACTGTTTGTCGACGCCGCGCATGTCGATCAGCGGCGTGCCGGTTTCGGGGGGTGGGGTAACTGTCATCGTTCAAACCTCCGGTTTGCTGTGCAGCCAGTCGGCGGGGATGGCCTCAATCTCGGCCATCGCCTCGACCAGTCGCGCAACCGCATGATCCAGTGTTGCCGCGCCCTTGGCCGCAGTGGCCAGATGCGCCTCGCCGCAGGCACCTGAGGGGCTCAGGTCCTGGGTTTTCCACGCGGGTTTGCCCGCCCGGCCAAGGCCCAGATGCTTGGTCCCCTCGAACAGGTCCTGCCCGCGCGAGCGGAAGTCGCGGGCGTGGCGCATGTCCACGTTGTCGGGGTCCAGCGCCAGCATAACCGATGTTTCCATATCGCCCGCGTGAATGCCGTGGCTGCGTTCGGTTTCGGAATACACGCCTTCGGGCATGCCGAACCCGAACCAGTTGACCGAGAACGCCAGCATGTCGTGCGAGATGCGCAATTGCCGCGCGACGATGTCCATCACCGGTATGTTGCCGCCGTGCCCGTTCAGCAGCACCAGCTTGCGCACCCCGGCCCGCGCCACGCTGGCACCGATCTCGGTCAGCACGCGGATCAGGGTTTCTGCCGACAGGGTCAGGGTGCCGGGAAAGTCGATGTGTTCATCGCTTTTGCAGACCGACTGTGTGGGCAGGAAGATGACCGGACTGCTCTCGGGCAGGGCATCGGCCAGACGGCGTGCGACACCGGTAACGGTGCAACTGTCGACCGACATGGGCAGATGCGGTCCATGTTGTTCAATTGCCCCGATTGGCAGAACCGCAATCAGGCGGTCGTGATCCAGTGCGGCGAATTCGCGCTGGCTGTGATCGGCCCAGTACCGCTTCATGACTGCACCGGGCGGAACATCGTTTTCCTGTTGATATATGTCATAGGTCCCCCTGTTTTATGGGAGCTTAGGTAACTTCATACCAATCGGTCAAACTATTTGTTCAGTTTTTTGCAGGCGCGTGAGCCAATCCGCCAGACAATGCCTTGAAAAGTGGCAGACAGGTCTGGTGGTCCGGCGAAAGCGTGTGGCGAGCTGACCAGGAAGATCCGGCCGGAAAGTTTGCAGCGCTCAAACGATCCGCAAAGCCGTCCCCGTCTGTCGACGCCTGCCCTGTTTGGCTGGTAGGCTCGCACCAGACTCGTTATACGTCTCAGCGCCAGCGCAATTTTATGCGCTGTGGCGTATAGGTAGTGTATATACGCTATGGCGCATATTGACAATTTATACGCCTTGACGTATATCGGTCAAATGAGTGATTTGGCACGCACACCAAGACAGATTGGCGCGATCATCCACCGGGCCCGCAAAAAGCGGGACTGGACGCAGATGAAGCTTGCCGAGCGGGCAGGTCTGCGCCAGGCAACGATTTCGATGATAGAGAGCGGAGAAAAGCCCGCAAAGCTCGAATCCATCCTCGCTGTCCTTGCTGCTCTCGACCTGGAATTCAGGATCGGCGCGCGCTCCAAAGGTCATGGCAGCGATATTGAAGAGTTGTTCTGATGGGGCGGCGTCCAGCCTATGCGCCCTTGCGGGTCTATCTGAACAACCGCCGCGTCGGCACGCTGAGCCGCGAGGCAAGCGGTGCCGTCGGGTTTTCCTACGAAGCGGACTGGCTCGACTGGGAACATGCCCTGCCGGTCTCCTTGTCACTGCCGCTTCGCGAGACGCCCTATCGCGGCGAACCTGTTTCTGCCGTCTTTGAGAACCTGTTGCCTGACTCGGACAAGCTGCGCCGCCTCGTTGCTGAAAAGGTCGGCGCGCGCGGGACGGACGCCTACAGTATGCTGACCAAGATCGGCCACGACTGCGTGGGGGCGCTCCAGTTCATCGCAGGAGAGGATGACGCCCCCGATGCCACCGGCAAGATCGAAGGTGAAGCTGTCGATGCGGCGACCATCGAAAAAATCCTGAACGGGTTGAGCCAGGCACCGCTTGGCCTCGCCAGCGACGACGGCTTCAGGATTTCCGTTGCCGGGGCGCAGGAAAAGACCGCTTTGCTTTGGCACGACGGTCAGTGGATCAAACCCCACGGCACGACGCCGACATCCCACCTGATCAAGACGCAGATCGGAAAACTGCCGGATGGCATTGATCTCTCGGACAGCGTCGAGAACGAATACTATTGCCTGAAGCTCACCGCAGCGTTTGGCCTGCCTGTGAACACCGCCACCATCGAAACCTTCGGCGAGACCAAGGCGCTGGTAATCGAGCGCTTTGATCGCCGCTGGACGAAAGACGGGCGATTGCTGCGCCTGCCTCAGGAAGATTGCTGCCAGGCACTTTCTGTACCACCGACACTCAAATACCAGAACGAGGGTGGCCCCGGCATGATTGATGTCCTGGGCTTGCTCAACGGCAGCGATACACCGATTGAGGATCAGGACATTTTCCTCAAAGCGCAGATCATATTCTGGCTGATGGGCGCGACGGACGCCCATGCCAAGAACTTCAGTGTGTTTCTAAGCCCTGGCGGCAGCTATCGCATGACCCCGCTCTATGACATCGTGACAGCGCAAGGTGCACTGGAAGCCCGCCAAATCGAACGCAAGCAAATGAAGATGGCGATGTCGGTCGGAAACAGCCGACACTATCGCTTTGATCAGGTTCACGGGCGGCATTTTGTGCAGACGGCCATGCGCGCCGGTTTCTCAAAAAAGCGAACCATCGGCCTCATCGAGGAGATCGCGGCAAGAACGCCCGAAGCGCTTGATACTGTCGCCAGCGTCCTGCCCAAAGCCTTCCCTCAAGCCATTGTCGATACCGTTGGCAAAGCGATCATGGGGCGGCTTGATGGCCTCAAGCTGCATGACATCGCGTAGGGTGCAAAACTCTGAAACGATTAGGGTCAGGACCCATTAATCCTGCGCCGTCAGCGGCAATTTCACGAAATTTCAGTGGTTTGGGTCGTGCAGCCGATAGTGGTTCTATTTGCAAGCGGCCCAAGACACTGAAATGAAGTGAAATTGCCGCCCGTCGCTCCGAAGGAGCGCCGTGTTATGCTGGCACGCCTTCGGCGTGACGGGTTCGACGGATTTTCCCGCAGCCCATTGCCCGGCAGGGCATTGCGCAGCAATGTCCCGAGAGGAGGCGGCGCATCTGTTTGAAATAGAACCACTATTCCTGCACAGATGCTGCTTGTCAGCGGAAAAATCTGTCGAACTGACGGTGCAGGATTAATGGGTCCTGACCCTAGCCTGGGGTCCAGACCCTAGCGAGCGTTTGGCGCCTTCCGCGTCTTTCGGTTCGCCCGCGAGGACCGTTGCCGCGCGGAGCAGATGACGGCTTTGGGGCCGCCTTACCGGTCGACGCGCTCAAGCACGGCGCGGGCGACGTAGAGATCCTGCACGGATAGTCCTGAACTGTCGAAAACGGTCGTTTTCGCCGGTGACATATCCCATTCGCTTTGTATGGCGAGGCCGGTTGGTTGTGCTTGAACTATGAAAATCGTCCTGATCCTGAAATCTGGGTGTGCGACCCAAACGGCGTCACTTTTCAGGACAGCTTCTATAAGGTCGCGGACAATTTCGATCATCTCGTCGAGATGCTGGTTTCCGAAGATGATCTGGTGCGATTGGGCTTTGGCTGAGGTCAAAAACCCCCTGACAATACCTATGCGTCAAAAAACGGTGGTTTTTGGGAGGCTGAAAACCCTAAAGCGGACGCTCGCTGCGGGGCGCATGGATGACCGCTATGCGGGACTTTGCAGACAGTCAGTCCTAATCCTGCAACGTCCGCTTTAAGAGCGATTTCTTTTTGGTGGAGCAACAGAAGATGCTGGTGAAACACAAATGGAAGGAAAAAGGATCGCCTCGTATAAATAAATGATACCCTTTGAAATTATCCATAGATGTCGGCGCACTTCGAGTTTGGCTACAATCCAATTCACCGGCTTACATTTCGAAATGGGATTTTTGATGGGCGATCCAACAGCTTCAGCCGGTACAGGCCTGACAATCTCTGCGAAACGCTTGTTCAACCTCTATGCACTTGGTCGGTCGCACGATCTGCCCGTACCGCAACGCGACGCTGCATTATTATGGGCAGCAATTTTGCCACTCGCCTGCGCGACGATCTTGGGCTGGGCGGTGTTCTATCTAGCCTATGACGCGGCCTCTTTGTGGCCAGCGGCGGCATTTTGTGCAAGTTTTCAGATCACACTTATTATCCCTTGGATCGCGCGGCGCAGCCAACTTGTGGCGGAGGTGTTTGCAAGCGTGATGATCGTTGCCTTGTTCACACTGTTGATGTGGATGTTTGGCGCAACGTCTGATCTGAACTACGCGATCCTGTCCTTTGTGCTTATCTTGATAATGGAAATCGGCACACGGCGTCCTGCCGCGATGCTTGTCTTTATCCCGCCACTGATAGCATTGTTCTGGGCGCTTCCGTTTTGGTTTCCAGACCCACAACCCTTCACCAATGCAACGCCTTGGTTGTTGGAAACAATCCAGTTTGCCAATTTAAGCAGCTTGATCTTAGTAACCCTGATGATGATCGTCGTTATCCTGCGTCGCGCTGAGAACGCAGAGATCGCCCTCGCATCGGAATATGACCGCTCGGAAACGCTGCTTGCCAATCTGGTGCCAGGCCAGATCGCGGAGCGCCTAAAAGAAAATCCCGGCGAAGTCATCGCCGATGAGAATGCTGAGGTCACGATCCTCTTTGCCGACATTGTTGATTTTACTCCAAAGGCAGCGCGCATGGCACCGGAGGAGCTGGTAAACTACCTGAACCGTATCTTTTCAGCCTTCGATGCCCTTACTGCCCGTCATGGTCTGGAAAAGATCAAAACTATCGGAGATGCCTATATGGTTGCGGCAGGTATGCCGACGGCCCGCGCTGACCATGCGCAAGCAGCAGCAGAGATGGCGTTGGATATGCTCGACATCACCCGTAGGCTAAGCGCTGATATGGGTGAGACCGTTGAAGTGCGGATTGGCCTCCATACTGGCTCTGCAGTCGGGGGCGTCATCGGCACGACCAAAGTGTTTTACGACGTCTGGGGTGACACAGTGAACACCGCTGCGCGTATGGAAAGTCATGGCGAGGCAGGTCATATTCAATTGACCACCGAAGCGCGCACTGCATTGGGTAGCAGCTATACTTTTGCCCCGCGCGGGAGTGTTGAGATCAAAGGTAAAGGTACAGTTGAAACGTTCTGGCTGACGGGACGGGACATTAAATCTCAAGATTTACTTTGAGATGAAATCTGAGCTTTGGTGCAGCAAAGCGGACTTTCATCCCAATTGCAGCATCAATTCGTTTGGGCTCGTTCCTGCCGTTAGCTGCGCAGCGCACCAACGACCGCTTTCGGGAAAACCGCCCTCGCCCGTTGCCTTCCAAAAACCCTCGTTATCACCGGTGACAGAAACGTATGAGTTTTGACCACTGGGCGTAGGCGTCAAGGCTGCTCAGCCCATACCTTGTCGTCAAACAGTGCCCCGTCTTCTTTGGCATATTGAACCTGCTCACGGACATAGACCGCCGAGCGAACGGGATCGAAATGATGCATCCAGTGCTCATCATCACCGCGAAATGGCTGTGGGGTCACACCGTAACCGTGGTTGGGCGGTACTGTCCCACCCTCGGCTCGCGCAACTTCCATTCTGGAAACGCCGAAACCACGCATGGCAAGATACTCGTTGAATTCTAGAAGCTCGGCTTCTGAAATCCACTCAGTGCCACCACCAGTTTGTGCTTGTGCTATGAGGTCTTCAAATCGCGCGTTCATGCTCACTCCAGGGGCCGGATGATCTCACCGGGATAGGTTTCAAGCCATTGCTCGATCCGTTCCGGTGTAAAGCCGGGTAGTTCGCCCAAACGGCGCTCATCCTCTGTCAGTTCCGGCATCTCATCGAAATGTTGGTGCCCGAAGATGATCCGGTGCGATTGGGCTTTGGCTGAGGTCAAAAAACCCCTGACAATACCTATGCGTCAAAAAACGGTGATATCGCCGGGGGTCTGTCGCCCCTTGGCCCGCCCGTCCAGAACCTCGCCAATCGCAACCAGCCGCGCATTTGGATCGGCATGTTGAAACTCGCCGATCACCCGCGATTGCGCAGGCAGGTCGCAGAACAGCCGCGCATGCTCGAACAGCGCTGGCGGCAACTCCTGCTTGCCGGTGCTGTCCGACCCCATCGAAGCGACATGGGTGCCGGGCTGCACCCAAAGCCGGCGGAAATCTCTTCGGGAATGTATTTCATGGGAGTCTCCTACCAGCCGCCGAACCGGGGCCAGATCCTGAGTGGCGCACCGGGGGTGGACGGGATGACGTTGTAGGCGCTGTATTGCGCGGCCGTGGCGCAGGCGTGGTTGGGCAGGATGCGCAGAGGCGTGCCCACCGGCAGATCCGGCAGTCGCCCGGCGGCACCCGGGCGCAGCGAGAGGATCCCGTGTTCCTGATTGGCGCTGCTGACAATCAAATCGGGCACCACCCGCCCCTGTGCATCGCAGACCAGGCCGTAGCCCTGATCAACATCCTGCGCCGCCGTGCCCCGGTCACGCGACAGTGCCATCCAGCCGGCGTCTACCATCACCCAGCCTTTGGCGCTCTGATGCCCTATGACTGTCGTCAGAACACTGAGCGCGATGTCGTCCAGGGTGCAAACGCCGATCCCCGCCATCACCAGGTCAAAGAACATATAGACCCCGGCGCGCAGTTCGGTCACGCCGGTCAGATCGCGCGCGGCATGGGCGGTTGGCGTCGATCCGACGCTGACCACCGGACAGGGCAGCCCCGCCGCCCGCAGGGCCTCTGCCGCCGTGACCGCCGCGCCGCGTTCACGATCAGCGAAGTCGGCATGGGCAGCGGTGCCGCGCACGGTATAGCTTTCGCCGGCATGGGTCATCACCCCGCGCAGGCAGCCGCCCGCGTGCAGGATGCGCCCGATCCCGACCAGCGCCGGATCCCCCGGCACAAGCCCGCCGCGATGGCCGTCGCTGTCGATCTCGATCAAGGCCGGCACGCCTGCCGCGACCACCGCCCGCGCCTGCACGGCACTGTCGAGGATCACCACCAGATCGCAGCGGCGTTCGCGCAGCGCCTTCACGCGCGCCAGCTTCTGCGGGGCGATCCCCACGGCATAGAGAATGTCGGCGTGACCTGCGGCATGGAACACCTCGACCTCGGCCAGGGTCGAGACGGTGATCGGGCCGGGAACCGCGCCGGTCACCCTTCGTGCGATCTCGGTGGATTTCGCCGTTTTCATGTGCGGGCGAAGCGAAACGCCCAGATCTTCGGCGCGCTTCGCCAGCCGCGTGATGTTGCGCATCATCCTTGCTTCGTCAAGCAGCAAGGCGGGCGTCGTCAGCGCGTTAGAACCGGTCTGGTCGGGTAACATTGGGGGGCCTCCTTATTGGATGTCCCGCGCATAACAGCGAAATCGTTCAGCGCATATTCACATATGCTCAATCCAATATTAAGCTGATACTTAATGCTGCATATCGCCGACCTTCGCTTCCTGACCGCGCTCTCCAGCGCGCCAAGCCTCGCCGCAGCGGCGCGCAGCCTGAACGTGACCCCACCGGCGGTCTCGCAGCGACTGGCCCAGATCGAGGCCCGGTTGCATTTGCGGCTGGTCGAACGCGGCCACGGCCCGTTGCGCCTGACGGCGGAGGGGGCATTCCTGATCGAGCGGTCCGGCACAATTCTCGGCGAGATCGAGACACTGACGGAAGAGATGACCACCCGCGCGGGTCGCATCGAAGGGCCGTTGCATGTCATCGCCCCCTTCGGCTTCGGGCGGCTGCGCCTGGCCCCGATCCTTTCGCGCTTTGCCGGTGACAACCCCGAGCTTCGCCCGACACTCAGCCTCAGCGAAGATCCCCTGGGGGCCATGCGTGCCGGCCCCTGGGATGTGCTGATCCATGTCGGGCGGCTTCCTGACCTGCGCATCGTGCAGCGCAAGCTGGCGGCGAACCGCCGGTTTCTGGTGGCGGCGCCGGCCTATGCCGCGCGTTCCGGTCTGCCGCAAAGCCCTGTGGATATCGCGGCGCATCGCGTGGCCGTGGTGCGCGAGGACCGGGCCGACACCACGCTTTGGCCCCTGACCGGCCCGGATGGAACCGAGACGAGCCTGCGCGTCCATCCCGTCTATGCCTGCAACGACGGCGAGGTGATCCGGGGATGGGCGCTCGATGGCAATGGCATCGTCGAACGGTCCGAATGGAGCGTCTCTGAGGATCTGCGGGCCGGTCGGCTGATCCATGTCCTGCCCGACTGGTCCCTGCCCGATGCCGATATCGTCGCGCTGCTGAATCCCCGCGCCGTCCGCGCCGTTCGGGTGGATGCTTTTGTGGACGGCCTTGCCGCCGAAATTTCGCGAAATTGCCGCTGACGACGTAGAGCCAGGACCCTAACGTATCAAGATATCTGCCGCGCGCTCCCCAATGATGACGGTCGGTGCCATCGTGTTTCCGGTGGTCACGCGTGGCATCACCGAAGCATCGGCGATCATCAGCCCCTCGATACCGTGGACAGCCAGCGACCCGTCCACAACCGACATATCGTCTGTGCCCATCTTGCAGGTACAGCTTTCGTGAAAATAGGAGATGGCGCCATCGCGTGCAAAGTTCGCGATGTCTTTTCCCGTCATTGGTCCGGGCATCACTTCGCGCTTTACGAATTCAGCCATCGCATCCGAATTTCCGATCTCGCGACACAATTCCACACAACGGCTAAGTGCATCTATGTCGGCCTGTTCCTTCAGGAAACCGCTGTCGATCAGGGCCGTGTCCGCCGGCGAGGCACCCGTCCGTCGCACCTGTCCGGTCGAGACCGGCCGGACCAGACCTGGCGCAATGGTCCATGCTCCGGGTGGGACGTCAAATTTCTTGCCGGTGACTTCGGTGGTATAGGGCACTTCGATCTGGAAAGGTTGCAGGTCGGGCGTGTCCAGGCTGGAATCCGATTTCCAGAAGAACGTGGCCTCGGCGCCGGAGTTTTGCGGGGGCTGAGGTGTTTTGTATTCCCAGATACATCCGGCCACCATGACATGATCCTGAAAGTTTTTCCGACGCCGGGCAAATCCTGCATGAAATCAATGTCGAATTCACGCAGGTGCGCCTCTGGTCCGATGCCCGATTGCATCAGGATCTTGGGCGAATTGATCGCGCCGGCCGACAGCACGACCTTTTGGGCCGCGCCGACGGTGTGCATTTCCTTGTTGATAAACGCGCCGTAAGTCTTGTTCAGACTTGCCTTTGCGGCATTCACGGTGTCATTCGCAGGTACGCCGTCCATTGGAAACTCCCTATTTTTTATGGCTTGCGAACTCGACGGCAGCCTTGTCAGACATGGCGCGAGTCCGGTTTTACCGTGGCGTGCACGGGTTCCGTGAGTAGGGAACAGGGAAAGGTTGCGCGCTTGGGGCGCTGCTTATCTATCCGCTTCTTGCAGGAAGAGACGTCAGACTAGCCGTTTCTTGCGGCAATGCAGGTTTGGCTGGGAAGTTCGCCAAACCGCTGTTTGTAATAGGTCGCAAACCTGCCGAGATGGAAAAATCCGAATTGCATTGCAAGCGCGGAAAGATTTTGCGGTGGGGCGTTCAGGATCGTCTCTCGTATGGCGTCCAGTCGCAAGCCGCGCAGCCATTGCATCGGCGACTGGTCAAACGCCTCATGACACAGAACATTCAGTTGCCGCTCGGACAAGGCTGCCGCGCGGGCCATGTCGGACAGCGTGATCGGTTCCTTGAGGTTGTCCCTGACATAGCCAACCAACCTGTCCAGTCGCTGTGAAACAGGCCGCTCTTCACCCGTGGCCGTTGCGCCGCGCTCCTGTCTCTCTCCGAACTGCATCAGGAGGAACAATGCGAAGCAGGCCACGCGCCAAAGTTGGCGGTCTCGCCTCTTGCGGTGGGCCTATACTTTCTCTAGAAATTCAAACATGAGTTTAAATCGCAAAATAGACATGGATAAGTCCGTCATATCCCACATCATAGCGACGGCCGAACGGCTGTTCGCCCGTCAGGGTTATGACCAGACCTCCCTGCGCCAGATCACACGCGAGGCAGATGTAAACGTTGCCTCTGTGAATTACTATTTCGGATCAAAAGACGCGCTTGCCGAGGCGGTGTTCGAGGGCGTCATCGCGCGGGTCACGAAAGCGCGTCTTGCCTTGCTTGACCGAATATCGGCAGAGGCTGGTGAAAACGCGCCCGATCTTGAGCGTGTTGTCTCCAGTTTTATCGAGCCCTATCTGGCCCCCGGGAACGAGGATCAGGGCGCGTTGATGGCGCGGTTTATTCTGAAACATCGCCTGTCGCCAAATGACGCGACGCGGCGCATCGTGTCGACCTATCTGAACCCGCTGGCGGGCCGCTATGTCGAAATGTTCGGGCGCGCAACGACTGGAATTGCAGGCGACGATCTTGTGTGGCGCTATCTGATGATGGTCAGCACCATCGTCTTGACGGCGACCGAGGATTGGGAGGCGGACCGATTGGCCACATTGACCGAAGGCCGCGCCAGCCTGAAGGACCGTCAAAAGCTTTTGGACCAGACTGTCGGCTTTCTGGTTGCTGGCATCCAAAGCGATGTTGCCGGGACCTTTCACGCGACCGCGCCGGTTCCAGACGACGATTCTTAGGGTCAGGAGCCTAATCGAAACGGCGCGATTCTTGTGCCGGCCTTGTGCGGGCCGCTGCATTTGACGGGTGCCAGATAGGGCTGCGTGGCAAGGCACATGCGTCTGCATGGTCGTTGTGAATGCCCGCCCCGCATCTTCCCCGGCGACGCACGACAGCGCTTCCAGACCCTGGGAGTGCGCGAGGCCGATTTCAGCAACGATCACCAGTGTCCTTGCGCATAGGCGGGAACGCCCGTCCGGCGGCTTGCGGTTAACCGGGATACGTTAAAGCGTCGCTGCCAGTTCCGGCAGACTTACACCAATTTAAAACACTTGTTTTATACCCGTGTTTTTAGTAGCTCTGGTGCATCTGTTCGATCTGGGAGGAAAGAATGCAGAAAACAACGCGTACCCGCTCGCTCATTTGCGGCCTAGCTCTGGGGGTGTCCCCGGCCACGCTGGTGCATGCCGACAGCTTTAACTGGACCATTGCATCCGGCCACCCGCCGGTCACCAAAGGCGTCGCATTGCTCAGCAGCTATTTCATTCCCGAGGTCACGACGCGGCTGGAAGCGATGGGCCACACCGTAGCCTGGACCGAAGCCTATGGCGGCTCGCTGGCTGGTGTCACCGAGGTTCTGGAGGCGGTCGAGGTCGGGATCACTGACTTTGGATACGTTCCAACCATTTTCGAAGCGGATCGTCTGCCTTTGGAACAGGTCACCTATGTGACGCCGTTTTCAAGCAGCAACGTCAGCACGATGGTCAGTATCATCAACGACTTGCACGACCGCGTGCCCGCGATGGAGGCCGCCTGGACCGACGCCAACCAAAAGCGTCTGGCCGCTTCTGTTGTGGATTCCTATCAGATCATCACCGATTTTGAATGGACCGATTTGTCCGATCTGCAAGGGCGCAAGATTGTGTCAGGGGGGCTGTCGACGAACTGGTTGCGCGGCACCGGGGCTACAGCGCTGGCGGGATCGCTTCCTGAATATTACAACGCGGTCAGGACAGGGCTGGCCGATGGAATTATCGTCTTTGAAAGCGCCATCGCACCCTATAAATTCTACGAGGTCGCACCCTATATTTCGAGCATCAACTTCGGCCCGCAGTCTGCCTCTGCGCTGAGCGTGAATCTGGACAGCTGGGGGCAAATCCCGCCCGACGTTCAGGCGGTGATCGAAGAGGTGGCTTCGGAATACGAGGCCAAGGTCGCCGTCGGGTATGAAGAGATCGCGGCGAAAAGCGTGGCAACGGCGCAGGAAAACGGGGCGATTGTGGTGTCTTTGGCGGACGAAGCGCGCGTGGCCTATGCTATGGCGATGCCCAATATTGCCCGCGAATGGGCCGCAGGCGTAGATGCCCAGGGCAAGGCAGGCACCGAGACGCTGGAAGCCTATCTGGCTGCATTGGCGGATGCAGGGGCGCATTTTGTCCGCGACTGGGCGGCTGACTGACCCATGAAAATCGAACAGGACAGGCCGGATGGCCCGAGGCGGCGAAGTGCCGCCTCGAAATTCATGGACGGCATAACACGCGCTGTTTCGGCCATTGGCAGTCTGATGATTGTCGGGCTTATGGTCGGGATAAATCTGGACGTGAGCGGGCGGTATTTCTTTAACAGCCCCTTGCCGGGCACGGCCGAAATAATTTCGGCATCAATCGTGTCTATCATCTTTTTGCAGCTGGCAGACTGTATCCGCACCGACAGGATGATCCGTTCGGACATTTTGCTGGCCCGGCTTGTCGTTTCGCGTCCGCGTCTGGCTGACGGGTTCTATGCGGTCTTTGCGCTGGTAGGGTTCGGGATGCTGGCGGTTCTGGTCTGGTTTCTGATCCCGTCCGTCAGCAAGGCTTTTTATCACAGTCACACCGTCGGCGTGCCTGGCATGTTCGTGATGCCGGTCTGGCCGTTCTATGCGCTGGTGCTTGTCGGGGCGGTGCTGGCCACTTTGGAATATCTGCGCGCGGCATGCGCGCATTTCTCTGCCGCAATAAGGGGTCAACGCACATGAGCAACCTTGAAATCGGCATCTGGTCGCTGGTTGCCATTCTGGTGCTGATCCAGCTTGGGTTGCATGTGTCCATCTCGTTGATGCTGGTGTCGTTCCTTGGGGTGATTGCGGTGCGGGGCAGCGTCGATGTGGCCGGGTTCTTCCTGTCTCTGGCGGCGCTGGATTCGGTGGCAAAATATTCGTTTGGCGTGATCCCGCTGTTTATCCTGATGGGCATGCTGATTGATGTGTCGGGGCTGGGCCGCGATGTGTTTCAGGTGGCGCGGCAGCTGTTTCGCCGCATGACCAGTGGTCTGGGCATTGCCACGGTCTTTGCCAATGCGATCTTTGCGGCGGTCAATGGCACGTCGATCGCTTCGGCATCGGTCTTTACCCGGCTTGCGGTGCCCGAGCTTTTGGCAGCAGGCTATACGCGGTCGTTTTCTGTGGGGGTTGTCGCGGGATCGTCCGTGCTGGGCATGTTGATCCCGCCGTCGCTGCTGTTGATCCTGTACGGGATCATCGCCGAGCAATCCATTGGCGCACTGTTCACGGCCGGCATTGTGCCCGGTCTGATCCTTGCGGTCCTGTTTGTGGCCACGATCCTGCTGCTGTCGCGGTTCTTTCCTCGGTTTGTCACCGCAGACGGCACAGGCGACATGCAGATGGCCGTGGCCGATCTGCTGGGGCGGCGCGATCTGGTGGTCAAATCGCTTCCGGTTGTGCTGCTGATCCTGATCGTTCTGGGGGGGGATCTATACCGGCGTGTTCACCCCCACCGAAGCAGGCGGCGTCGGTGCCTTGGCCGCACTTCTATTTGCGCTTTTCCGGCGCAAGCTGACCTTGGGATCGTTCTGGACGATCCTGATGGAAACCGGACGGGTGACGGCGGCCATCACCTTTTTGATCATTGCGGCCCACATGTACGCCCGCCTGCTGGCGCTGACCGGATTGCCCGGTCAGATTGGCGGCGTAATGGCGATGTTCGATCTGGGGCTGGTGGGCATTCTGGTGGCCTATATCGTCGTGGTGATCCTGCTGGGCGCCATTCTGGACAGCACGTCGATCATGCTGATCCTGCTGCCGCTGTTCCTGCCGATCATGCATGCGCATGAGGTCGATCTTATCTGGTTCGGAATCCTGACCATTGTCACCGTCGAGGTTGGCCTGCTGACGCCGCCCCTTGGCATCGCGTGTTTTGTGGTCAAGGCGAACCTGCGGGATGTGGACATCTCGCTGAGCGAAATCTTTGCGGGGGCGTTTCCCTTTGTGCTGGCGATGGTGGTTCTTGTTGTGCTGCTGCTTCTGGCTCCCGGCATCGCCACCGTCCTGATCTAAAGGAAGTCCTCCATGAACCTTGAACTGTACAATGCGGCCTATTCGACGTGCAGCCAGAAGGTGCGGCTGTGCCTGCATGAAAAGGGACTTTCGTTTACCGACAGGATTTTGGATTTTCGCACCCAAGAGCATTTGAGCGACATCTATCTCAGGATCAATCCCAATGGCGTGGTGCCAACCCTGATCGCAGACGGTCGGGCCGTTATCGACAGCTCGGTCATTATCGAGTTTCTCGACGAGGTTTTTCCCGAAACCGCGCTGACGCCCAAAGACCCCTTTGCCCGCGCCGATATGCGGGCGTGGCTGCGCTATATCGAAGAGGTGCCGACCAAGGCGATCCGCTTTCCATCGTTTCAAAAGGTGTTTTTGCGCCATTTCAGCGACATGGACGCCGACCAGTTCGACGCGGCGGCGCAGTCGCGTCCGCTGCGCACCGCGTTTTATCGCAAGATGGGGCGCGATGGCTTTGACGATGCGGAAATGGACGCCTCTTATGCGGAATTGCGCCAGACGGTCATGCGGATGGCAACACGGCTGAGACAGGGCCCATGGCTGTGCGGCGCCGCACTGACGCTGGCCGACTATTGCGTCACGCCCACAATTGATCGCATGGCCGATCTGGGCATGGCGTCGCTGTGGGATGATTTGCCAGAGGTTGCGGATTGGTATGCCCGCATTCAGGCACGTCCTGCCTTTGTTGCCACTTTCTATGCGGGCAGCCGCGTGTCCGACCGTTATGACGATCTGCAAAAGGAAAAACCGTGAAGCTGGTAACTTACGAGACAAACGGGACGGCGCATGTCGGCGCGCTTGATGAAAACGGCGCGGTCGTGGCCTTGTCCGAATTTGCCACAATGCAGGATCTGATCGAAGGCGGGCCTGCGGCGCTTGAGCGTGCCGGGCGCGCACTGGCACAGCGTGCGCAGGTTATTGAAGCACCCGGATTGTTGGCGCCATTGCGTCCGATCCAGATGCGCGACGCATTGACGTTCGAGACACATCTGCGACAGGCCCGCGCCAACCGGCATCTGTTCGGACTGGCCAGCGAACGGGTGGATCCGGCAACTGTTTTCATTCCCGATGTCTGGTATGAGCAGCCGGTCTATTACAAACAAAACCGGTTCTCGGTGGCGGGCACCGGCACCGACGTAGCGATCCCGAAGGGCGAGACGCGGTTTGATTTCGAACTGGAACTGGGAATGGTTCTGGGGCGTGGCGGGCGTGATATTTCCCGCGCCGACGCCTTTGACCATGTCTTTGGCTATTGCATCTTCAACGACTTTTCCGCGCGCGATCTGCAAATGCGCGAGGTGGCCGTGGGGCTTGGTCCGGCCAAGGGCAAGGATTTTGACGGGGGCAACGTGCTGGGGCCATGGCTGGTGACGGCAGACGAGGTTGACGTGGGCAACCTGACGATGATTGCCCGTATCAACGGCGAAGAATGGGCGCGCGGCAATTCGGGCCAGATGCACCACGGATTTGATGCGATCATCGAACACATCAGCCGCGACGAAACGCTATACGCGGGCGAATTTTTCGGGTCGGGCACCGTGGGTGGCGGCTGCGGGCTGGAGCTGGGGCGGTTCCTGTCGGCGGGCGACACGGTCGAGCTGGAAATCAGCGGTCTTGGCATATTGCGCAATCGCGTCGCCGCGTCACGTCAGTGAGCCCCGCCACAGGCGGGGCAGGCCATATCGGGGCTGGGCATACGGCCCCGATACCGGCACATCATCGTCAGTATCTCGGGGCGGGTGGGGGCAACAGCGCCCTTGGACAGGGTGGTATAGACATTGGCCACGTTGGCGACCACCCGCTCGCGGTCCAGCCAGCTGTCATAGGCTTCCATGCCGATGTCCCAGGCGGCTTCGGCCCAGCCAAGTCCGGCCTCGTAGCGCTGTGTCGCCGCGTCCTGAACATAGGCCAGATAATCGCGCAACTGGTGCACGGCGGCCTTGTCGCCCACAGGGCCGTGGCCGGGCACAACCACATCGACATCCCACCCCAGGATGGCGTCGCAAGCTTTCAGCCAGTTGTCCAGCGGACCCGCCCACAGGATCGGGTGGCCGCCCGAGAACAGGATATCGCCGGTAAAGACCGTCTTGAGTTCGGGCACGAACACCACCGCATCGCCCATGGTGTGCGCTGGCCCCATTTCGTGCAGCTCCACCCGCAAGCCGCCCACATCCAGCGCATGAAATCCGTCGAACAGCACATCGGGTGTCACGTGGCCCACATCCGAGAAATCGAACCGCGACCCCATGACTTCGTGCAAAAAAGCACCGGCTTCGCCCGCATCGCGCCAGTTGTCCATCATCGTGGCGAATGCGGGGGCAGGGCGTTCGTTCATCTCGTCCCGACAGGCTGTCGTGCCGATGATACGCGCGCCTTTGATGACGTGGTTGCCAAAGGTGTGGTCCCCGTTCGCGTGGGTGTTGACCAATGTGGCGATGTGCGCGGCGTCCGGTGTGGCCCTGCGATAGGCGGCAAGCATGTCACGGGTCAACGGGCCGTTGAACAGCGTATCCACCAACAGGCTTTCACCATTCGAGGTGATGAGCCCCGAGTTGCTCCACCCCCATGATCCATCTTCCTGAATATAAGCAAACAGCCCGTTTCCCAGATCGTGAACATTCCGGCCCATTTTCAGTCTCCGCCTGCTGCCGGCCAGTTGATACCGTCGTTCGCTCAAAGTCAAACACTTGTTCAAATCATAGGATTTAACTGTGTGGTTGAATGGGTCCAAACCCGAGGCGATGGAAAAACCGCGACTCTTTTGTCAGGGTCGGGGGTTCAGTCGGACACAATTATCCCATGAGCTCGGAAAACCGCTCGACGCCGGGGTTTTCTGGCCGGTCGCATTGTCCTTTGCGGATCATAGGAGCAACGTCGATGCCCGCCAGAGCGTCAGAGCGCGGACAGGCCTGCGTTGGCGTTCAGCAGGAATTGCGAGAAAATCGGACTGCTTGCCGCGCCGATTTCACGGGCATTGCGGCCGATGCTGCCCGCTTCGATCTGGGGCGCAATCAATCCTCTTGTGTCCTGATTTGCGATGTATCTGCGCACACGCTCGACAAGTTCCTCTCGGATTTCAGCGGGAAAGGCACCGTCGATCAATATGGCCTCGAAATCGACAACCGAACATACAGACAGCGATGCCTTGGCCAGTTCCTGCGCTGTTTGACCAATCCACGCGTCGACATAGCGGGCAAAACCGCTCCAATCCTGCGGCTCCCGCCACAGCGCTTGCGGGTTCAGGCCCACCTCGACCAGCCGTGCTTCGAGCAGGTGAATCGAGGCAACGTCGATGAGTTGGCGGCTTTCCCCCAGCGGACCGGCGACGCGCATGGACCCAAGCGCCCCTGCATTGCCCTGGTTGCCTTCGAAAACCGTGTTGTTCATCACGATCCCGCCGCCGATAAAGGACCCAATGAAGAAATAGGCGTAGTCCCTGAATTCTTTTCCCCGCCCATAATGATGTTCGGCACGGCACGCGGCGGTGGCATCGTTCACCACAAAAACAGGCAGGTCGCTGAATTTGGCGATCTCATCCGCAAAGACGATGTCCTTCCATGACCTGAACTTGTCTGCCGGCGCGCCGATCAGATCGTTCCATTTCCACAGCTCGAACGGGGTGGCGATACCGATGCCGCACAGGCGTGACTGCGCCGCCGCATCCAGATTGCCGCGAAAATCGGCGATCCCTTCCGCCAGAAAACGGAACAGGTTTTCGGGCAGGGGATAGTCGTATTGCAGGTGTTTTTTGGCGCGCACCTCGCCTGACAGATCAAGCAACAGAGCGTCGGCGCTGCGGCGTCCGACCTTGAGCCCGACAGACAGCACGCCGTCTGGATTCAACTCCATCGGGATGGATGGCTTGCCGACTTTTCCTCTGACGGGTTCGCCGCGCCGCAACACGCCCTCTTGTTCAAGATTGCGCAGGATCGTTGAAATCGCAGGCGGCGACAGGCCCATCCGGCGCGCCAGATCAATGCCCGAAAGGCCGCCGTGTCGCTGCACAATTGACAGAAGAAGCCGTTCGTTATGGTTGCGAACGCCGCTTTGGTTCACGCCGCCACTTAACGCTCTGATCTTTGTTCCATCCATGGACGCCATCCTAAACGCCTTGTTTTGCTTGGGGAAGATAGCGCAGACCTTTTATTTAATAAAGTTAATTTATTTATTGACGCGTGCCGTGGAATCAGGCTTCTTAAGGGGAACCTGCCGCCAGATGCGATGCGCAGGCACGGATCAGGGAGGAGCCCGGTCTGAAAATCGGAGCGATCTATCTGGGAGGATAGTATGAAAAACCTACTCGCAACTTCGGCCCTTGCACTGGCCACAATGACGGGTTCCGCATTCGCAGATGACATCAGCGCATGTTTGATCACCAAGACCGACACCAATCCGTTCTTTGTCAAAATGCGCGAAGGGGCGGCGGCCAAGGCGGCTGAACTGGGCGTCACCCTGAACAGCTATGCCGGCAAGGTGGACGGCGATCACGAAACACAGGTTGCCGCCATCGAAACCTGCATTGCCAACGGTGCAAAAGGCATTCTTCTGACAGCATCGGACCCCAGCTCGATCGTGCCTGCGGTCCAGCAGGCGCGCGATGCGGGCATCGTTGTGATCGCGCTGGATACGCCACTTGATCCCATCGACGCGGCGGACATGACCTTTGCAACGGACAACTTCCTGGCCGGTGAGCTGATCGGCCAATGGGCCGCTGCCGCGCTGGGAGACGAGGCCGCGAATGCAAAGATCGGGATGCTTGATCTGGCGGTCAGCCAGCCGACCGTTGGCGTTCTGCGCGATCAGGGTTTCCTGCAAGGCTTTGGCATTGATCTGGGTGACCCCAACAAATGGGGTGACGAGGACGACCCCCGTGTTGTTGGCAACGATGTGACCGCCGGCAACGAAGAGGGCGGCCGCAAGGCGATGGAAAACCTTCTGGCCAAAGATCCGATGATCAACGTTGTGTACACGATCAACGAACCCGCAGCCGCAGGCGCTTACGAGGCACTTAAATCTATTGGTCGTGAAAACGACGTGCTGATCGTGTCTGTTGACGGTGGCTGCCCCGGCGTTGCCAATGTCAAAGACGGTATTATCGGCGCAACATCGCAGCAGTATCCGATGTTGATGGCCTCGAAAGGCATCGAAGCGATTGTCGAATGGGCAAACAATGGCACCAAGCCTGCGGCGACCGATGGCAAGGATTTCTTTGACACTGGCGTCGCGCTGGTCACCGACCGTCCTGTTGATGGCGTCACAAGCATCGACTCTGACGCGGGCACCGCACTTTGCTGGGGCTGATATTATCGTAGACTACTCTCGGAAAGGCGGGCTTTTGTCCGCTTTTCCTGCCAGCAACAGCGACACGACCCAGGGACAAAACACATGACCCAATCTGACAATTACGAAGCGGCGTCGACCCAGGCGTCTTCCGAGGTGGCCTCTTTTGCCGAACACAAAAAGGGGCTGATAGGCCGCTTTCACCACGCATTGCACACAACACCGGCGCTGGTGCCGCTTATTGTGCTTGTCGCGGCGATCCTGATTTTCGGGCTGGCGCTTGGGTCAAAGTTCTTTTCGCCCTTTGCACTGACGCTTATCTTGCAGCAGGTTCAGATCGTGGGCATCGTCGCTGCGGCCCAGTCGCTGGTGATCCTGACAGCCGGCATCGACCTGAGTGTCGGCGCGATTGCGGTGATTTCGTCGGTTGTCATGGGGCAGTTTACCTTTCGATATGGCCTGCCGCCGACCGTCGCCGTTGCCAGCGGTCTGGCCTGCGGCACTGCGATTGGTGCTTTGAATGGCTGGCTGATCGCACGAATGAAATTGCCCCCCTTCATTGTCACCCTGGGCATGTGGCAGATTATTCTGGCCGCCAACTTCCTTTACTCGGCCAATGAAACCATCCGCTCGCAGGATATTGCCGAAGCGGCGCCGCTGCTTCAACTGCTTGGGGCCAAGTTCAAGATCGGCGGCGCGGTCTTTACCCTGGGCGTCGTGTTCCTGATCCTGCTTGTGATCTTTCTGGCCTATGTTCTGAAACACACGGCCTGGGGCAGACATGTCTATGCTGTCGGAGACGACCCCGAAGCGGCAGAGCTGTCGGGCGTCAATGTGCAGCGCGTCCTGATTTCGGTCTATGCCATTGCGGGGTTGATCTGCGCCTTTGCCGGATGGGCGCTGATTGGCCGGATCGGATCGGTGTCCCCGACATCGGGGCAGCTTTTGAATATCGAAAGCATCACTGCGGTGGTGATCGGGGGCATCTCGCTGTTTGGCGGGCGTGGTTCGATCCTCGGCACCTTTTTCGGGGCACTTATCGTTGGTGTTTTCACGCTTGGGCTGCGTCTGGCCGGCGCAGACGCACAATGGACATTCCTGCTGATCGGCGCGCTTATCATCGCGGCTGTTGCAGTAGACCAGTGGATCAGAAAGGTAGCAGCATAATGGAACCGATTTTGAAAGGCCGCGGACTGGTCAAGCGTTATGGCAAGGTTACGGCGCTGGATCACTGTGATTTCGATCTGATGCCGGGCGAAATTCTGGCCGTTATCGGCGACAACGGCGCGGGCAAAAGTTCACTGATCAAAGCGGTTTCCGGTGCGGTTGTGCCCGACGGGGGCGTTGTGACGCTTGAGGGGCGCGAGGTGCGTTTTGCCAGCCCGATTGAAGCGCGCGAGGCGGGCATTGAAACCGTCTATCAAACTCTGGCCATGTCGCCGGCGCTGTCGATTGCCGACAACATGTTCATGGGGCGCGAACTGCGCAAACCGGGGTTTCGCGGCAAATGGCTGCGTCAGCTGGACCGTCCGAGTATGGAGAAATTCGCGCGTGACAAGCTGAGCGAACTTGGCCTGATGACAATTCAGAACATCAATCAGGCGGTGGAAACGCTGTCGGGCGGCCAACGACAAGGGGTCGCCGTTGCGCGTGCCGCCGCATTTGGGTCCAAGGTGATTATCCTTGACGAGCCAACCGCGGCTTTGGGGGTCAAGGAAAGCCGCAAGGTGCTTGAGCTTATTCAGGACGTGAAATCGCGCGGCATTCCGATCATTCTGATCAGCCACAACATGCCGCATGTGTTCGAGGTTGCAGACCGCATTCACGTTCACCGTCTGGGCAAGCGGCTGTGTGTCATCGACCCCAAAGACTATACAATGTCGGATGCCGTCGCCTTTATGACAGGCGCCAAGGACGCGCCGGCGGAAGCTGCATGAAGCGGTCGCGCATCAACGAGATTATTGGCGCGGCAGACGAGATGATCCGGCGCCACGGGTTTTCGCTGCCGCCATTCGCCTATTGGGCACCTGATGAATTTGAAACGCGCGCCGACGCGGCGCGCCACATTGTCGAAACCCGCTGCGGTTGGGACATCACAGATTACGGGTTGGGGCGTTTTGACGAGGTCGGGCTGTTCCTGTTCACGCTGCGCAACGGATTGCTGTCCGATCTGCACCGTGGCGGCGGCATGTGCTATGCGGAAAAGCTGTTGATTTCCAAACAGGATCAGCTCAGCCCGATGCATACCCATGTTCTCAAGGTTGAGGATATCATCAACCGGGGTGGCGCGACACTGGTGGTCGAGCTGTATGGTTCGGACGACGCGGGAGGTTTCGCGCAGGATCAGGGCGGAACGGTTTGGTGCGACGGCATCCGGCGCGCTTATGCGGCGGGCGAGAAACTGACGCTGTCACCGGGCGAAAGCGTCACGCTGCGCCCCGGCGACTGGCACGCCTTTTGGGCCGAAGGCGGTGACGTTCTGATTGGCGAGGTGTCAACGGTGAACGACGACGCGCGCGACAATATCTTTCGTGATCCGGTCGGGCGCTTTGCGTCCATCCAGGAGGATATTGCCCCGCTTCACCTTTTGGTCAGCGACTATCCAGATATGGCCCTGTCGGCGTAACAAATTAATGCCGGACCCTGCCGCGCAGGGGCCATGTCGATGGCACCAAGCCGGGCTGTACACTTTCACGGCGAAACCCTGTTCAGGGTTTAATTCCCTGACGGTTCATTTTTGCGTTCAGGGTCCGGCGCGGGATGCCCAGCTGTGCCGCCGCGCGGGCGGTGTTTCCGCGGCATTGGTCGAGCACACGCATGATTTCCAACGCTTCGAAACGCGCCACCCGATCTTTCAACGTGCCGGTCACAGCCAGATCGCGCGTGTCCGCGACCCCGTCCAGCCCCAATATCCGCCGGTGCGCTGCCTGTCGCAACTGGTGGGCGTTGCCGGGCCAGTCATGGCTTTGCAGTGCCTTGCGTTCCGCAAAGGCGATCTGGGGGACCGGCACGCCGTGGCGTGCGGCGGCCTGCGTAAGGAAATGGACAAACAACACCGGGATATCCGGCGCAATCTGGCGCAAGGGGGGCAGCTGAATTTCGACTCCGGCCAACCGGTAATACAGGTCCTGGCGAAAGGCCCCCCGGGCAATCAGTTCCTTCAGGTCTTCGCTGGCCGATGCAACCACCCTCAGGTCAACCTCGATGGGCTCTCTCCCGCCGACAGGCTCGATCTGGCGTGATTGCAGCAGGCGCAACAACAGCGGCTGCAATTCCAGCGGCATCACATCAATCTGGTCCAGAAACAGCGTGCCCCCCTCTGCCAGGCCCACGCGCCCCGGTTGCAAGGTGCCCGTGGCATCCATGCGTCCGAACAAATCCACGTCGAATCCACTGTTTGGCAAGGCCGCACAATTGATCGTGACGAACGGTCCGCTGAGGCCCGACTGGGTGTGAAGACTGCGCGCGGCCAGTTCCTTGCCGGTTCCGGTTTCCCCCTGAAGGATGACGTCGACAGGCAGGGCTGCAATTTCTGTCAGCCGCTGGCGCACGGCGTTGATGGCGGTTGTCTCTCCGATCAGATGCGCCTCTTCAACTTTCAGACGTTCGCGCAACATCTTGTTCTCGGCGTGCAGACGACCAGCAACAAGGCTGCGCGCGACCACTGTCAGAAGATGATCCGCGTCATAGGGCTTTTCCAGGAAGTCCTGCGCGCCAAGCTGCATCGCGCGCACGGCCTGCGTGACATCGCCGTGTCCGGTCAAAAGAACGATCGGCAGATCGGCGGCCACAGCACGAACCGCCTCCAGCAATCCAATACCGTCAAGACCGGGCATCCGCAGGTCCGACAGGATCAGATCCGGCAACGGGCCGCCAAGCGCGTCGCGCGCGGCAATGCCGCCTGACAGTTCGACCGGATTATGGCCCGCCGCCGCAATCAGGTCACACAGGCTTTCGCGGTGATCGTCGTCGTCATCGACCACCCAGATATTGGCATGGCTCATGCTGCGGTCTTTCGGTTGCGGGCGTCGGTGCGGGGCAGGGTGACAATCGCAAGAGTGCCTTCGGCCGGACGCGATTCATAGGTCAGCGTGCCGTGAAAATCCGCGACAATGGACTGGCTGATAGCGACACCCAACCCCAAACCTTCACCATCCTGTTTGCGACTGAAAAACGGCTCTCCGATCTTGGCAACGGCTTCTGAATCAAGTCCCACGCCATTGTCCTGAACGGTCACGATCACTGAATCGGGGGTGACGGTGCGTGTGACCACAATATGCCCGGCGTCGCCGGATATCACGGCGTCCAGCGCATTCAGCAGCAGGTTCACCAAGACCTGTTCCAAACGCACCATCCCGCCCATCACCGGCGGGGCCTCGCCAGAATACGCGCAGGTCAGCTTTGCCCCGATGTCATCGGCGCGGTGGCGGACCAGGTCGATGGCGTTGTCGATCACGCGATCCATGTTGACAGGTGTCAACATGCCGGTGTCCTTGCGGCTGAAGCTCTTGAGGTGTTTGATCGTGCGCAACATCCGCCGGATATGGCCGCGTGTGGTTTCGATCCGTTTTGCCGTGCTGCGCTGATCGCCCGTGCCGCCAAGCGCCGCCGCAGCCAAAGTTGCTTCCATCGCGGCAAGAGGCTGGCTGATTTCGTGGACGATTGCCGCGGACATCCGGCCAAGCGCGGCCATCTTCTCGGAATGGACCAGCGCATCCTGGGCGCGGTTCAGCTCGGATTCTGCGGCGATGCGGGTCTCGATCTCGGCGGCCAGTTCGCGGGTGCGCCGTTCCACCTGTTGTTCCAGCAGCCGGCTTTGCTGCAACCGCATACCGATCATCCGGCGGCGTTGCAAAAGCGTCTGGATCAGCAATGCCGCCGCAAGCGTTGTCAGGCCGAGGATTGCCGCCATCGCCAGTGCGGTCAGCCGTGCAGCCGCAACGGGACTGGCCTGAATCACCTGCCAGTCTTCCTGTGGCATGATCAGGTGACGCACCAGCAGGGCCCGTCCAGACATGTCCACGGGCTGTTCCTTGCTGAGCGACGAACGGTGTTCAGCCAGGAGCGCGTCGGCGGCGTCGAAATCGACACCCTCGTAGCGTCGTGTGACCGCAACGCGCGTGCGTGCCTGCGCCCCGAGCGCAAACAGGGGCCGGTAAAGCCAGTCGGGCTGTCCCGACAGGAAAATGATGCCGTCTGCATCTGCGATGGCCGTATCAACGGCGGCCTGCCGCCATGCCGTCTGTAGCGGCCTGAGGTCGATTTTCACAACCAGAACAGCCGTTTGTCCGCTGTCCAGATCCAGACGCGACGACAGAAAATAACCGGGTCGCCGTGTCGTGACGCCGATGCCATAGAAACGACCGGTGCCCGCGTCCATGGCATCCCGGAAATAGGGCCGGAAACTGTAATCGATTCCAACGAAGCTGTCCGGTGTGTTCCAGTTGCTTGCCGCGATGGCGATGCCCGATTGGTCCAACAGATAAAGCTGGTCGGCCCCCGATACAGCGGCAATCGTTTCGAGATACCTGTTAGCGACCTCTATGTTTGCAACGCTTTTTGGTGTCGTGACCGCCCGGCTGATGCGAATGTCCTGCTCTGCAACTTCGGGAAGATAGCGGAACCGGTCGATCTCGGTCTCGATCGACCGCCGCGTCAGCGTCAGCGACTGGTCCAGCGTGTCGGCAAGCCGTGAAAGTTCAACACGATAGGCCACCACACCGCCCAGACCCGCAACCAGCAGTGCAAGGCAAAGCATGAACGAAAAACTGCGGATATGGCGGGTGCGGATCATGGCCGTCAGTCTTGCACGGGATCGCTGTGTTTTACAGTCTGCGTTTTGCAAGGGGCGACTGTGATCGGCTGTGCCGAAACAGCGCCGATAACGCGACAGATTCCGTCAGCGCACAGCGTCCAGCCTGCCCCCGTCGCACCTGAGGCCGCCAGCACCAGTTCCGGAACCTGAAGATGGCCGGCGGACACCCACCAGCCATCTTGCAGAAACGCATCCGGTCCCGGCTCCATGCCCGCGCCCGAGCCCTTGAGGCGGGATCTTTCCAGCGTCAGCACATCCCCGTCGACGCGCCAGTCTTCCTGCCATGTGACGTGTTCAACCGAATGCGTCCATTGCAGCGTAAAGGACCCCAGCGCCAGATGCAGCGCCACGGCCCCCACACCCAGACAACCCGTCACGCCGGAGCCTTGCGGCGCGAGACGAGGATCACACCGACAAACACCGCCGCAAGGGCAAAGCCGATCTCGTCCGTCACCGGCACCGCAGCGATCAGCGTTGCCGCCGCGACGACCCCCAGAATGCGCAGGGGCCAACCCAGGGGACGACCCAGCCATCCGATGACCGCTGCCCCCCACATCCCGATGCACACAACCGTCTTGAACACGATATAGGCAACCGCAGGCCAGTATCCGATCGTTTCGGCCAGCGGCCCGCCCGCCTGCAACATCAGCGCAGGCGTATAGACCGCCATAAAGGGAATAACGAACCCTGCGGCGGCAACCTTGATTGCCTCCATGCTGATTTTCAGCCCGCTTTCCTTGGCAATAGGCGCGGCCGCAAAACAGGCAAGGGCCACGGGGGGTGTCAGGTCTGCAAGGATGCCGAAGTAGAAGACGAACATGTGGCTGACAATCAGGGGCACGCCCAGCTCAAGCAGGGCAGGGCCGGCGATTGACGAGGTGATGATGTAGTTGGGGATCGTCGGAATACCCATGCCCAGCAGGATGCAGGTGAACATCGTCAAAATCAGGCTCAGCAACAGGCTGCTTTGTCCGACTGCCACGATAAACTGACCAAATGTATTTGCCGCCCCTGTCAGCGTCATCGTTCCGATGATGATCCCGACCAATGCGCAGGCAACGCCAACCGGCAGCGCCGTTTTGGCGCCTTCGGCCAGCGAATCCCGACACAGGATCAACGTATCCCGCCCGCCGCGTGACAGCGCGCACCAGAGTATGAGCGCCGCAAGTGCCGCGATCAGCACGTTGATGCCAAATTGCAGGAATCCAGCGGCAACCAGCCCCAGACACATCCAGAACACCGTGCGCATGGCCCCCGCAGGCAGGTTCAGCACGGCAGAGCCGCCAAGGATCAGCAGCACGGTCAGCCCCAGACCGATCGTACCGGCGAACAGCGGTGTATAGCCCCCGAACAACAGGTAGACCAACACGCCCAAGGGCACGAGCAGCATCCAGTTTTCCCGGATCGCCTTGCGGGCGGACGGCAGTTCGTCCTTGCCCAGACCGCGCAGACCGTGACGGCCGGCCTCAAGGTGCACCATCCAGAAGGCCGAGGCGAAATACAGCATTGCCGGGATCAGCGCGGCTTTCACCACTTCGACATAGGCCACGTCCAGGGTTTCGGCCATGATAAAGGCTACCGCCCCCATCACCGGCGGCATGATCTGCCCGCCCATTGACGCGGTCGCCTCGACGCCGCCGGCAAAGGCAGGCCGGTAGCCGAATTTCTTCATCAGCGGGATGGTGAACTGGCCGGTCGTCACCACGTTTGCAACGCCCGATCCCGAAATCGTGCCCATCAGCCCCGATGACACCACGGCAACCTTGGCCGCACCGCCCTGCCGCTGGCCGAACAGACCCAGCGCAACATCGGTAAACAGGCGGATCATCCCTGCGCGTTCAAGAAACGAGCCGAACAGGATGAACAGGAAGATGTAGGTCGAGGACACATAGGTTGGAATCCCGTAAATGCCTTCGGTCCCATAGGCCATGTGGTCGATGACCTGCGAGAAGTCATAGCCGCGATGGTTCAGCGGCGCCGGAAGATATTCACCGAACAGACAATAGGCCAGGAACAGGCCGGCAATCAGCGGCAGGGCAAAACCCATCATGGTCCAGGCCGCGGCAAAGACGACGACCAGGGCCACCACGCCAACGACGATATCCTGCGTCAGCGGTCGACCGGCGCGCAGGATCAGCGGCTGGTATTCCCACCACTGGTACAGCGCCACCGCGACACCTGCCAGGGCGAATGCCCATGCCAGTGTGCGCAACGGTGCCGACACGCGGCGGCCATAGGCGATCAACGGAAACGCCAGCAATGTGAGAAAGCCGACGTGAAAGGCACGGGTGATCTGGCTGGACAAATCGACAATATGAGCAGCAGTGACAATCTGGAAGATTGCGAACACAACGGCGATCCAGAACAGCAGGCGGCCTGTGGGACCAGCGCCAAATGACACCTCGTGTCCCTCGTGAGGTTCGGGGGGCGAAACGGGATTGGGCATATGATTACCTTGGAAAGCGTTTGGATATCGGATGGGGCGCGCCGGTGCGACGCCCCCCTTCCATGTGACGAGATACCGGCGTGGTTACTTGAGAATGCCCATCTCGCGGTAATACCGCTCTGCACCGGGGTGCAGCGGGATCGGCATACCCTCCAGCGCTTTTGACATGTCAATCTGCGCCGCAGCCTTGTGCGCTGCCACCAGCGTATCAAGGTTTTCGTACAACTGCTTGGTCATCTGATAGGCCAGCTCGTCGCTGACACCTTCGTGGGTGACAAGAAAGTTCGAAACCGCAACGGTGGGCACGTCTGCCGTCTGGCCGTCATAGGTGCCTGCGGGAATGGTGGCCGCGACATAGGGCGCGCCCAGCTTCTCGGCCACTTCGGCAGGGATCGCCACGACATTGATCGGCAGCGAAGACGCCAGATCGCGGATCGACGCCACCCCAAGGCCGGCCGATTGCAGGGTTCCGTCCAGTTGACGGTTCTTGATCAGCTCGACAGATTCAGCAAACGGCAGGTATTCCACCTTGCCAAGATCATCATAGGACATGCCCATGGCCCCGAAAATCGCCCGCGCGTTCAGTTCAGTGCCCGATGCCGGCGCGCCCACAGACAGGCTTTTGCCCGCCAGACCGCTGAATTCGGTGATGCCGCTGTCGGTGCTGGCCACAATCTGAATGTAGTTGGGATAGATCGCGGCAATGCCCCGCAGCTTGTCCAGTTTCTGGGGAAAGCCCGCATCGGCGTTGCCTTCCCAGGCCATTGCGACACTGTCGCCAAGCGCAAAGCCCAGTTCGCCGCGTCCGTCCTGCAACAGGTTCAGGTTTTCGACGCTGGCCTTGGTTGATTGCACCTGTGTGCGCACGCCGTCGATCTTTTCGCCATAGATATTGGCCAGACTCGCGCCCAGCGGATAGTAAACGCCCGAGGTGCCGCCGGTCAGCACGTTGATAAAGTCCTGGGCCTGTGCAGCAAAAGGCGCGGCGGCCAATGTCGATACCAGAACACAACCGCGCAGCGCGGATTTCAAATTGATCATGATTTTTCCTCCCAGAAAAGGTCAGCGGCCCATCGGACCGACGTGGGCCACAGTGGGTTATGCAGCTCTTGACTGACAAGAAATTGCCCGCAGACACCCCAATAATAGCTGGCAGGAAATGGCCAGGCTGCTGGCCGGAAATGGCCAAAGCGCCGGCCCGCTTTTGTCTTTGCATCAAAATGGGACGACAGCGCGGTTGGATTCACGTCCGCCACCCCGTCCGTCACGGCCGGTGCTCCTGAAACAGAGTCGCGCGATGCCCTGTTGTCAGTTGTTCGTGCTGAAATATAGCGTGCAGCGCAGCCCTGCTGGCAGAACCAGATCGGGGTTTGGCAACGCCATCCGAATGCCAACGGTCGCCGTCGCGGCATCAAAAACCTGATCTATGACCGTGATTGTCGCGGGGTGCAGTTGGTCAAGGGGCGCTTCGGGTCGGATCTGGACCGGCTGACCGATCTGGATCTGGCCGAAATAGGAAATCGGAACAAATGCTTCGACAACAAGACTGTCCATTTCGGCAATTGTGGCAATATGGGCTTCGCCTTCGCGGTATTCACCGGGGCTAAGCAATCTTTGGGTAACAACTCCATCCACGGGGCTTGTCACGATCTTTTGCTGCAACTCGGCCTCGGCACGGCGCACGTCGAGAACGGCAAGTTGCTGGTTCATCAGGGCGCGGCTCAGTTCCGAGCGCGCGAGCGCGAGGTCAAGTTTGGCTTCATCGGCGGCGGTGGATGACACTGCATTTCGCTTTGCCAGTTGTGCGGTGCGATCGGCCTGTTGTGTCAAGAAGGTGATGCGGGTTTCCAGCGCTTCGATTTCCGCCCGGTCTTTGGCGCGCAAACGTGCGCGCGTCAGGGCGACCTCTTCCAGGGCGGTATCGAGACGGGCAATTTCGTCGCCTTTTTTAACGCGGCTGCCACGGTCTACTGCGACAGAGGCGACAACACCCGACACCGGCGTCGAAAGTTTCACGATGTCACGGGGTTCGATCAGACAAGAGACCGGCGCAAGGTCCGCGCACAGCGCCAAAGCAGGGAAAAAGCCGACGCATCCACCTGCAACCCAGGATAGAATCTTGCGGTGTCTTCGTAGCAAGGATGTCATTTTTCTTCCCAAAACGCTTGGACTCGCACTAACATCAACTCAGTATCAGTACAATTTTTTCACGACCGACTTTGAATTACATTGAATATCAAGCTGCTTGTACAATGGAGTAATTTTGACGCATTGGGGGCCTAATAACGGCGTAAACCGTTTGACCGATATTGATGGTCGGTCCGGTGGGCAGGCGCTCGCGACGGGCAGGCGCGCCTCTTCGTTGAAGAACCAGACGACTCTTTCAAGGGGGCTTCACCTTGAAACATTCGAGCCGCGCGTGCTGTTGTCTGCCGACCTTATTCCCGTGGCCGGCAGCATTGAAGTCCCCGGAGAAACAGACCTTTACACCTTTGAGCTTGCCGAAGAGCGGTCTTTGATCTTTGACACGCTGACCAACAATTCACAGTTTCGCTGGTCGCTTGAAGGTGTCGGCGGGCAATTGGTGGCACCCACCCGTTTCACGCAGGCTGATGCGGCGGACGGGGGCGATATCCTGTCGCTGGATGCCGGCACCTATACGCTTTCTGTTGATGGTGAAGGCGATGCCACAGGGGCCTATCAGTTCCGGCTGTTGAACGCGGCAAATGCCGAATCAATAGCGCCTGGCACACGAATCAACGGCACCCTGGGCGAGTCGGGTCGCGAGACGGATTTATTCCAATTCGAGGCGACCGAGGGCACCGAGCTGTTTTTTGACGCCCAACAAGACGACGGCGGCGGCAACGCGTACTGGACTTTGATCGACCCCGACGGCACCCGGATTTTCGGACCGACGTTGTTTCGCACCGCGCAGGATGTGACACGCTTTGTGGTGCCCAAATCGGGCGTTTACAAGCTTTTGCTTGAAGGCAGCGTGACCAACGGGGCGGACAAGGATTATGCCTTTACCATCGTGCCTGTTGTCGATGAAACCCGGGCGATTGCTTTGGACGCGATCATCAATGACACGCTGGACCAGCCCGGGCAACGACACACCCTGACCTTTTCGGTGGCACAAGACACCCAGGTATATTTCGACATGCTGCTTGGCTCGGCCCATGTGGTGTCGTTGCGCGGCCCGTTGGGTGAGGTTTTTGGCCCGCGCGAGATGCAGTATTCCGACTGGGCTTATGCCAATCCGGTATTTGATCTGGTGGCAGGCGACTATGAGCTGACCATTGGCGACGGGTCTGACACCACGGGTCGCTATGCCTTCCAGTTGCTGACTGCGGCCTCGGCGACGCCGATTGCATTGGGTGAAAAGGTCGAGGATGTTCTGAGCGATCGCGGCGTTCACACATCGCTGTATCGCGGGCCATCGGGGGCGGGGCTGTCCGATCCCGGCGGCGCGCAGCGGTTCGGCACCAGCGGGCCTGTTGTCACCGTGCCCGATACACCAGGGCTGAACGGGCAAACCCTGACCGTCGAAGGCTGGTTTCGCCCGGACCGCAACAACAGCTTTGATGCGCTGGCGATCAAGACATCGAGCACGTCGTGGAACGATGGCTATGGGCTTTATCTTGACGGGTCGGGCAATGTTGTCTTTTTCCTGAACCAGTATTCCGCAAGCGCCAGCACGGTTCTGGCCGCGGTTGAAACCGGAGTCTGGCAGCATGTTGCGGCCACTTACGACGGCAGTGCGATCCGTCTTTATGTCGATGGCACCCTGCAGGACGAACAGGCCTTTTCCACGCCTGTCGTTCACAGCGCCAATGATCTGGCCCTGGGGTCGATGGCGGATGGCAACTATCGCTATGCCGGGCAGATGGACGAGCTTCGCGTCTGGTCCACCGCGCGCAGTGCGGCCCAGATCGCTGCGGGGGCCGCGCAAAAGATACAGACCGGCACCGGCCTGACGCTGTCCTTTGGTTTTGATGAAGATGATGCGGGGGCAATTGCCGACCGCACAGGACAGGGCAATGACGGGGTATTTGCCCTTGGTCCCGCGACGGAAACCAAACTGTACCAATTTGATGGTGTCGCGGGTGACCGGCTGATCGGCAACGGGCTGGGCGGCGGCAACGCCTATATGCGGCTGATCGGGCCGTCGGGGCGGGTTGTTGCAGGGCCCGGCAACTTTGGCGCAACGCTGAACACGGTGTTGCCTGAGGATGGCACCTATACCGTGCTGGTCGAAGGCTATTCCTTTGCGTCGGCGCCCGCGGCGTTCGAATTTACGCTGGCACCGGAAACGACCGAGACGCTGAGCCTGAGCGTGGGTGCCGTGACCAGTGGCGAAATCACCGAGGTGGGTCAGAACCTTGCCTATGACTTCACTCTCGCGGCGGGTGCATCGCTGATCTTTGACAGCCTGACCAACAGGTCTGATCTGGTGTGGTCCCTGATCGGCCCGCACGGCAGCGAAATCGTCGCGCGCCGCTTTGATCGGTCTGACAGCAACGCGATTGGCAATCTGTCCCTGATAGATCTGGCAGCGGGTGCCTATACCCTGATGGTGTCGGGGGTGGCCGGGGCAACCGGGGCGTTCGGGTTCCGCCTGTTCGATGTGGAGTCGGGCGACAGCATCGCCTTTGACGAGACCGTCACCGACCTGCTTGATCCGGCAGATGAAACCAATGCCTACCGGTTTACGGCGAACGCGGGGGATACAATCTCGTTGCTGCCGACATCGGGCAATCCCTATGGCCGTCTTTATGATCCGTTCGGGCGTCTGGTCTTTGAAAACAACTACTTCGCGAACCAGACCGACCTGCAATTGATAGCGACCGGCACCTATACCCTGCTGTCGGAAGGGTTTCGCGGTGCAACCGGGACGGCGCAAAGCGTGTTTTCCGTTGTGCGCACCGGCACCACACCATTGCCAACGCCGCAAGGCACGACGCTTGCGATCGGCACGACGATCACCTCCAACATTGCGCAGGCGAACGAACGGGATTCGTATAAGTTTACTCTGGCTCAGGCCAAGACTCTGTATTTCGATGCGCTGAGCTATGACAACTCAGGGACAGTCTACTGGACCTTGACCGGCCCGCGCGGCACCGAGGTGACGCAGCGCAATTTCCTGCAAAGTGACGGGGTTGATCGGGCGGGTTCGCCATTGATGGATCTTGTTGCCGGCACCTATCAGCTGGATGTCTACCGTGAAGGGACGCAGACAGGCGACTATGCGTTTCGCGTGCTGGATGCGGGCACGCGCACTGCGGTGACGCTGGATACCGCTGTTACGGCAACGCTTGACCCGAACCGGCGCACCGATCTTTACAGTTTTGATGTCTCCGGCCCGTCCCGTCTGGTGTTCGACGACGTGACGCGCAGCGGGCTTTTTTATGGTCTGGGCTACCGGATTTTCGACGCACGCGGTGTTCAGGTGGCCGGCGGCAGCGATATTGCGACAGCCGGGCCGGTCGATCTGTTCGCGGCGGGCACGTATACGTTGATGATCGAGGGCCGCATTTACGAAACCGGCGCGGCATCCGAATACGGTTTCACCCTGCGCCCGATCGAGGAAACCAGCGCTGCGCTGACCTTTGGCACGCCGGTGAGCGGCACGCTGGGAACCGTACACGCGCAGCATCGGTTCGATTTCGAGCTGGACAGCGACAAGACGGTTTTCTTTGACTCGCTGCTGGCCGAAAGCAACGCCGTTGTCACCATCAGTGGTTCAGACGGATATGTGCGCAGTTTCAACCTGCGCAGTGCGGATTCTGCGGACACCAGCGTGTCGCCTTTGATGCGTCTCAAGGCGGGTAGCTACACGGCAACAGTGACCGGACGCAACAACACCGCGCCGGATTACGGCTTTCGCCTGGTCGACGCGCGTACGGCCACGGCGATCACCCCTGATGTTCCGGTCTCGGGCGTGCTGGACGGCGGGCGTGAAAGCGACATCTATGCCATCACGGTTTCGGTCGGCCAGATCCTGACGCTGGCCGATTTCAGCGTGACCGGCAACACGCAGCAGATTTATTACCGGCTGTTTGACCCCGCAGGGCGTCAGGTTGCAGGGCCAAGCAACGTCAACACGGTCGCCCCTTATACGTTCGATCTGCCCGGCACCTATTATCTGAGCATCGAGGGGCGGGTTTTCGAGACAGGCACGCCTGCCTATGGCTTTACCCTGATTGATCCACAAAGCCCCGACCCCGAAGCCATGGAACTGGACGCGGTGGTGGCAACCGAAATCGCGCGGCCCGGCCAGCAGCAGGTGTTCACATTTACCCTGACCGAGGCCAGGCGGCTGTATCTGGATTCCCTGACCAACGATACAGCGACCTTTGTGCGTATCGAGGGGCCAAAGGGCATCAGCCGCACATACCGGATGTCAGCGGCGGACAGTTTTGATTTCGGCACGGGCAATCCGGTGTTTGATGCTGCCGCGGGCGATTACACGGTTACAGTCTATTCGGAAGGAACCCGCACAGGCGCGGCCAGCTTTGTGCTGCGGGATCTGTCGATCGGCACCGCCGTTGACTTGGGGGCCGAGGTGGCCGGCACCCTGAACCCCAAGGTCGAAACGGATATCTATCATTTTGATGGCACCGTTGGCGACCAGTTGCTGATGGACGTGCTGCGCGAAGATGGCGACCAATACGGGGTTTACTGGCGGCTGATCGACCCGGACGGACGTCAGGAAATCGGGCGCTCGCGCTTGTCGGACAGCGAGCTGTTCACGCTGAAGCGGTCCGGGCGCTATACGGTTCTGATCGAAGGACGTATCCACGAGGGCGGCGGCGCCATCGACTATGGATTTATCCTGCAGCCGGCTGTGGTCGAGACCCGGTCGATTGACGCGACGGCCACGGGAGCTCAGGCGGGTCTGTTGGCCGCCGCAGGACCGGACGGGCGTGTCGCACAGGGGTTCACCGGATACGAGCGAGTTGAGATTGACGATGCGGCGGTGAACCGCACGGGGTCTGTCAGTTTCGAGCTGTGGTTCAAGGGCGATCCGCCACCCGAAACATGGCAGTCGCTGGTGTACAACGGCACGGGCGCAGGCACGAACGGACGGCAATATTCGCTGTGGCTGAATGCCTCGGGCTATCTGCATCTGACCTCGGCGGATGCCAGTGGCCAGATCGCGGTCAACACAAGCGGCGGATCGGTTGCATTCGGGGCGTGGAACCACGCGGTTGGTGTGGTCGATCGTGATGCCGACGTCTTGCAAATCTATCTGAACGGTGTGCTGGCAGGTGAAACAGCGCTGCGCGACCAGGACAGTGTGGCGGTCAGCGAACCGTTGCTGCTGGGCGGAAACCGCGAAGGACCCAACGGGTTCGAAGGCGCGATGGCGGGCTTTCGGCTGTTTGGCACGGCGCTGTCTGAGGAAGACGCGGGCCGACTTTTCAACGGACAGTCGGTAACCGCTACAGCGCTTGTCGACCTGCCCATGACCGAAGCGCCGAAAGCCACGACGCTGGCCGATGTCAGCGGCGCAGGCCGTGCGGGGGTGGTAAAGGATTTTACCGCCGGATTGCAGGGTGTGTTCAAGGGGCGCATCGAACGGGCGGGTGAGGTTGACGTTTATACCTTCACGCTCGGCAGCGAAAAGCTGCTGTATTGGGACACCTTGGGCAATACCAACCGCGTTACGGCAACTTTGACCGGACCGGGTGGCGTGCGGATCATCCGCGAACTGGACGACACCGGCGACACGAACAACACCGGAAATTATGCGTTCAGGGCACCGGCGGGCGACTATCAGCTCAGCTTTGATGCGGATCAGGCGGACAAGCGGGCCTATGCGCTGCGTCTGATGGATCTGGGCGCTGCGCAGGCGGTGGATGTCGATGGCGCGGCGATCACGGGCGAGATTGGCGCGCGCCGGGCGGCCACGGCCTTTGCCTTTGAGGGCGCGCAGGATGACCGGATTTTCCTGGATGTTCTGTCGCTGGGCCTGAGTGCGGGCGAAGCGGCATGGCGGATACTGGACCCCTTTGGCCAACAGTTTCTGGGGCCTGTCACGGCGGGGGATATCGACACTTTCACCCTGCCTTTTGACGGCACCTATACCCTGATCCTTGAGACCGACAGGTATTTGCAGCCACAAGGCACGGTGCCGTTTTCCTTTGCGCTGGTGCCGGTCAGCACCAGCCCGGTTGAAATCACCATTGGCGGCGACAATCCGGGTGCCGTGCCAGAGGTTGTTACCGGCCAGATCGGCAGCGCGCTGGAGCTAAGCGGAACGCAGCACATCCGTGTTGACGACACAGCCGAGATTGACCTGACCGGCAGTGTCACGCTTGAGGCATGGATCAAGCTCGACCGTTTCACCAACACCTGGACCCCGATTTTGTCAAAATCGGATCTGGGTGACGGGCGCGGTTTTGACATGTGGGTGCACTCCAACGGCAGCCTTTTTGCCTCATCCGACGATGTGACGGGGCGCAATTCGGCGCAGACTGCCGGCGGGTTGGTTCAGGCGGGCACATGGGTGCATGTGGCTGCTGTGTTCGACCGTGCACTGGGGCAACAGCGGCTTTATGTGAACGGGGAACTGGCGCGCTCCCAAGGGATGCGCACCACGCCGGCCGTGTCCAACGACGCGCCGCTTCTGGTCGGCTGGACGCGTGGAACGGCATCGACATACGGTGCGGTCGAGGGGATGGTTGACGACGTGCGTGTCTGGTCGGATGCGCGCAGCACGGACGAGATTGTCGATAATTTCAACGCGGCGTTGACCGGCAGCGAAAGCAACCTTGCCCTGTATTTGCCGCTGGAGACAGTTGCGGCGGGTGCCACGCCGGATGCGGGCCCCGCATCGCTGGCGGCGCAGGTTGTCAGTTTGATCCCCAAGGGGGTGACGGGCCGGATTGGCAACGTCGGGCAGGAACGGGTTTACAGCTTTACCCTGAATGCCGATACGCGGCTCTACTTTGACAGCCTGACCGACCGTTCGGACCTGCGCTATCGGATCGACGGGCCGAACGGCGTGGTTGTGGACAGGCATTTCCGTCAGTCAGATGCGGACGGGGCCATCGGCAATAATCCGGTGATGGACCTGAAAGCGGGTGATTACACGGTGCGCGTCAGCGGGACGGGCGACAGCACGGGCCTGTTCAATTTCGTGCTGTCAGACATCGACACCGCGGCAACGCCGATCACCAAGGGCACCCCCTTTGATGGCGCGCTGGAACCTGCGAACCGCACAAGGATGTTCCGGTTCGACGGTGCTGCGGGCGAACATGTGTTCATCGACAACCTGATCGAAGACGGCGAGATGGAATGGCGTCTGATCGACCGTTTCGGCAATGTCACGCTGGGTTATGTCAATCCTGCCGACGTCTATGATCTGCTCTTGCCAACAGACGGGCCCCATATCCTGCTGGTCGAAGGCGATGTAGACCCGCAAGGGCGATCTGCGTTCCGCATTGCGATCCATTCAAAAACAGAGCCTGTGCCGCAGGTTCTGGTGCCGAACGTCCTTCAAACGGCTGTGCTGACCAATCCGGGCGATCTGGCCCGTTATACCTTTGATCTGGCTGCCCCGGCGTTGATGGTCATGGATACACTTGCAAACCGCAGCGACATCCTGTGGACATTGCGCGGACCGGACGGGGCCGTCATCACGGACCGGCGTTTCGACCAGACCGATGGCACACGGTTCACGGGCAATCCGGCGCTGGACCTTGGCGCAGGCAGCTATACGCTGGATATCCGCGCCAATACAGACGCTGTTGGTGATTTCGAGTTTCGCCTGATTGATCTGGCAACCGCCGCCACGCCGCTGTTCTTCAATGACCAGACCGACGGCACGCTGCCGTCGCGCGGATTGGGGACCAAGGTGTTCCGGCTGAGCGCGGACGCATTCCAGCGTTTCGACTTTGATCTGATCGACCGCCCGGCATCCAATACCAGCTGGCGGGTTCTGACCGAAGCCGGGCAACAGGTGGTGTCGGCGCGCCGCATGAACGACGAAACCGGCGTGGTTCTGGAACAGGGGGGCGACTATTTCCTGTTGATCGAAGGGACAGTGACGGACGGCGAGACCACCAACGGCTATCGCTTCGAGTTGCTGAGCCCCGATTTCCCTGATGGATCGGGCAATTCGCTGGAAGAATTCGGCGCGGGGTCGTCGATCGGGCATGTGCTGATCAATCATGCCGGAACCGCCGCCACCGAAATCCCGTTCGGGACCGGCACAGCTCTTAAGCTGCTGGACCAGCTTTCTGCGAATGCCGCCAACACCATTGCCTTTTCGCAAACTGCGGACGGGCGCTATGAAACGCTGGATGTGTCGTTTGACATGACCCTGACCGGCCCTGCCGTCGGTGAGCCGGGCCATGCGCTCAGCGTTCTGGTCCTGCCTGCGCGCGACTTTGGCAAAGGTGGCGCGGTGCCGTTGCTGGGGGCCGAACCGAACAGCCCCAACGTGCTGGCGGCGACGCTTGATCTGGTGCAATCCGGCGGCGACGGTACCACGCCGCATATTTCGCTGCACTACGGCACCGAGGTGATCGAAGTGCCGCTTGATGGGCTCGGGCTGAGCGTTGCGGATCTGACGGGCGGGCCTGTCACGATGGATCTGTCCCTGAAGCGGGTGAAGGGCGGCACCGAAGTGGGTGTTGCGCTGACCGCTGACGGCACCACGACGCAGGTGATCGACGGGCAGTTTCTGGGCAATTTTGTTCTGGCAGATTCGCGGGTTGCCTTGCAGGCCGTCAATCTGGGCACGCAGACGATGGATGTGGTCGTTGACAATGTCTCGATCCTTGCCACGCCCGAGACCTCCGGGCTGACGCTGGTTCCGGGTGCGGTTGTGAATGGCGCGCTTGATGTTGCGGGTGCGGTTGATCGCTACGAGATGGTGATTGCGGAAGAAACCACTGTCCTGATGGACGTGATGACCAACAACTCCGCAATCCAATGGAGCCTGAGCGGCCCTGTCGCTGCGGGGCAGCGTGCCTTTACGGCTTCGGATTCCTATCACCGCACGGGCAACACGTTAATCACCTTGACGCCCGGCACCTATGCGCTGAACATTCTGGCGCCCTCGGGTGCCGTGGGCAGCTACAGTTTTGCACTGCGTGATCTGGCCGATGCGGTGCCCCTGACGCCGGGGGAAACGGTGACCGCAACGCTTGATCCGGGAAATGCCACAGCGCTTTACAGCCTGGACTGGCCCGGCGGCGATCAACGCCTGTATCTGCAATCCGACCAGAGCGGCGGGGCCACCGGATATTACAAGCTGATCGGGCCCGACGGGGCTGTGATCAGGGAACGCAGCCGTTTTATTGATGATTTCGAAACCACCGGACTGACCCAGCCGGGCACCTATTTCCTTCTGTATGAAGGGGTCTACAACGCAACGACCCCGGTGCCCTACAGCCTGACTGCCTTTACACCGGGGCAAGACACGCAGGCCATGACACTTGGCACGACCGTGTCAGGGGGCATCGCAGCAATCGGAGACCGCGCGACCTATACCTTTACCCTGAACGAGCGCACGCAGGCGGTTCTGGATTCACTGACCAACCGCGATGATCTGGTCCTGACGGTAAACGGACCCGGCGGACAGATGTATTCGAACACGTTGCTGCGTCTGGATTCAGAATACCGCAACGACGCCGCCGTTCTGGATCTGGTCGCGGGGGACTATACGGTCACGCTGGACGGGGCGGGCGCGGCCATTGGTGATTTCGCCTTTGTTCTGCACGATCTTGGCACTGCGACGGCGCTGACGTTGTCGGAGCGTACCGAGGCAACCTATACACCGGGCAACAGCACCCAAGTGTTCGCCTTTGACGGGGCGCGCGGCGATCAGTTCTATCTGGATTATCTCGACGGCAGCCTGAACGGGCGCTGGAAGATCGTGAACGGGTTCGGCACGTTGGTGAACAGCTCGGCCAACCTGCGCAGTGACCAGCCGTTGATCACGCTTACATCGGATGGCCCGCAATACCTGATTGTCGAGGGTCGCATTCTGGACACGGGCGCGCAGACCCATGCGTTCCGGCTGGTGCCGCTTAGCGCGAGCGCGCTGGATATTGCGCTGGACGAAACCATTGACGGGCAGATCCTGTTGCCGGGTCAGACGGCCGAGCACAGCTTTACCCTTGATGCGGGCAAGCGGGTGTACATCGATGTGCAGGCCCCCAACGCAAACAACTGGACATGGCAGCTGACCGGCCCGCGCGGTCAGGTCGACAGCCGCAATTTCCGCAGCTCGGATGCGGAGGGGGTAGCGACGGCGCCGATCTATGACCTGCCGCCCGGTGATTATACCTTGCGGGTGGTGCCCTCGGCCGGGGTGACAGGTGATTTCAGTTTCAAGGTGATCGACGTGGACGCCGCCGATGCGGTCACTTTGGGCACCGCGCTGTCGGGACAACTGGCCCCCGGATCGGAAACCAAGGTATACCGTCTGGAGGGGACCGCCGGACAGCGGCTGTTTTTCAACTATCCGTCGCTTGATTATGGCGTCGTCTGGCGGCTGGTCGATCCGTTCGGGCGCGAGGTTTTTGACCAATATGCCAGCGATGTCGACACCATCACGCTGGAAGAAACCGGCACCTATGCGTTGCTGGTCGAGGGCAACATTAACAGCCCTGACCGTGCGTTCAGCTTTAACGTCTTTTCCAATGCGCTCAGCGCGCCGGTGCGTCTTGCCGCGCTTGAGGTCGTGCCTTCGCCCGATTTGACCGTGTCCCGTTTCGCACTGGACGGTGCGGATACGCTGGAGTCCGGTGGCGTGGTGCCACTGGTTTTTGACATTACCAACGCGGGCGATCTGGCGACTGCGGGTGATTTCAGCAGCCGCATCACCCTGCGGCGGGTGGATACAAACGCCATCGTTGCGGATCTGGTGGTGCCCTATGATGCATCGGTCAGGGGCAACATTGCAGCAGGGGCAAGCGCGACGCAAACCGCGACCTTGCAATTGCCGCCCGGCACCGCCGCCGTGGGCGATATCGTGGCCACGTTGCGGCTGGATGTGAACAACGATCAGGACGAACAGAACGCGGTGGGTGATGCCGAGGCGAACAATGCCGCCACCCTGCCGCTTGAGGTCGCTCTGGCCTCGTCTGCCGATCTGGTGGTGCAGGATCTGACCGTGACACCGGGGCAGGGCTGGACGCCGGGGCAAAGCGTGACGGTGGATTACGCGCTGGCAAACGTCGGTGGGAAGGCAGCGCAGGCGCCCTGGACAGAACGGCTGGTGGTGACGGACACGATCACGCGGCGCGTCGTCTACAGCCAGTCGCTGCGCTCGGTCGGTGAGGCGGCGCTGGAAGGTGACACCACGCGGGCGCGCAGCATTGCGTTCGGCTGGCCCAGCGGTGCGGATGCCACGGGGCTGTATGATTTCACGGTGGTTGTTGATGCGCTGGCCGAAGTCGACGAGGCCAATGACGCAGGCGACGCTGAAACCAACAACACCGCATCGCTGCTGATCGCTTCGGCGCCCGATCTGGTGGTGGCCGCGATTGAGGTGCCCCAGTCGGAAATTCAGTCGGGCGGCGCGCTGACGATCAACTGGACGGTTGAGAATCTGGGCGCAGCGGCGACGCCGGCGGATTGGAACGACCGGATCATTCTGCGCAATCTGACCACGGGTCAGATCCTGGAGGATGTGGCCGTGGCCTCGGCCGGATTGCGCATTGCCGCAGGCGCAAGCGCACAGCGCACGGTGACGCTGGATATTCCGCACGGGGCCGCCGGCACGGGACCGCTGCGCATCGAGATCACAACCGACCGAGACACCGACGGGCGCGACCAGCTTAAGGAAGCGCGCACCGGGTTGTCCAGTTTTCAGGCCGAACAGAACAACAGGACCGACCTGACGATCACCTCCGAAGCGCGGGTCTATGCTGATCTGGTGACCACGATCACCGGCTTGCCGACGTCGCCGCGCGGCGGTGAAACCGCGACGATCCGCTGGCGTGTGACCAATACCGGCACGGTGCCGACCGATGCATCTGCGTGGACAGATCGCGTGTATCTGTCCAGCGACGGCATTCTTGATGCGGATGATATTGTGCTGGCCAGCCTGCCGCGCGATGCGCTGCTTGCTGCAAATGGCAGTTATGACGCGCAGGCGGATGTGATCCTGCCTGCGGGCATCGAGGGCACGGTATATCTGTTTGTCGAGGCGGACGCAGAGCGCGACGTGACCGAACCGGATACACGCGGCGACAACGTGGCAAGCGATACGATTGCGCTGTCGTCGCCCTATTCGGATCTGGTTGTGCAAACGGTGATCGGCCCCGCCGGATCTTTCGTTTCGGGTGAAGCTGTCGACGTGCGGTGGCGCGTCGCAAACGCAGGGCCTGATGCAACCCCCGCTGCGCCGTGGGAAGACCGGGTCTATTTGTCGACAGACACCACGCTGGATGCCAGTGATGTGCTGGTCGCGAGTGTGGGGCACAGCGGCGCACTGGCCGCCGGAGCAAGCTACAGCCGCGCCGAAGCGATCACCCTGCCGCCGGGCTTTGTCGGTGATTTCTTTGTGATCGTGCAGACCAATGCCGATGACGCCGTTTACGAGCGCGCTGAGACCGCGAACAACCAGCGGGCCTCGACGGACACCTTGGCGCTGGCGGCGGCTCCTTCGGCGGATCTGGTGGTGGTGTCGGTCAGTGGCCCTGACGCCTTGCTGCCGGGCACCGAGGCCGAGATCAGCTATACCATACGCAACGACGGAGAAGCGGCCGCCCGCGCGCCGTGGCGGGATGGCATCTATCTTGTTGGCCCCGGCCTGGGCAGCGGCTTGTTCCTGGGCGATGTGGACCGTCCCTTTGATCTGGCCGCCGGTGAAAGCTATGATGCGACGGCCAGTGTCACCATCCCGCAGGTCGGGCAGGGCGCCTATCGGATCGAGCTGCGCGCCGACCGTGCCGCGCAGGTGTTCGAGGGCGGGCGCGAAAGCAACAACAGCGGGGCCACCGGTGATCTGGGGCTGTTGCATCCGAACCTTGTGATTGCCGAAGTCACCGCAGATGACACAAGCCCGCAATCAGGCGATACGATCCGCGTCACCTGGACGACTGAAAACATCGGCACTGGCGCGGCGACAGGCGATTGGACCGACCGGCTGTACCTGAGCCGTGATACCACGCTGGATGCGCAAGACATTGCGCTGGCCGCCCGTACCAATGACAAAGCCTTGGCCGCAGGGGCCGACAGCGTGGCCTTTGCCGACGTGCAACTGCCGATTTCGGTGTCGGGCACATGGTTTGTTCTGGTCGGCACCGATGCCGACAAGGACGTGGCCGAGCCTGCCCACGAAGACGACAATTTCGGCTCTGTTGCGGTGGAAATTGAACTGGCACCCTTTGCCGATCTCGAAGTCGGCGACGTTGTGGCACCGGCGTTGACCATTCAGGATCCGGCCTTTGTCGAGGTGTCGTGGTCGGTGACAAACACCGGCACGGGGCGTGGCATCACCGATGCATGGACCGACCGCATCATGCTGTCGCGCAATGACATCATCGGGGACGCGGATGATTTCGAAGTTGCCCGTTTCGACCATCAGGACGGATTGGACAAGGATGCCGCGTATACCCGAGCCGAATCCTTCTTCCTGCCCGCCGCGCTGACGGGGCGGTTCAAACTGTATGTGACCACGGATGCCGGCGGCGTGGTGTTTGAAAACGGTCAGGAGGCCGACAACACCGCCGTGCTGAGCGGATATTTCGACGTTGCCCCCATTCCCTATGCCGACATGGTCGTGGACAGCGTTACCGCGCCAGCCACGGCGCAATCGGGCACCGATGTCACGATCAGCTGGCAGATTTCCAACAAGGGGCTGGGGCTGACCAACGTGTCGCGCTGGACCGATACGGTTTACATTGCCAACAACCCAGAGGGCACGGGACGGCAACTGCTGGATCGTTTTGACCATCTGGGCTTCTTGGCGGCGGGCGGCAATTATCAGCGGGATGCGGTGGTTTCCTTGCCCGATGGCTGGGAAGGTCCGGCCTATTTCATTGTCGAAACCCCCGGCAGCGCCAGTGCAACCAGCAGCACACCCTTCGAGCTGGTGTTTACCGACGCGGGCAATACGGGCATGTCGGCGGCCACGGATGTCGTGCTTTCGCCGCCGCCAAACCTTGTTGTCACCAATGTAACCGTGCCTGAAACGGCGCTGGAAGGCGCGCCGGTTGATGTGATCTGGACCGTGCGCAACACCGGGATCGGTCCAGCGACAGGCACATGGACCGACAAGCTTTTCCTGCGCAAATCGGACGGATCGCAGAACGACATTGCGCTTGGCACTTATACCTACACAGGTCCATTGCAGGCCAACACGTCGTATACCCGCCGCGAACAGATCATCCTGCCCGAGCAGACCAACGACCGCTATGATCTGATCGTGGTCACCGACTTTGGCGACACGGTGTACGAACATACCGCCGAGGACGACAACGAAAGCACGACCGTCGCGCAGGTGCTGGTGGCGCGTTTGCCGCGCCCCGATTTGCAGGTTTCCAGCTTTGAAACCGGCGACAGCTATACCGCCGGTGCCACCGGATCGTTGCGCTGGACGGTGATCAACCAGGGGCCGGTTGCGACGGATGTGCCGAACTGGAGCGATGCGGTTTACCTGTCGCTTGACGAAAAGATCACATCCGACGACATCCGGCTGGGCAGTTATTCGAACGAGGCGGCACTGGCACCGGGCGAGCAATACTTGAGCCGCGAAGTGTTTTTCCAAATTCCGCAGCGTTTCCGCGGCACGGTCTATCTGCTGGTCGAAACCGACAGCGGCAATGCAGTTGGCGAATGGCCGAACGAGCGGAACAATCTGGGCGTTCAGGAAATCTATGTCGATCCGATCCCCTTTGCCGACATTGTCGTCGACAACGTGCGCACGCCCACCCAATCGTTCGAGGGCAACACGGTTACGGTCAACTATACGGTGACCAACCGCGGGGCCGGGGCCACAAACCTTGGCAACTGGGCCGAGCAAATCTGGCTGACCCGCGACAAGAACCGCCCGCACCCCGGACAGGGTGATATTCTGCTGCGCACGCTTCAGTATTCCGACGGGGTTCTGGATGTGGGCGACGGTTATGACCGCACCGTCGAGGTGCAACTGCCCGGATCGGTGCCGTCGGGTAACTATTACCTGACCCCGTGGATCGACCCCTATGCGACCCTGCTGGAAGACACGCTTGCCACGAACGTAAATGAGGACGACCCGACCGAGATCAATTCGAACAACTACAAGGCAGGTGGCGGCGATATCATCGGCGCTCCGCCCGTCTTGCAGATCATCGGCCTGCCGCCTGATCTGACCCGGCCCGATCTGTCGGTTGAAATCGACACGGTTACACCTGTGGCCGTTTCCGGTGTCAGTGGCCAGAACCGGTTTGAAATCACCTATACGCTGACCAACCACGGCGACAAGGTTGCGACCGGCTGGGAGGTGATCACCAACCTTGCCGACACGCCGGACCTGAACGCGGGCAATCAGGACAGGTGGCAGTTGACGCGCGCAGGCGGGGCCGAGATCGGGATTGGCGAAAGCCTGAGCGTGACTCAGGTGGTTGACCTGTCTCCGGGTGTCGAGGGAAATTATGTTTTCGCGACGGTTTCGGTGCCCGGGGACAGTGACGCCAGCAACAACCGCGACGTGGCGACCACCTCTGTCAGCGCGCCCGAACCTGATCTGGTCGTGGTTGATGTGACCGCGCCGACCGTTTCGTTCTCGGGCGAAGAGATCGAGATCAGCTATACCGTGCGCAATGACGGCGAAGCCGACATCTGGGACCAGACGAAATACTGGCGCGACGAGGTCTGGATTTCGCGCGATCCCACCTTTATCCAAAACCGCGCCGTGCAATTGGGCAGCGTGTCTGTCGCCAACAACGATCCGTTGAAGGTGGGTCAAAGCTATACCCGCACCGTCACCGGCATGCTGCCGCAAGGGGCCGAAGGCGATTGGTACGCCTATGTGTTTACCAACGTCAATCGCAGGCTCGAAGGGGAGGACCGTCCGTGGCCCGTGACCTCTGGCAGCAACGAAGCAACCGGTCAGGCGTTTGCGCGCACCGCGTTCGAGGATCCCAACGGGTCGATGGGGCAGGCAATGATGCCTGTCACCTATGCCGAACCTGATCTTCAGGTGACCAACCTTTCGGTGCCAACGGATGTCAGCGCGGGCGAGACGGTCGACATAACGTTCGAGATCACCAATGTCGGCAACCGGGCGACGCGCCAGACTGTATGGACCGACCGTGTGTACCTGTCTGTGGATTCGTCGCTGGATACATCCGACTTCCTGCTGCGCCGCGAGGAAGGCGGGCGTGAAATTCGCGCCGAATTCCTGCGCAATGGCATACTTGAGGCCGGCGAAAGCTATACCGCCACGGTTCGTGTCACGATGCCTTTCGAGATCGAGGGCGATTATCATGTTCTGGCGGTGGCCGATTCACAGTTTGCCGACTCGGGCAGCCGGAAGTCGTCGATTTCGGACCGGTTGCCGGGGCTGGCGGGTGCTGCGGATGGCAAGGTGCGCGAGTTCCAGGGCGAGGGCAACAACACCACCGCTCAGGCTGTCACCGTTGGCCCCTATGTTGCCCCCAATCTGACGGTCACCAATCTGGAAACCGATCTGCGCGCAGTGCGCGGGCAGCAGTTCAACCTGTCGTATACGGTGACGAACAGCGGCGGCCCGATCCCGTTCCAGCAACAGGACTGGGACGATCTGATCTATTTCAGCCGTGACCCGTTCCTGGACCTGAAAGCCGACCGGTTCATCGGGTCGGTGCGCAACCGGATGCCGCTTGAGGCGGGCGAAAGCTATACTGTTGACCGGCAGATCACCGTGCCAACCGATATGCCGACCGAGGCCTATTATGTCTTTGTCGTCACCGATCCGCAGCGCTATGGCGGGCGCGGTGACGTGTTCGAGACGGATGACACCGACAACATCCGCGCATCTGACGTGCCGATGATTCTTGAACTGCCGCCGCCCACCGATCTTGAGGTGACGGGCATTACCATCCCGTCTTCGGCACGGGCGGGCGAACCGATCACGATCAGCTGGACGGTGACCAACCAGTCCGACACCGTGACAGCCGAAGGGCAATGGTCGGATTCGGTGTTCCTGTCGGCTGATGGCACATGGGATTTGCGCGACAAACCCATCGGACGGGTGCAAAGCAGCGGGACGCTTGCGCCGGGGGAGAGCCGCACACTGACGCTTGAAACCGTGATGCCTGCGGCGACGCCTGCGGGATACCGCGTGATCGTGCGGACGGATATCTTCAACCAGATCCACGAAGGCGTAAACGAGGCCAACAACACCACTGCATCCCCCGACACGATCGAAACCACGGTTGATGAATTGCTGCTGAGCACGCCGAAAACCGTGTCGCTGGCGCAGGGGGCCGAGCGGCTATACCGCATCACCGTGCCGCCGCAGGAAACGCTGCGGGTGACGGTGCTGTCGTCGGACCCCGCGGCGCTGAACGAGATTTTCATCCGCCACGACGCCTTGCCTTCGGCCAATGCATTCGATGCCACCTATGAAGGGCCGCTGTCGTCGAACCTGCTGGCGCTGGTGCCTTCGACCGAGCCGGGGACCTACTATATTTCGGTGCGCAATTTCTCGGGCCCGGAAGAGGGGACAGACATCACCCTGCTGGCCGAGTTGCTGCCGCTGGTCATCACCGATGTGGACACCGACCGGGGCGGCGACAGCGCCTTTGTCACCACGCGGATCAGCGGCGCGCAGTTTGCTGATGGTGCCACAGTCAAACTGGTGCGTCCGAACATAGCCGAATTTTCGCCAGTGGACTGGCGTGTGGTCAATTCATCGGAAATCATCGCAACCTTTGATCTGACCGACGCGCCGCACGGGCTGTATGATGTGGTTGTGACCAACCCGTCGGGGGCGCAGGCAATTGCGCCCTACCGCTTCCTTGTCGAGCGCGGGATCGAGGGCGACGTGACCATCGGGATCGGGGGCAGCCGGGTGGTGCTGCCGGGCGAGACCGAGACATATTCGGTGGCATTCCAGAACATGGGCAACCTGGATGCGCCCTATACGTTCTTTGAGGTCGGCGTGCCCGAATTGCACACCAACCCCTATGTTTATGGCCTGCCCTTCCTTGAGTTTTTCACCAATGTGCGGGGCACGCCCGACGGGGCGGCGGGCACGCCGAACGAAGACGTGTTCTGGGCCGGTCTGGAAAGCATCGTCAACACCAACGGGCAATTGACGACCTCGGGCTATGTCTATGACCTGCCTGCCGACGGGTTTGCGGGCTTTACCTTTAACGTGTCGTCCTATCCGGGGCTGGGCGAGTTGCACGCCGAGGCCTTTGATGCCTTCCGCGCGCGCATGTCCAACGTCTTGCCCGAGCTTGACGGGATTCTGGAGGAAGGCGGCGAGGGGGCGATAGGCGACTGGTACGATGCGGTTGTCGAGAAATCGGCCGAGGTCAATCCGGCCTTGGGTGCGGCGATGGCGGCCTTCCCGTTCGAGGATCTGTACAACAGCAATGTCGCGCGTCCGGGCGATTGCGAGATTCCGTTTATCCCGTTCCGGTTCCACATCTTTGCTGCCTCGACGTCGATGACTCGCGACGAATTTGTCGCCCACCAGACCCAGATCGCGCTGGATCTGCGCGACCGCATTCTGGCGTCGGATGATGCACCCGGAGCGCTTGTGGCCATCGTGGCCGATCCGAACCTGTGGGTTGATTTCTCGCTTGCGGGGCTGGAACAGGCGGGCATCTTGCGCGCCGAAGGCGACATTCCCCCGATCCGCGAGCGGCAGGAAATCCTGTCACTGATGGCGACACTGGCCTCGGGGGTTCTGTTTGGTCCGGCGGGTCAGGATATTCGTTCGGACGGTGACATTCTGGGCTTCTTCGAACAGTTGCGCACGCTGTACGGCCACGACGAAACTCTGATGGCCGATATCGAATTCATGGATCCGCGCGAAAGCGATTGCTACACGGGCGAAATTCCGGTGCCTGCCCTGCCCGAATTTGATGACTATAATATGGGCCTGAGCAACGAGACCCATTTCGAAGCGGTGCGTATCTATTCGCCGTGGGTGCCATTCGAGGATCGCGGCGCGGCCCTGCCCGAAGATTTCCTGATCAACGGTCCGGCGCCGGTGGATGGCTCGGGCTTTGAAGCGCTGAATTTTTCCGGCTACTTTGCCGATCCAGGGAATTCGGGGCGGCTTGCCTCGATGAACGGGCCGCAAACCTTCGAGACAGAGGGCTGGCTGCCCAGCACCGAAGCGCTGCCCTATACCATCAAGTTTGAAAACGACGGTGAATCCAGCGCATGGGCAAACCAGATCGAGATTGTCACCCAGCTTGACGACGATCTGGACCCGCGCAGCTTCCGGCTGGGTGACATTCGTATTGGCGATATTACCATCGACGTGCCGGACGGGCGCTGGTTCTATACTGACGAGATTGATTTTACCGATACGCTGGGCTTTGTGGTGCGGGTCAGCGCCGGGGTTGACCTGTTTCAGGACCCCGCATCGGCGCGTTGGGTGTTGCAGGCGATCGATCCGTTGACCGGTGAAAAGATTCAAAGCACCACTGCCGGGCTGTTGCCGCCCAACACCGATCTGGGCAAGGGCGCTGGCTTTGTCAGCTATACGGTGAAACCCGCCGAAGATGTCGAGACCGGCACCCGCATTTCGTCCTCTGCGCGGGTCGTGTTTGACACCGCCGCCCCCGAAGACACGCAAGAGCTTATTCAGGTGGTCGATGGTGCGGCCCCCACAACCCGCATGACGGCCGATCAGATCGAAGGCACTGACAGCTATGACGTAGTCTGGACCGCACAGGACGATGCGGGCGGGTCGGGGGTGAAACACGTCACGATCTATGTTGCGACCGACGGCGGCGACTTCAAGATCTGGCAGCGCAGGCTTGAGCAGGCCACGGGCCAGCTGGTCTTTGAAGGCGAGGCCGGCAAGACCTATGAATTCCTTGCGCTGGCCACCGATATCGCGGGCAACCGCGAACAGCCACAGGACGGGTCGGCGGTTACGTCGGATGGCCAGCCGGTCAATCTGGGTGCCACGGCTGCGGTCGAGGGCACCACCGCGCCGAATTTCGGCATAGCGCCCGAACCGGTGATCCAGCCTGTCACCAATGATCTGTTCCGCATGGCGCTGGACAATGTCCCCTCGGCGGCCCCGCTCAGCAACCTGCCCGAGTTCTCTCAAGTGCTGAGCCCCTTCATCGGCACGTCGTTTGCGACAGGGTTCCAGACCTCGCAGGCCGGTATCGGCCCGATGGCCATTCTGGAACGTTCGAACGGCGATATTCTGGTGTCGGGTGGGGTCAATCGCGGCTCGATCTTTGTGTTTGGGGCCGAGGGCGGCACCGCGAACACCGAAACGCTGCTGGTGACGCTGGACGAGCCGGTGTTCAATCTGGCCGAAGACGCGGCTGGCAATATCTGGGCCACCACGGGTGGCGGGGCGCTGTTGCAGATCGACGGCAGCAGCGGTGCGGTTCTGGGGCGTTACGGCGACGGTCTGACATTGGGGCTGGCGATCGAAGAGGCGACCGGGCTGATCTATGTCGGTACAAATTCCGGCATCGTGACCTTTGATGCCGTCGCCAAGACCTTTACCCAATGGAGCCGCGACGAAGGTTTGCGGGTTGGCGCGCTGGCCTTTGACGATCAGGGCACGCTTTGGGCGGTGACATGGCCGGACCGCGCGCAGGTCGTCAGCTTTACCGAGCGCAAACGTGCCGAAACACGGTTGGAGTTCAGCAGCCAGATCGATTCTATCGCCTTTGGTCAAAAAGGAACCGCTCTGGCGGATATGCTGTTCGTGTCCGCCAACACGGGTGCTGTGTCCGGCACCGGTGAGGCTGCCGAGGGTTCGGCACTGACGATGGTGGATCTGGAAACCCTGCAACGTGTGGACGTGGCGACAGGCGGCACGCGCGGCGATGTGTTGATTGCCACGTCGGACGGGCGTGTGCTGATCAGCCAGTCAAACCAGGTGGACGTGGTTGCGCCGTCCTATGCGCCCAGCGTCATTGCCACAAATCCACCTGACGATTCAGTGGTGCCGCTGCCGCAATCGGTGCTGGCGGTACGGTTCGATCAGGACATGTTTGTGGGCGACCCAAATCTGGACACCTCGGTTCTGAATCTGGACAACTACACGCTGACCGGTGCTCTGAACGGGCCGGTTTCGCCCACGGCGGTGATCTATGACACGAACAGCCGCACCGCGCTGGTCAAGGTCGAAAATCTGGCGGCGGACACCTATACGCTGACGGTCAAGGGCAGCGTGGCGTCGTTGCAAGGGCTGCGCATGGGGTCGGATTACCAGACGCGGTTCCAGGGCATTCAGGACCTGTCTGCCTTTATCCAGATCGAGTTCGGGGCGACACGCTATAACCGGGCGCTGGGAACCGTGTCTTATGATGTGTTCCTGACCAACACCGGCGCAAATGATGTGATCCTGCCGGTGTTGCTGACGCTGGACCCTGAATCAGGCTATCCCGGTATCCCCGGCGATGCGCTGGGGCAGACGGATCAGGGATTGTGGCTGATTGACCTGTCCGCGACGCTGCCGCCCGATGGCCGTCTGGCCGCCGGTGCGTCGACGCGCGGCGAAACCGTGGCCATTGTCACGCCCAACCGGCAGCGGGTGCAGTTTTCGGTTGGCATCGCGGCCTCGACGGGGCCAAACCGCGCGCCGGTCATCACATCCGAGGTGCCGGAAACTGCCAAGGTTGGAGAGCCCTTCGTTCACCAGATTGTGGCGCAGGATCCCGATGGCGAGGCGATTGTATTCCACCTGCTGGACGGTCCCGAGGGCATGACGCTGGATGCGGCCACAGGAAACATCAGCTGGACACCGCTGGAAAACACCAGCGCCGACCAAGCCGTCACGGTGCAAGTCTTTGACGCGCGCGGCGCGGTGACGACCCAGCGGTTCGTGCTGGCGGTCGAGGGCGGCAATCAGGCCCCCGAATTCCTGTCGATCCCGCAGGAACTGACAGCCAGCGAAGGCGACCTTGTCGAATTCGAACTGGTCGCGGCGGACCCTGATTTTGGGGATGTTGTCACATGGATCGACGATCTGCCCGAAGGGGCGGTCTATGATGCCGACCGCCGCGTGTTCTCTTGGCAGGTGGGCTATGATCAGGCCGGCACCTATGCGCTGACCGCGCGCGCCTCTGACGGATTGCGCGAAATTTCGTCGACGGTGAACATCCGTATCGCCCAGCAGGACCGGCCTGTTTCGTTGCAAGTGCCCGGCAACATGATCGCGGCCGAAGGCGACCGCATCCGGTTCAACCTGCGTGCCGATGCCGAACCGGGCCTGCCGCTGTCCTTCGGGGTCGTCAATGACACGCTGCCGTTCGGGGCAAAGCTGAATGCGGCCACCGGCGAATTCGAATGGACTCCGGGCTTTACCCAAGCCGATACCTATACGGTGCTTTTCGCGGTCTCTGATGGCAAGGGTGTTGCTGTACGCGAAATGACCATCGAGGTGACCAATGCCAACGGCGCGCCGGTCTTTGACAATTTCGACGGGCTTCAGGTGTACGAAGGGCAGCAATTTGCGCTGCGGGCCTTTGCCTTTGATCCCGACAATCCGTTCTACGAACCCGGTTACCGCAATCTGGAAGACGAATTCACCGAAATCGGATCCGCGCCGAAAACCGTGCAGGTCGAGGTTGTCGGTGAGGTGCCGGACGGCGCTTCGTTTGATGCCGAAACATGGGAGCTGCTGTGGACTCCCGGTGCGGATCAGGCCGGAGACTACCAGATTGAATTCCGCGCAACGGATGACGGGGACGGCACGGGAACGCCTGCGGTCACAACGCAAACCGTGTCCATTACGGTGCGCGAACTGAATCAGGCACCGGTGGTGTCAGAACCTGCCAACGTAACCATCAACCGCGCCGAGGTGCGGGACATTCCGGTCTCGGCAACGGATGCCGACGGCGATCCGATCACCTTGCTTTTGCAAAGCGAATTGCCCGGTTTCCCGCTGCCGGATTTCATCAGTTTTGTTGACAATGGCGACGGCACCGGCGTGATCCGGCTGGCGCCGGGCGTCGGTGATCGTGGCGAACATGTGATCCGGCTGGTGGCACATGATGATGGTGGCGGTCAGGGCATCCAGCGCGGCGATCTTTATACCTTTGTCGTCGATGTGGTCAGCGACAATGAGCCCCCCGAATTTGCCTATCAGGGCAATGTGGTGGCGGTTGCAGGCCAGCAGTTGCAGCTGGAGCTGAACGCCACCGATCTGGATCAGGACGCACTGCAATTTGCGCTGTCGGGCCTGCCTGCGGGTGCGGTGCTGACGGCTGATCCGCTGATATACGGGCGTGCGCTGCTGACCTGGACACCAACTGCGGCGCAGATCAGGACCCATCAGGCACAGGTCAGTGCAACAGATACAGGAGCCGACGGGCTGACCGATCCGGCCACGTCGACCTTGCAGTTCGGGATTGTGGTGCGGGCTGCGAATGTGGCCCCCGTGCTTGATCCTTTTGGTGTTATCAAGGGGCTTGAAACGCAACCCCTGTCGGTGACCTTCAAGGCACAGGATGGTGACGGCGACGCGCTGACCTATTCTGCAACCGATCTGCCTGCGGGGGCCGCATTTGATCGCGCAACCGGCCAGCTGGACTGGACGCCGACGCCCAATCAGGCGGGCAGCTATCAGGTCAATGTGACGGTGTCGGACGGCAGTGCGCAAAGCACCGAAACCGTGACAATCGAGATCGGCGAACAGAACCGCGCGCCGGTCTTTGTGCCGATGATTGCGCAACTGGGCCGCGACCGCGCCGAGATCAGGTTCAGCGTTGTCGCGGATGATCCGGATGGCGATGCGGTCGAACTGTCTGTCATCTCGGGTCTGCCCGAGGGGGCGGCGTTTTCTGTCGAGCGTGGCGAATTTGTCTGGATTCCGCAATATGACCAGACGGGCACCTATACGCTGACCCTTGCGGCGACCGACCCGTCGGGGCTGACGACGCAGATGGCGGTTGATGTGATTGTTGCGGATGTAAACCGCGCGCCGGTGCTGCAAGCCTCTGACCGCGCTTTCCTGATTGGCGAGGAAAAATCCTTTGCGCTTGAGGCCAGCGACCCCGACGGCACGGCGCTGACATTCCGCGCGCTTGACCTGCCGGACGGGGCCGTTCTGGATGCCGAGACCGGAATAGTCACATGGACACCCGGACCGGCGCAGTCCGGTGATTACTATGTGACCTTCCTTGCCAGCGATGGCGACATCGAAGCGCGCCAGACCATCGTCATGCGTGCGTCGTTGCAGCCGATCGCGCCGACGGTGCGGATCGAACTGACGCCAAGCTTTGCCGCGATACCGGGGCAGTCCGTGCTGGTGCAAGTGGTGGCCGACAGCCTGTCGGACATCACCGGTGTGCGTCTGTTTGCGGACGGTGTCGCGGTTGCGATGGATGCTCAGGGCCGTGCGGTTATCACCCCCGAGGCTGCGGGCAAGATCCAGTTGCGGGCCGAAGCCACCGATGCGGATGGCGTGACGGGTGACGCGGAACTGCCGCTCAAGGTGCGCGACCCGTCGGATCGCATGGCGCCTGTGATCCTGTTCGAGGACCTGCTGAGCCTTGCGCCGCTGGAAGGGGTCGTTGAGGTCGGCGGGCTGGTGACGGATGCCAATCTTGATTACTGGCGGCTGGAGCTGCGCAGTGCCGATGGCGCCACGCTGTTGCAGACCATCGGGTCGGGCGAGGAACAGGTTGGCGGCCTGCTGGGCGCCCTTGATACGCGCGCATTGCTGAATGGATTTTACAGCCTGAGGCTGGTCGCGGCTGATATTTCGGGCCGGATTGTGCGCGAGGATGTGCGCATCGAAGTGCGCGGCGACACCAAGACCAACCGCCATGTCACCAGCCGCACCGACATGGTGTTCCAGCTGGACGGTGCCGCGCTGGAGATCACCCGCCGCTATGACAGCCTGTCCGGACCGGATCGCGATTTCGGCCTGTGGTCTGCCGGTTTCGATCTGGATCTGGACCTGAACGTGACCGCATCCGGGCGCGAGGCCTACGGGATTTACACGCCGCTGCGGTCGGGTGACCGGATGTATCTGACCACGCCGGATGGCGAAAGGGTCGGGTTCACCTTCAAACCCGTGGCCGAACTGGTCGGCCCTGCAACATTCTATCGCCCTGAATGGGTCGCGGACAGCGGACAGGACTGGCAGATCCGGTCGGTTGACATGCTGCTGCGCAAATCCGGCGGGCGTTTCTATGCCTCGGCGGATTCATTGCCCTATAACCCGACCGATCCCAACATCGGCGGCGGCCAGCCGTTCGAACTGAAATCGCCTGACGGGCGGACCTATTATGTCTCAAGCGGCGGGCGGGTTCAGGAAATCCGGCTGGGTGACAAGCGCCTGTTTGTGGGTCAAAGCGGGATCACCGCTGCAAGCGGCGAGGTGCTGTCGTTCCTGCGCAACGCCGAGGGGCTGATTTCGCGCGCGACCACGCCGGACGGGCGGGCCCTGGTCTATACCTACGGCGAGAATGGCGATCTGCTGAGCGTGCGGGCCTTGGACGACGGGTCTGGCGCACGCTACGGCTATGCGGACGGGCGGCTTGTCACTGAAACAGAGATCGGCGCGCAGGGCACGGCGATCCGCTATGGTGCCGATGGCACCGTGACCCAGGCGCCGATTGCCGAAGATCTGGGCGGTTTGGGGCAAGTGACCGGACGGGTGATTGCCGCGCCGGGCGGCGCTGCGCAAACCTCGTATTCCCTGACGGTGCGCGACAGCGAGATTGCAAGCGCGGCGGGTGGCTATCTGATCGTGTCGCTGCGTACCAGCACCCAGGACACGACGCCGTCGCTGGCCGGTGCCAGCCTGCTGGGGCTGGAACGGGCCAACGGACAGACCACGGCGCTGTATCGCATCGACACGGCCGGTTTGTACCGGCTGGACGTCAGCGGGGAGGCTGCCTTTGATCTGACCGTATCGGTTGCGGGCGACCTGAATGCAGATGGCGCGGTGAACGGCACCGACAGTGACCTGCTGCGCGCGGCAGGCGCGGGCAGCGACATTGACGGAAACGGCACCACCGATGTTCTGGACCGGCAGGTGCTGAACGTCAACTTTGGTGTGCGGCGCAATGCGGCACCGGATGTGGCGGCGGTGTTGCCGGTGCCCTTTACCCACGTCGATCTGCCGGTCCTTGTGGCGCTGGACGACATTGCCACCGATCCCGACGGCGATCCGGTGTTCTTCCGTGTGTCCAGCAGCGAACATGTGACCGCGCGGTTCACGCCCGATGGCGAATTCCTGCGGATCACGCCGAACCTTGGTTACAGCGGCGCTGCCAGCATCACGGTGGTGGCCGATGACGGCTTTGCCGCGACCAGCGAAATCACCCTTGATATCAATATCTCGGATGCAGCGCTGACCGAGCTGCAATTCCTCAAGCGGCGGTTCATCTTTGACAAGCCGGGCGAGGTGACAGATCTGGTTGTTGTCGGGCAGTTCGCGGATCAGTCCGATGTGATCCTGCCCTTCGACTATGTCACCGTGACCGCAGAGAACCCCGATATCATCAAGGTCAGCGGGTCGGGGTTGATCAGCGGGCTGGCCTATGGCGATACCTATATCAGCGCGGAACGGGGCAATGTTGCGGCGGCTACGGCGGCTTCGGTCGGCATTGCCGAGGATGGCAAGGGGGCGATTGCCCAGTTGTTCGGTATCGACGCCTATCCCGATACGGTGACCATCCTGCCCGATGGCGGTTCGCGCCAGGTTGTGACATCGCTGGGCACCTTGGGTACGCAGTTTATCGGCGGAGCCGAGGGCGTGGTTTATGTTTCGGGCAACCGTGACATTGTCACCGTGACCGAAGCGGGCCTGATCGAAGCGGTTGGCGCGGGCGATACCACGGTAACGGTCATTTACCGCGGGGCCGAAGAGGTGCTGAGCGTGACGGTTGCGCCGCCGGTTCTGGGCAACACCGCGCAGATCGGGGCCGAAGGCGGGGCATTGCGCACAGATGACGGCATCGAAGTTGCCTTTGGCAAGGGCCAGCTCAGCGGGTCTGCGACCGTGACAGTGACAACGCTGGGCGAAGCCGATCTGGAAATCGCCGTGCCCCCGGATTTCGATTTTATCGGGGGGGCCACGCTGGACATCGCCGAAGGCACCTTGGACGGCACCATCCAGTTTGCGACGCCGGTGAACGGGGCAGCTGCGCCGGGCGATCAGGTCATTTTCTTTGTGCAGGATGATTTCACCGAGCGTACCAACGGCGAATACGGCAAGATCTGGCGCATGGTCGACAGTGGCACCGTTGACGAAAATGGCATTGCGCGCACCGCGTCGCCACCGTTCCCCGGCCTGTCCGAGCGTGGCAACATCATTGTCGCCAAAGCGAACCAGCCGATGCTGGACGCGTCGCTGTATCTGCCCGCATTGGCGCGCGGTGCGGTGGCGGTCATTCCTGGCATGCTGATCGGCCTGGCCGTGGGTGGCCTTGGCGGCGCATTGGTGGGGCTGGGGCTGGTCGCCGGTGCCAGCTATGTCGGGTTCCAGATGACCCCGGCCAAGCAACGCATCGACGCCTATGCCGATTATCTGGATGGCAAGGACTGGGCCAAGACACAGATCGAGGTTGAAGCGCCCGAGAACACCACAGGACGGTTGAACCTGACGGTCAAGGTGCCCGATACTGCGTTTTCGAACGCCCCCGGGGCCGCGCCTGCAATCAGCGAGGCAGCCGTGGCACGCAAGGCCGATGGCAGCGCCGAACTGCGGATCACGGGGTCGAAGTTCTTTTACGGCGCCAACAATCCGAACAGTGGAGAATTCGGCAGCAGGCTGCGCGATGGCAGGGTCAAATTCGATCTGGGTGGCCACGCGGTCTATGTCGCGGGTACGCAATTCAGGGAAGTCGCAGAGAACCTGACCGACGAGGGCGGCACATTCGTGCTGGATATCCCCGACACCATTCTGGCGACCAAGGCTCGCATCACTTTCGAGCGCGCCGAACCCGGTGGTGCAGCGGATGCGGCTGGCAAGGGCGGCTGGAGCAGCACGAACAAGCCGACGTTCTCGCAAGAGATCAAGGTATCGAACACGCGCGGATACGGGGTGATCGGCGGCACCAAACAAAATTCTGCCACCGGCATCCCAAGCCACACCATGCTTCAGGTGTTTGATATCCTGCCCGCCAACGTCCCCGTGCAGGACGATCCCAACCCCAATGATGGCGTCTTGCCCGAAAAGACCGAGCTGGTGTCGGATGTCTATCTGTACAACGGTCTTGCTGCGATCGCCGGCTGGCCCAATGACGCTGTCGTCGCGGGGGATCTGTCGGCGGCTTATGTCGCGACCTATGATGGCATTGCTGTCGTGGATATGCTGACGCTGAAACAATTCGACGTTGACCCCGAGACCGAGGGGGTCAACATCATCACGGTTCCGGGCAAGCGCGTTGACAAGCTGGCCCTGAGCGGGGACGGCAATTTCCTGTTTGCAGCGGGGCAGGGCAAGGTCTTTTCGATCGACCTGCGTCCGGGGTCTTCGGATTATCTGCAATACCGCCAGATCACGATTCCGATGCCGGATGACGTGCGTCAGGCCACCGGCGGGCTGATCAATGACATCGAACTGTCGGCAGAAGGCAAGAAGCTGTATGTTGCAGTGCCCTATGGCAACATCTTTGGCGACGGTGGCTGGGGCCGCAGCAATGGCACCAAGGGCGTGATCCATGTGATCGACGTGGAACGGCCCAAGGCCGATGCCACCGGTCCCACGACCTATCTGACGATCATCGAGACGCTTGAGGGTTATGTCGATCCTTATGACATCGCGGCCAGTTCGGATGAAAACAAGCTGGCCTTTGTCGCCCGTGGCGAACGGTCGGACGGGTTCTACACGATCGAAGTCACCAACGCCGATCCGGCCAGCTATAGCGCCAATGTGCGCAAGCTGCCCTCGACGCTTGAAACAGGCGACACGTTCCGACGGTCGCTTGAGCTGAACAAGGGCAGCATCGGCGTGCGTTATAACGGCTACGTCATTCCCTATACGTCGATCCTGATTGACGACTATCTGCCGCTGACAAGCCAGCGCTATGATCTGGACATTCGCAACCCTGTGGCCGTCGAGATTGCGCCGGACCTGTCCTATGCCTTTGTCGCGGATTACGACCTGTCGCGCTATCTGACCTTTGGCGACTCGGTGCTGGCCTACGAGATCGAGCGGCGGCACGAACTGGGCAACAATATCGGGCTGATCCGCAATCCGTTTAACATGGAAAAGAGCGATTGGGACAAGCTGAGCAAGACCTATAACTATGGCTCGGCGGCCCATGTGGGCACCACAATCCCGATCCCTGACCAATATTTGCAGGAAATCGTGTTGCGTCCCGACGGCACCCAGCTGATTGCCAACTTCCGCAAGTCGGGGGCGCTGGTCACGTATCAGGTCGATAAACTGATCGAAGCCTCGGACAAGGGGTGGGACGGCAACAAGATCACCCGCAACCGGACCTTGCCGGTCGATCTGGAGCGCGGGCTCTACGGGATTGGCGACGCAGTTGTGCGCGAAGAGATTTTCGGCGATCCGCTGGATGTCGTGTTTTGGGGGCGTGGTCTGGATTTGCAGGTCGAGGTCGGGCTGAAACTGGTCAATCCCAAAGGCGAGATTGTCGCCAACGGCGAGGGTGCTCTGCCGCTGAAGTTCGAGGTTCACCTTGATCCGCGCAAGATCGGCAAGACCCAATTCCTGATGAACCTGTTTGTCAGCACCCAAGCGCCGGGCGAAGGGTTGTTCCCGCAGGATCCGTATCGCGAGCGCGGTTTCTGGGGCCACTCCAAGCCGGACGCGCGTGAGGATTACCACGAATTCAGGCTGATCAATTCGCCCGGGAACAACGCGAATTTCGCCTTCCTGTCGGGCAAGTATTACACGCTGAAGGCCGACGGAACGATTGACCATACCAAGACCCGCGATCTGAAGCAGGCGGACGTCGCTGACGGCGAAAAGCCCGAAAATGCCATTGTGATCGAGGTCGATCCCGGGTTCCGGCGTCTGCTGACCGGCAGTCAGGATTACTACTGGGGCGTCGAAGTGCCCAGTGCAGGCGGCACGCTGCGCGACTCGGTCAAGTTCCGTACGGCCAAGGTGACGCCCGAGGATACGCCCTATTCCACGGTCAACGTCCTGACGCACGGTTTTCAGGTCGAAGGCATCCTGCCCGACTACGCCAACACCCCCCTGAATGAAGACACGCTGAAAGCCTGGCTGGAAAACGCCGAGGTGATTTCGCAAGCGTCGGGTGGTGGTGTGATCCTTGTTTATAACCGTCAGACCGGCAAATTCCACGAATACCGGACCGAAGAGGTCGATGGCAGAAAGATCAACAAGGACACGGCCTATGATATCGGGTCTGTCCCCAAGGGGCAGGCGATTACGCTGGTCATGGATTGGTACCGCGAGAGCAACCTGTCAGACAGCGGATTTTCGGAAGCGGCGGCAGATGCGTTCTTTGCGTCGCTGGTGCAGTTGAATCAGGACAGCGGTAACAAGCTGTTCAAAAGCCCGGTTCACTTTATCGGGCACAGCCGGGGCACCTCGGTCAATTCCGAGGTCATCCAGCGTTTGGGGGTCCATTTCCCCGAAAACGGCGCCGCGAACGACATTAATATTCACATGACCACGCTGGACCCGCACGAGTTCAAGCAAGACAGCCTGAAAGTCGAGTTCGAGAAGATCATCAAGAACTACCTGACAGCGGCCAAGCTGGTCGGCGTGGCGACATCTTTTGTCAACCCGCCGCTTGGCGCGTCTATCCAGCGGGTCGTGAACGCGGCGGAAACCGTGTTTGAAATCGTGCTGGATATTGCGGGTATCATGGGGCTGCAACTGCGCGAGATCCAGTTCAACGACTTCAAGGACCCCAATGTTCAGGTCTGGAGCAACGTCAACTTTGCGGACAACTATTACCAGTCAACGGCGACGGAAAGCTTTGGGCCTGTCGCGTCGAAGCTGCCCACGTTCATCCCCACAACAACGCCCAACGGCACCTCGATCCCGACCACCAAAGACGGCCCAACTTTTGTGCCCAGCAAGCACGGCAACGGCAAGCCCGACATCGAGATCAGCTTTACCAACAAGTCCAGCGCGGGCACGGTTCAATATCCCAAGGTGCCGGGCTTTATCGAGGACAGCATTACCGCAGGCCCCCATTCGCGGATCACCAACTGGTATCTGGGCACTGCCGATGTGAACGCGCGCTATGTCGTTGGCCAGACCGTGCCGCGCACCGTCGGGGATCAGGGGCTGGTGATCGGATCAACAGAAGATCCGGGCTTTATCGAAACACTGGGCAATATCTTTGGCGAGGAATTCACCACACAACCGTGGTACGGGGTTGATCCGGTAGCGTTCAGCGATGGCAAATGGGCCAGCTTGAAACCGCATTTCACAAAGTATTTCCAGAATGCCGACGTTAATCCGGGTACGACGGGCAGAAACTCGACGCGGACAGAAGCAACAGGTTCGGGGTTCTATTTCTCGGTTGTTGCAGGTGATCCTGATGTGCTGCCCAAGGAAAGCGAACGCACGCGTACCAAGCTGGATTTTGACAACACCGAAGTCGATCGTCCCAAAGTGCCGGTTTACCCCTACGAGGCGGTGCCAAGTGTCTTTAACGGTGATTTCAGCCATGGCACGCGCCACGCCTTGTCCGAGTACATCAAGTGGCTGCTGGATTCCGTCTACAAGGAAGTCACCGGCGGCAACAAGAACGCTGATGCGCTGAAAAAGTCCATTCTGGACAAGACCGCCAGTTTCGGGGACAGCGCCAAGAAACTGGGCGCGCTTATTCCTCCGCTGCCGCCGGAACTTGGCCGGTTCCCATTGCAATATGATTTGCCGGGCTGGTCGATGCATGGGGGTATCGAAGGCACGGCTGCGGATACGGCAGCCGGTCGGGCGGTCGACGAGGGCGTGTCGTTCACCTTTGATCTGTTCACCGAAAGCACGCCCGGCGGCATCGGATTTGACGGCCCCGTGGACATCACCGGCAAGTTCCTGGTGAACCAGAACCTGGCAAGCGAACTTGTTGATGTGGTCGGGCGGGTTCTGAAGCCGTTGCTGGACAAGTGGCTGGAGGGTCAGCTTGAGCGCTTTAACGGCGGCAAATACGGGTCAAGTGCGACGCCCACGGATATCAAGAAGAAGGCCGAACAGGATTACGCCGATCAACTGGGCGGGGTGCTGGCCGGCGATCCGAACAATCCGCGTATCGTCGACAAGGATGGCAAGCTGTTGCTTGGCTCGGACGATCTGGCGGCGAATGTTGGCGGCATCGTGAACTTTATCATCTCTGACGGCACCGCCGTGCGGGCGATGGCAACGGTTGTTGATGTGGCGCTGCAATCCATCGCGGCAAATCCGGCGGTCAAGGAATTTGTCAAGGATTACAAAGGCCCCGGACTGACGCTGGTGGCGATTCTGGATCTGCCGCTGGACGAAACCAACGAAGACACGATCAAGGCGTCCCAAGATGCACGCAAAGCCGCGATTGGCGCCTTTGGGGATTACCTGAAGAAGAACCTGACGGTGTTCTTTACCCATATCTTCGGAATTGATACCAAGCCCGACTTCGGTTTGTTGATGGGCGGCACGCAAGCCCTGAAAGAGCTGTTCAAAACCTTTGTGCCAGAAGGGTCGTTCAACTTCTTCGGAACCGAGATCAATCCGGTCGAGACTTTTGAAAAATATCTGGACAAAGTGGGTCAGCTGGACAAGATCACCCACAACCGGATGTATATTCCGTCTGATCGCAACTATCTGAAATTTGACGTCTTTTTCCCACTTAACGTGAACGACGACATGCAGATGACGGCGGTGTTCACCGACATGGACGGCAAAACCCATACGGCGGTGGCGGAAAAACAGCTCGACAACGGCGCTATCGAACTGGGCGATGCCTATACCTTTGACCGTCATTTCTTTACCCGAGAGATCGCGACATTCCGCATACCGGACGAGGTGAAGGGCAAGGTTGCCAGCCTGACGATCACCAACAACGGTCTGGAAAAGAAACCGGCCGATAATTTCGGAGACCTGGCCGTTGATCTGCTGGAAGGGTTTACATTTGTCGGCAACGCGCTGAGTGCGATCATCATCATTGACGATGTGCGCCTGACAACGACCGCGTCGAACCAGACCGCCGCCAGCATCGGACCGGGCGCCGAGGCGCTGCCGCTGGTGCAGGCGCAGGCGCTAGCCGAGGTTGCAAAGGGCATCTGGGTGGAAAGCGCGCTGGTGCCCGGTGCCGAAGACTTGCTGAGGGATGTCATCATTCAGGTGGGCGATCTTGAAGGGGCCGCGCTGGCGCTGGCCGATGGTAAAGTGATCACGATCGACATGGACGCCGCCGGCAACGGCTGGTTTGTCGATCAGACCCCGCTGGATCAGGTCGAATTTGCCGCCACCGCAGACAGTCATGTCTATATTGCCGGTGCGGGCAGCGACGCATCTGGCCGTGTTGATCTTTTGACCGTGCTGATGCACGAAATGGGCAACGCCATGGGGCTGGCGGATCATGTCGATCCGACGGGCAACGGCTATTTGATGAGCCCTGTTCTGGTCACGGGCATGCGCCGTCTGCCGTCCGGCCCGGATGTGCAGGACTGGACCGGCGACCCTGTCGCAGACACGACAACGCAGGGCAATGCGGGTCTTGGGGCGCAGCCATCCGCGCAGGCCCGGCCCCCAGCGGCGACAGCCGCCGCGGTTGCAGCACGCGCCGCGCCGCCGACCAATGCGCTGACCAACGGTGCGTTCACGGGTGGCACAACCGGCTGGACAACCTTTGGCACCGTGCAGGTGACCGATGACAAGGCGACATTGCGTGAAAGCGGCGGTACGATGGCAGGCCTGTCGCAAAGCTTTGTGCTGCCCGCAGAGGCCACTGCGTTGCAATTCACGCTAAGCGATCTGAACCTGCGGGCAACTGCGGGCACTGCGCCTGATGCCTTTGAAGTTGCGCTGTTTGACGCGGTCACCGGTCTGGCGGTTCTGCCCCAGATCGACGGGCTGTCGGGCACAGATGCGATCCTGAACATTCAGGCAGATGGTCGCCACTATGCGTCGTCGCCTGTGGGCATCACCGTGGTGGACGGCGATGTGATCGTCACCGTTGACCTGACGGGACTGGCGGTGCGTCCTGAAAGCGTGACGTTGACATTCGATCTGATTGGTTTGGGCGACATCGACAGCGCTGTCAGCGTCGACACCGTCCGCCTGTTGGGTCTCGCCGCCAACACCGCGCCCGTTGCGGTGGGCGAAAGCCTGACCATTGACGAAGACACACCGGGCGATATCAACCTGCTGGCAAATGACAGCGATGCGGAAAACGATCCGCTTGTCGTGCGGATCGTTGGCGGGCTTGGCGCAGGGGCGCGGCTGGAGCCGGTGGGCAACGGGGTGTTCCGCTATACGCCCGCGCCGAATGCCAACGGAACGGAAACGATCACATACCGGTTGTTTGATGGCGTGGCGCTGTCGGATCCGGTCGAACTGACGGTGACGATCAATCCGGTCAATGACGCGCCGGTGTTTGAAGACGTTCCCAACCGGTTCGTCAGCCAGAACGAAGAGGTCGTGATCCAGATTGTCGCCACCGACCCTGATGGCAACGATGCAGAAATTTCGATCTCGCTCGTGGGTGGCCCCGCAGGCGCTGTCTATGACGCCGTAACCGGTCAGCTCCGCTGGACCCCGACAGGTCCGCAGCGGGCCGAATTCGTCTTGCGCGCCGAAGACGGCGAAAATGCCGCGTCGACCCTGAGCTTTGTTCTGACGGCGCGGGCGGCACCTGTGCTGGCGGTTGCGAATATTGCGGTGACCGAAGGCACGCCGCTGTCGCAATTCGTGACGGCCACCGACGATGACACCCCGACGCCAAGCCTGCGCTTTGTCAAAATGTCCGGCCCCGACTGGATTGCGGTTGACCCGATAACCGGCGCGGTGACCGGTGATACGACAGGGCAGGCGGGTGACTATGTTGTCACGGTTCGGGTCAGCGATCCTGACGGGCTGACCGATACGGCCAGCTTTGACGTGGCGGTGAACGCAGTGCCGCAGATCACGGTGGCAAGTGTGGTGCTGGTCGACGGCGACGCGCTGGCGCTGACCCCGCTGGTCGAGGATGCCGACAGCACGCCCGAGCAGCTGAGCTTTGCCAAGCTGTCAGGCCCTGACTGGATCAGCGTTGATCCGGTGACAGGGCTGGTTTCGGGGGCCAGCGACGGCCAATACGGGTTGGCGTTGGTCGAGGTTGAGGTGACCGATCAGGACGGGTTGACGGATACGGCCAGCTTTACCGTGATGGTGCGCGCCCGCCCTGTCATCACCGCAGATGATATTTCGCTGATCGAAGGGGCCGCCCTGAGCCATTCCGTCAGCGCCACCGATTTCGACAGCCCCGACGACGCCATCCGCTTTGCCAAATTGTCAGGGCCCGACTGGATCACGGTGGATGCGGTGACGGGTGCGGTGACGGGCGACAGTGCGGGCCATGCCGGTGTGTATACTGTCACGGTGTCGGCGACCGACCCGGACGGGCTGAGCCGCGAGGCCTCCTTTGGCGTTGTTGTGAACGGGCCACCCGATATTTCGGCCAGTGACATCGCATTGCTGACGGGTGACCCTTTGGCGATTGATTTGCCGGTTTCAGACCCCGACACTCCGGTGGGAGAATTGCGGTTTGCCAAGATCGCCGGACCCGACTGGATCAGTGTTGATGCCGTGACAGGTCAGGTAACAGGCGACAGCACGGGCCGGTTTGGCAGCTTTGACATCACGGTTCAGGTCACCGACCCCGAAGACCTGAGCGATCGTGCCAGCTTTACCTTGACGCTGCGCGCGCCGCCGACCGCCGCAGTGACCGATGCGGTGTTGCGCGAGGGTGCGCCGCTGGACCTTCAGATTGTTGCCACTGACCCTGATGGCGCGGACACGGCGCTTGTCTATGCCAAGATTGCCGGACCCGACTGGATCAGCGTCGATGCGAAAACGGGGCGGGTGACTGGTGACAGTTCGGGCAATGCGGGCAGTGCGGCGGTTACGGTTTCGGTGACCGATGCCGACGGGCTGAGCACGCAAGCCAGCTTTATGGTCGACGTCAACGCGCCCCCTGTCATTGATGCGCTGCAAACGGTGATTGTCGCAGGCCAGCCCTTGTCGCTGCCTGTGACGGCGCGCGACCCCGACGGCGATCCCGACGCGCTTGGGTTTACAAAACTGTCGGGGCCGGACTGGATCACGGTGGATGCAGAAACGGGCCTGCTCAGCGGCGATACAAGCGGGCAGCCGGGGCCATTCACTGTTGTTGTTCAGGTGCGCGATGAAACCGGGCTGACCAGCCAGACCGACATTTCCGTCCGCGTTATTGCGCGCCCTGTGCTGACGGGTTCCAGCACCGTCTTGCTGGCGGGCGAAACGGTGCAGATCGCGCCGCAGGTGTCCGATGCCGACAGCGCCATCGCCGCATTGCGCTTTGCCAAACTGTCGGGGCCTGACTGGATCACCGTTGATCCGGCGACTGGTGTGATCGGCGGCGACAGCACCAACAATGTCGGGCGCTTCAACCTGACCCTTGGCGTGACCGATCCCGATGGATTGACCGCCAGCGCGGTCTTTGTGCTGACCGTGCGCGACCGCCCCGTGATCAGCGCGGCAGACCAGACCCTGATCGAAGGACAGCCGCTGGACACGGTACTGACCGTGCGCGACCGTGACAGCACGCCCGCGCAGCTGAGTTTTGTCAAACTGTCGGGCGCCGACTGGATCAGCGTTGATCCGGCGACGGGTCGTGTCACGGGCGACAGCAACGGGCAGTCCGGCAACGCCGAGGCGCGGTTCCGCGTCACCGACCAGACCGGACTCGGGGCCGAGGTCACCCTGCGCGTCGATGTGAACGCGCGTCCGGTCATTGAAGACAGTCGTGTAACGCTGGTGCGGGGTGATCTGCTGGAGTTCGCGCCGGTTGTGCGCGATGCCGATACCGCTGCGGGCGATCTGCGCTTTGCCAAACTGTCGGGGCCAGACTGGATTGCGGTAGACCCCGCCACCGGCACGCTGAGCGGGACCAGCGCGGGGCAGGCGGGAGAGTTTGCGCTGCGCCTTTCGGTCACTGATGCCGACAATCTTGTGGCTGAAGCTGTCATTACCGTTGATGTAAACGCGCCGCCCAAGCTGCAAGCGCAAGCTGTCACTCTGACTGCGGGCCAAACGCTGTCGCTGTCGCTGTTTGCGCAAGACGATGACACCGATCCGTCCTTGCTGCGCTATCAGCTGCTTGGCGCGCCGTCGTGGCTGTCGCTGGATGCGGCCAGCAATACCCTGATCGGTGACACCTCGCAGCAGTTCGGAAAAACATTTGCCCAGGTACAGGTGACTGACGCCGACGGCCTGAGCGATATGGCGGTGATGGAAATCGACGTTGTCGCTCCGTTCACGCCGCTGGACTTTTTCGACGATGGATCAGACACCTTTGTCAGCCCGCGCGAAAACCGGACACCGCCCGCGACACCGGCCTTGCAGGGCACCTCGGTGGACATGCGGTTTACCCGCATCGACATTGCGTCAAGTGGTTTGCCAGCCGGTGCGCGTGTGCCGCTGCCTGTTTTGTTTGAAAGCATGGGCGGCGTGAAAGAGATTGTGATGGAGGTCACCCATGCCGCCAACGCGCTGTATCTGTTCGCGCCGGTTCTGGGTGACGGTCTGCCCGAAGGGATCACGCTGAACAGTGAAATGGTCCGGCGTGGCGGCGCGCCGTTGATGCGGATCACGATCACAGCCGACCCTGCCTTGCCCGAAGGGACGCTTGAGCTGTTCTCGTTGCGCTATCTGATGGGCGGCGATCCGGCTGCGGCGGGTCTGTCGCTGCGCACGGTGTCGATCAACGGCGAACCTGTCACCCAGGGTGATCCGGTCGAACTTGACCCCGAAGGCAGCAGCCTGAGCGTTGATGTGTCGGGGTCTTATGATCTGGGCATGGACATGGGCGCGCAGGGTGTCATCGATATTGCTGTCGGAGACTTTGGTGCAACCGTGCCGGCGACGATGCTGATCGATCCCGCAATGCTGGAAGATGGCCGTGTCGCAGTGCAGCTTGCCGGTCTGACGGGCGCGCGCGAGGTGCGTATCGCGCTCAGCTTTGATGCAGAGCGCCTGTCGGCAGATGCGGTCGATCCCGGCGTTGAAATGGTACAGATCGCACCGGGCGAGGTTGAACTGGTGATGACCGACATCGTTTTGCTGGCGGCGGAACTGGCGCTGGTGGCCGGGGTTTCGTTCAACCGCAAGGACACGCGGCGCACCAACGGAACCGTGCGTGTCAGCGGGCTGCAAGTGGACGGGTTCGATCTGCCTCTGGACGAGACCGCAGAGGCATGGACAGGCGAAACGGCAGATTATGTCACCACAGCGATGGCCGCGCCCAAAGCAGCAGCCTTGCCAGGGATGCACATTCCGCTGCACTCTCCAAGCAAGCTTTAAGCAAGACAGAAAGGCAGTCCAGACATGGCGAAATCCTCAAAGGATGACACATCCGACGCGACCGCAGAACCGCGCGTGCAAGACACAGGCCCGGCCACGCGGCGTGTGCCGCCCAATCAGGTGTCATTTGATACATCGGATCTGAAAAGCACCTATTGCAACGTCTGCAACGGGTCGAGCACGCAGGAAGAAGTGGTCATCAACTTTGGCGTCAACGACAGTTGGGACATGGGACAGGACAAGCTGAAGGTGCATCTTCACCACCGCATCGTCATGTCGCCCCATGCGGCAAAACGGTTGCGCGATATGATGAACCGCCTGATCGACGAACATGAAACGCGCTATGGCGCGTTGGGCGGCGGTTGATCGTGATCCGGTGACGGGCACAGGAATGAGGGGCCGAACATGAGCGTCTCCAGCGGTACACTGACCAACGAGGGGGCGATCCCTCTGGATCAAAGCCTGTGGTCCAGTTTTGCGAACGCCCGGACCGATGGCGCGCAGGTGACCGGCTGGCTGGCGGTTCTGGTCAATCGTATCCCTGCCGCTGTGCTTGGTGTGGTTTTCGAGGCCGACCATGGCGCGGGCGCGATGGTGCCGGTGGCGGTTGTTCCCGACCCGCGCCGCGATCTGGGGGCGATCCGCGCAATCACCGAGCAGGTACTGGGATCGGCGCGCCCCGCCACATTGCCCAGCGAAGACGGGTTGCACATCAACATCGGCTACCCTTTGCGGGGTGCGTCAGGGCAGGTTGAAACTGTCATCGCGCTTGAGCTTGCCACATCGGACAGTGCGGTGGCGCAGTCTGCCTTGCGCGATATTCACTGGGCCTCGGGCTGGATCAAGGCGCGCATCTGGGAAACGCAGGCCCATGACGACGCCGCCCGCCTGCGCAGATCCGGTGTGGCGCTGGACATTCTGTCGCTGGCATCGGAACACGCCAAGCCCGAAGCCGCCGCCATGGCCATCGTGAACGAGGCGCAAAGCCTGCTGGCGTGTGACCAGATTTCAATCGGTCTGATCCGCGGCGCACGCACCGCCCCGCGTATCAAGTTGCTGGCGATGTCCTATTCGGCGTGGTTTCGCAAACGCTCGGCCCTGGTCGAGGCGCTGGAAACCGCGATGGAGGAAGTGTACGACCAGAACGCAACTGTCGCATGGCCGCCGGTCGCGGGAACGGCGCGCGCGATTTCGGTGGCCCATGCCGATCATGTGCGTTCCAGCCGCACGGCCCATATGTTGTCGGTGCCGCTGAGCGACGAAAGCGGGCCTATCGGGGTGATGACCTGCGAACGCAGGGAGGACCGTGCCTTTGACAGCGAAACCCATCTGACAGCCGAAGCCATTGCAGCGCTGATCGGCCCTGTTCTGGAGCTCAAGCGGCGCAACCGGCGCTGGTTTGGCGGGCGGCTGGTGGACGGGACGGTGCACGTTCTGGGGGTTCTGCTGGGTCCGCGACGGCTCAGCTGGAAATTGCTTGCGCTGGTTCTGATCGGCCTTGGGGTGGCTGCGGCCACCGTGACAGGCCCGTTTCGCATTCAGGCCGATGCGGTGTTGCAGGGCGCGCAAAAGCGCGTGGCCTCGGCCCCCTTTGCGGGCTACATCGCGGAAGCACCCTATCGCGCCGGTGACACTGTGCGGGCGGGAGATCTTCTGGTGCGGCTGGACGACACCGACATGGTGCTGGAAGAACTGCGCTGGCGGTCCGAGATCGACAGGCTGATTTCGCAGGTGCGCACGGCGCAGGCCGACTATGACCGGTCGCAGGTCGCGCTGCTGGAAGCGCAGATCGAACAGGCCCGCGCCCAGCTGACCCTTGCCCAGGCCGAGCTGTCGCGCACGCGGGTTCTGGCGCCGATGGACGGGCTGATCGTATCGGGTGACCTCAGTCAGAAACTGGGCGCGCCGGTGCAACTGGGCGAGGTGCTGTTTGAAATTGCCCCTGTCGACCAGTTTCGCATCGACATCTATGTGGACGAACGCGATCTGCGGCATGTGTCCGAGGGGCAGACGGCGCGGTTGATCCTGACCGGCCGCCCCGAAGGTGCGCTGGCGATCCGCACCCAGCGGATCACCCCGGTGGCCGAGGCCCGCTCGGGTGCCAATACGTTCAGGGTCGAGGCCGAACTGGTCGATACACCGCCCCCCGGCCTGCGTCCGGGCATGCAGGGGCTGGCCAAGATCGACGCAGGCGAGGCGCTGGTCGCCTGGGCCGCGACACGGCGGCTGGTGGACTGGTTGCGCGAAACGGCCTGGACCTGGCAGCCCTGAGATGGCTGACACCTATCTTTCAACCCTGTGGTATCGCGTCGCTGACTTGCGGCCGCGCCTGCGCAGCCACGTCAAGGTGCACCGCCACCGCTATCGCGGGCAGGCGTGGTATGTGCTGCACGATCATGCGTCGGGGCGGGTGCACCGGTTTACGCCGGGGGCCTATCTTGTCATTGGCCAGATGGACGGCGGGCGTTCGGTTGACGATGTCTGGCAATCGCTGGCGGACAGCTATGACGAAGACGCGCCGGGTCAGGATGAAATCATCCAGCTTCTGTCACGTCTGCACCAGAATGACCTGATCCAGTACAAAGGGTCGCCCGACGTGGCCGACCTGCTGGAACGCTATGACAAGCAATCGCGCCAGTTGTGGAAACAGAACCTGACCAACCCGGTGTCGTTCCGCGTGCCGTTGTGGGACCCCGACAGGTTTTTGACCGCCACAATGGCAGCTGTGCGTCCGCTGACGGGCTGGTTCGGGTTGGTCCTGTGGCTGATCGTCGTGACCGCAGGGCTGGTGACGGCGGCGCTGCACTTTGACGAGCTGACCAGCAACCTGTCAGACCGGCTGTTGGCCACATCGAACATTGCCATCACATTGGTGACCTACCCGCTGCTCAAGGCGCTGCACGAACTGACCCACGGCTATCTGGTCAAGGCGCGCGGGGGTGAGGTGCGCGAGATGGGGGTGATGTTTCTTGTGTTCTTTCCCGTTCCCTATGTGGACGCCTCAGCAGCTGGCGCGTTTCGCAACAAATGGCACCGTGCAGCGGTGTCGGCAGGTGGGATTTTTGTCGAAACCTTTGTGGCGGCCATCGCGGTGATTGTCTGGGCGCAGGCCGAACCGGGCCTGCTGAGCGCGGTGGCCTATAACCTTGTGTTGATCGGCGGGCTGTCAACGATTGTGGTCAACGGCAACCCGCTGCTGAAATTCGATGGCTATTATGTGCTCTCGGATCTGATCGAAAGCCCGAATTTCAGCACCCGCGCCACCCGCTATTGGGGCTATCTGATCCAGCGCTACCTGTTCGCTGCGCGCCAGCTGAAAGAAGAGATAGCCACCTCGGGCGAACGGGTCTGGTTCGTGATCTATGCGCCGCTGGCCTTTGTTTATCGCATGATGGTGATGCTGGGGATTGCACTGTTGGTGGCGCAAAAGGCGTTCATCATCGGGGTCTTGATTGCGATTTGGTCGGTGTTCAACGCGGTGGTCAAACCGGCGGTGAAACATATCCGCCATGTCATGACCTCGCCGCAGCTGCGCAAGGTGCGCAGGCGGGCAACAACGCTGACCTTCGGAACCATAGCGGTGTGCGTGGGTGTGTTGATGCTGGTGCCCCTGCCCCTGCGGACCGATACAGAAGGGGTGATCTGGTTGCCCGACAACGCCTATGTCCGTGCGCGCACCGACGGTGTGGCGCAGGGTCTGACGCTGGCAACAGGCACGCAACTCGAACAGGACGCGATCGTGGCCCGGATGCGCGCGCCGCGCGTCAGCGCCCGTATCGACGTGCTGTCTTGGCGTGTCGAGGAATTCCGCCGCCGCCTGAGCGCGACCGAGGTGCAAGAGCGCAGTCAGACAGAAGTGGTGCGGTTGCAACTGGCCGAAGCGCAGGCCGAACTGGTTCGCGAAATGGACCGTGCAGCCCGGCTTGATGTGCGTACATCGGTTGGGGGCAGGTTTGCGCCGGTCCTGCCCGCCAGCGAGATGGACAGCCGACATGTCGCAGAGGGTGATCTGATCGCCTATGTCCTGCCACCCGCCGCCACAATTGCGCGCGCGGTCGTCACGCAGGATGACATCGCATTGGTGCGCGACAGGTTGCGCGGTGTCGAGCTGAAGCTGGCAGGGCATCTGTCGGACCGCTTCAGCGCAAGGGTGTTGCGCGATGTTCCAAGTGCAACCACGACCCTGCCCAGTGCCGCGCTTGGCCCTGCCGGGGGCGGGCGGTTTCTGACCGATCCCGGTGATCCCGACGGGCTGGCAGTGATAAACGAAGTGTTCCTGCTGGATCTGGCCCTGCCGCCGGAACTGGCGCAGGCCCCCTTTGGCGCGCGGGTGTTTGTGCGTTTCGACCATGGCTATGAACCCGCGGGTTTGCAGATATGGCGACGTATGCGGCAACTGTTCCTCAGAACGCTCAATGCCTGAGGTTCAGGGAATATTGGGATTTGCCCGCCCGCGTTTGGGGGCCAGCCCCTATGCAGAACTGGCAGATCCGAGGGGCAACAAGGTTGATCTGTGGCTGGAGCGCAGATTGGGCGCGCTTCAGGCACGGCTGCCGTTTGGCCGCTGGCGGTTGTGGCGCAGGGCAGGGCGGGTTCTGGCCCGCGAAGCCGCTTTGATGGATCTGGACGATGACGCGTTGCGTGCGCGCACGGATGTGTTGCGGGCGCGGCTTTTGCGCACGCCCTCTGACAGCGCAGCCATCGAGGACGCTTTTGCACTGGTCCGCGAGGCGGGCGCGCGCTGTCTGGGCAAACGTCTGTACCGCGTTCAGATCATGGCGGCGCTGGCGCTGTTCGAAGGACGTCTGGTTGAAATGGCAACGGGCGAGGGCAAGACGCTGAGCGCGACGCCTGCGGCGGTGGTTGCGGCGCTGATGGGTATGCCGGTTCATGTGGTTACGGTGAACGATTACCTTGCGGCCCGCGATGCCAGCGAAACCGAACCTGTGTACCAGTTTTTCGGTCTGACCGTCGGCGTGATCGACAGCGAACAGGACCCCGCCGAACGTCGCAAGGTTTATGCCTGTGACGTCACCTATGTCAGCAACAACAACATGACTTTCGACTATTTGCGCGACCGGATCGGATTGCGCGGGCGGCGGGGGCGGGCACGTCGGCGCACCGGTGTGCTGACCGGGGGCGCCGGGCCGGGCGATCTGCTGCTGCGGGGGCTGGGCTTTGCGATTGTGGACGAGGCCGACAGCGTTTTTGTCGACGAGGCGCGCACGCCGCTGATCCTGTCGGCCACGGCCGATGATGCCGAAGCGGCGCAGCTTTATGCCTCGGCGCTAGATGTGGCACGCCGTATGCGTGAACCGGTTCATTTCCGGATTGACCGGATGAACCGCCACATTGTTCTGGAAGAGGAAGGCAAGGCATTTGCCGCCGAGTGGTGCGCGCCGCTGGGACGGATCTGGCGCGTGCGCCGCGCCCGCGAGGAGCTGATCCAGCAAGCGCTTTCGGCGCTGTATCTGTTTGAAAAGGGCCGCGACTATCTGATCCTCGAAGACGCGGTGCAGATCGTCGACGAATATACTGGCCGCGTGATGCCCGACCGCAGTTGGCAGGGCGGGCTGCACCAGATGATCGAGGCCAAGGAAGGTGTGGAAGTGACCGGGCGCAAGGAAACGCTGGCCCGCATCACCTATCAACGGTTTTTTCGCCGCTATCTGAGACTGTCCGGCATGACAGGGACAGGTATGGAACTGGCCGGAGAGTTTCGTGACACTTTCAACCTGCGCACCGTGCGCGTGCCGCGCAACCGCCGTTTGCGCCGCCGTCATCTGGGCACGCGGATGTGTCGGACAGATGAGCGCAAATGGGATCGGGTCGCAGATCGTGTTGCCGCGCTGCACGCGCGGGGGCTGCCGGTCCTGGTGGGGACGCGGTCGGTCGAGGCGTCGGATCGGGCCGCCGCAGTGCTGATCGCACGCGGCCTTGATCCTGCCGTGCTGAATGCGCGACAGGACGCAGAAGAGGCTGACATAATCTCGCGCGCGGGACTGCGCGGGGCGATTACGGTTGCGACCAATATCGCCGGGCGGGGCACGGACATAGCGTTGGGCGAGGGGGTCGAGGATTTGGGCGGGCTGCATGTGATCCTGACGGAATTTCACGAAAGCTCCCGGATCGACAGGCAACTTTACGGGCGCACCGGCCGACAGGGCGCACGGGGGGTCACGCAGGCGATTGTCAGTCTGGAGGACGAGCTGTTCTCGCGGTTTGCGCCGCTTTTGCTGCGGGTCGTGCGGGTGCTGCCGGTCTGGCCGCTGACCGCTGTTCTGCGCATCGTCGCCCAACGTCGCGCCGAGGCCGAACATGCCACAACGCGGCGTGAACAGACCGAGATGGACCGCAAGCTGGAACGCTCTCTGGCCTTTACCGGACCGGTTGAATAGCGGATTTGGCGAAGTCCGAGTTTGATGTATTTTCGTTTAATTTCAATATGATTTGAGGGGAGTTCCATTTTCTGAGGTGTTTTCCGCAAAGAATTGATTGACGTACCTCAAATATTGCTTGATTTTGATGTGACCGGGGGGGAATCGGAAATGAGCGGACCAACAGTACGCGACGTGGCAGAGGTGGCGCAGGTCAGCCTTGCAACTGTGGATCGCGTTCTTAACAACCGTGGCGGCGTGTCGGCCAAGGTGGTCGAACGGGTCAAGGCGGCGGTCGCGCAAACCGGTTATGTTCGCAATCTGGCCGCTGCCAATCTGTCGCGCCGCCGCATTTACCGTTTCTGTTTTGTTGTACCCACTGGCGATACCGGTTTTGTCGCCCTGCTGCATGCCGCGCTTGCGCAGGAACAGCAGCGGCTGCGCGAAGAACAGGTTGTTGTGCAGATCGTGCCGACGAAACCTTTTGACGTCGAAGATCAAGTGGCCGCACTGCGCAATCTGGACTGCGATGCTGTCGCGGTGATGGCCAGCGAAGCGCCAGAGATCAACGAGGAAATCGCAACCCTTCACAGGGCCGGCGTCAGGGTTGTCAGCCTTGTGGCCGATTTGCCCAGTTCGGGGCGGGATGCCTATGTCGGGCCGGACAACGTCATGGCCGGGCGTACCGCAGCCGAGTTCATGGGGCGGTTCATCAAGGACGAAGGCAATGTTCTGATGATCGCGGGGTCGCTGGCGGCGCGGGACCACAGTGAACGTTTGCTGGGCTTTCAAATGGTCATGCAGGAACGGTTCGCCGGTTGCACCTTGCTGCCCGCCGCCCAGGGGGCAGATAACGCCGATCGCGTGGAGCAGATTGTGTTGGATGCCGCCTGCGACGGGCCGCTTGCCGGCATTTATGCCATCGGGGCGGGCAATCGCGGTCTGGTGCGCGCAATCAGCACGCTGGACCCGAAGCCAACCACCATCGTGCACGAACTGACGCAGATATCGCGCGATGCGCTGCGCAACGGCACCTTTGATCTGGTGATAGATCAGGACATCAGGGCCGGTGTCATCGCTGCGGTCGGGATCATGCGCAACCTGACAGACAACGCCACACCACCTGCCGAAGCCGGCAGGATCAAATTGAACATCTACAGCCGAGAGAACATACAGTGAGCCAATACTTCGCAGATATCGCCCCCGTCACATTCGAGGGTGTCGACAGCGCCAACCCGCTGGCATTCCGGCACTATAACGCGCAGGAAAAGCTGGGCGACAAGACGATGGCCGAGCATTTGCGCTTTGCCGTTTGTTATTGGCACAATTTTGTCTGGGAGGGGAATGACCCCTTTGGCGGCCAGACGTTCCAACGCCCGTGGTTCCCTGCCGACACGATGGATCTGGCCCGCGCCAAGGCCGATGCCGCCTTTGACATGTTCCGCATTCTGGATGTGCCGTTCTTCTGCTTTCACGACCACGACGTGCGCCCCGAAGGCGACAGTCTGGCCGAAAGCCACAAGCGGCTGAACGAGATGGCCGATTATTTCGAGAAAAAGATGGCCGACGGCGGGCCGCGCCTGTTGTGGGGGACGGCGAACATGTTCTCGAACCGGCGCTACATGGCCGGTGCCAGCACCAACCCGGACCCGGATGTCTTTGCCTACTGTGCCTCGACGGTAAAGGCCTGCATGGATGTGACCCACCGTTTGAACGGCGAGAACTATGTGCTGTGGGGCGGCCGCGAAGGCTATGAAACGCTGCTGAACACCGATCTGGGCCGCGAGCTGGAACAGATGGGCCGGTTCCTGTCGATGGTGGTCGAATACAAGCACAAGATCGGCTTCAAGGGCGCGATCCTGATCGAGCCGAAGCCGCAGGAGCCGACCAAGCACCAGTATGATTACGATGTGGCAACGGTCTACGGGTTCCTGAAACGGTTCGGCCTTGAGGACGAGGTCAAGGTGAACGTGGAGCAGGGCCATGCCATTTTGGCCGGCCATTCGTTCGAGCATGAGCTGGCGATGGCGCGGACACTGGGCATTTTCGGTTCGATCGACATGAACCGCAACGATTACCAGTCCGGCTGGGACACCGACCAGTTCCCCAATTCCCCGTCCGAGGCAGCGCTGGCCTATTACGAGGTGTTGATGGCAGGCGGGTTCACCACCGGCGGCACCAATTTCGACGCCAAGCTGCGGCGGCAGTCGCTGGATGCCGAAGACCTGATCGCGGCCCATGTGGGGGCGATGGACATTTGCGCGCGGGGGCTGAAATCGGCGTACCGGATGATCGAGGATGACGCGCTGGAGGGGCCGCGCCGCGCCCGTTACGCCGGTTGGGACAGCGCCGGCGCGCAAGGCATGCTGGAGGCAGGCGCGACGCTGGACGGGATCGCCGCCCGTGCCGAGGCGGCGGACGTGAACCCGCAGCCGCGTTCCGGCGCGCAGGAGAAACTTGAGAATATCGTCAACCGCTACGTCTGACGAAAGGGAGGAACGAGATGAAAACGATCAAGGGACCGGCGCTGTTTCTGGCGCAGTTCGCAGGCGACGACGCGCCGTTCAATTCGTGGGATGCGATCACCAAGTGGGCCGCCGACTGCGGCTACAAGGGCGTTCAGGTGCCCAGCTGGGACGCGCGGATGATTGATCTGGATCAGGCCGCCGCGTCCAAAGGCTATTGCGAGGATTGGGCCGGACAGGCCCGCGCCAACGGCGTCGAAGTGACCGAGCTTTCGACCCACCTGCAAGGGCAGCTGGTTGCGGTGCATCCGGCCTATGACGACGTGTTTGACGGCTTTGCCGCTGAAAGCGTGCGGGGCAACCCCAAGGCGCGTCAGGCATGGGCCGTCGATCAGGTCAAGAAGGCACTGACCGCTTCGAAACACCTGGGCATCACGGCACATGCGACATTCTCGGGCGCGCTGGCGTGGCCTTACGTCTATCCGTGGCCGCAGCGGCCTGCGGGTCTGGTCGAGCAGGCATTTGACGAGCTGGCAAAGCGGTGGTTGCCGATTTTGGACCACGCCGAGGACTGCGGCGTCGATGTCTGTTACGAAATCCATCCGGGCGAGGACCTGCACGACGGGATCACCTACGAGATGTTCCTTGAGCGCACCGGCAATCACGCGCGGGCCAACATGCTGTATGATCCGTCGCATTACGTGCTGCAATGTCTGGATTATCTCGACAATATCGACATTTACCGCGACCGCATCCGCATGTTCCACGTCAAGGATGCCGAGTTCAATCCGACGGGTCGGCAGGGCGTTTATGGCGGCTATCAGTCCTGGGTCAACCGCGCGGGGCGGTTCCGCAGTCTGGGCGACGGTCAGGTCGATTTCGGCGCGGTGTTCTCCAAGATGGCGGCGAATGATTTCGACGGTTGGGCCGTGGTGGAATGGGAATGTGCGCTAAAACATCCCGAGGACGGTGCGCGCGAGGGGGCGCAGTTCGTCAAGGATCACATCATTCGCGTGACCGAACGCGCCTTTGACGATTTTGCGGACGGCGGGGCGGACACCGCGCTGAACGCCAAGATGATGGGGATTTGAGGATGAAACCTATCAGACTGGGCATGATCGGCGGCGGGAATGACGCGTTCATCGGCGGGGTGCACCGCATCGCGTCGCGCATTGACGGACGGTTTCAGCTGGTTGCCGGGGCGCTGTCGTCGACGGCGGAGAAATCCAGGGCCTCGGGTGCGGCGCTAGGGCTGGCAGAGGATCGTTGCTATGGCGATTTCACCGAGATGGCGAAGCGCGAGGCCCGGTTGAAGGACGGGGTTGAGGCGGTGGCGATTGTCACGCCGAACCACGTGCATTACCCGGCGGCGCGCGAATTCCTGAAACGTGGCATCCATGTGATCTGTGACAAGCCGCTGACCTCGACCCTGGCGGATGCGAAAAAGCTGGTGGCTGCGGCGGAGAAGTCGGACGCGTTGTTTGTGCTGACGCATAATTACACCGGCTATCCGATGGTCCGCCAAGCCCGTGAGATGGTGCGGCAGGGCGACATTGGGAATCTACGCGTTGTGCAGGTTGAGTACCCGCAGGACTGGCTGACCGATGCGGTCGAAGCCGATGGCAGCAAGCAGGCGGAATGGCGCACCGATCCGGAACGTTCCGGCGCGGGGGGCTGTGTGGGCGATATCGGCACGCACGCCTATAATCTGGCGCGCTTTGTCACGGGATTGCAGCTGGAAAGTCTGGCGGCTGATCTGAGCACCTTTGTCGAGGGGCGGCGGCTGGATGACAACGTGCATGTGATGCTGCGCTTTGACGGCGGGGCCAAGGGCATGTTGTGGTCGTCGCAGGTGGCGCCGGGCAATGAAAACGGTCTGCGGTTGCGGGTGTACGGCGACAAGGGCGGGCTGGAATGGGCGCAGGAAGATCCGAATTACCTGTGGTTCACGCCCTTCGGCGCGCCAAAGCGTTTGCTGACCCGCAACGGGGCTGGTGCGACTGCGGGCAATCAAGGGGCCTCGCGCATTCCGCCGGGACACCCCGAGGGCTATCTTGAAGGGTTCGCGAATATCTACAACGAGGCGGCGGACCTGATCGTCGCGGCGCGGGATGGCAAGACGCCGGATCACCTGTTGCCGACGGTGCAGGACGGGCTGGAAGGGGTCGCCTTTATCGACGCCTGTGTGCGCTCGTCGAAGCGTGATGCGGCGTGGGTCAAGCTATGAGCGAAACCCGTGCCCTCACGCTGGCTGATGTCTGCCGGAGTTTCGGGCCGGTGCAGGTGTTGCACGACATCAACCTGACCCTGCGACCCGGCGAGGTGCACGCCCTGATCGGAGAGAACGGGGCGGGCAAATCGACGGCGATGAAGATCATGTCGGGCTATCTGGAGCCGACGAAGGGGCAGGTGAAGCTGGACGATGCGCCGGTGCGCTTTGCCTCTTCGCAACAGGCCGAGGCGCAGGGGGTTGTGCTGATCCATCAGGAGTTCAACCTGGCGGATCAGCTGAGCGTGGAGCAGAACATCTTTCTGGGGCACGAGAAACGGCGTGGTCTGTTCCTGGACAAGGGGTGGATGCAGGCCGAGACGCGCAGGCTGCTGGACCGGCTGAACTGCAAGGTGTCGCCCACTGCGCGGGTCCGCGACATTTCCAATGCGGACAAACAGATGGTCGAGATCGCCAAGGCGCTGTCGCGGCGCGCGCAGGTGTTGATCATGGATGAGCCCACCGCCGTACTGACCGAGCGCGAGGCGGAGGTGCTGTTCGAGCAGGTGGAGCGGCTGAAGGCCGAGGGGGTGGCGATCCTGTTCACATCGCACAAGCTGGATGAGGTGAAGCGGATCTCGGACCGGATCACGGTATTGCGCGACGGGCATGTGGTGGCGCAGGGCATGACGACCGAATTCAACGAGGACCAGATGGCCGAAGCGATGGTGGGGCGCGATGTGTCGTCACTCTATCCGGTGCGCACGGCCGCCGTCAGCGATGAGCCGGCGCTGGAGGTCAAAGGGCTGAACGTGCCGGGCTATGCCCGTGACATCAGCTTTACCCTGCGCAAGGGCGAGATACTGGGGATTTCCGGGCTGATCGGCTCGGGCCGTACCGAGGCGATGGAGGGGCTGACGGGGCTGCGCAGCGCGCAGGGCGATGTGCGCATCAATGGCAAGCCCGTCACCCTGCGGTCGCCGCAACAGGCGCAGGCGGCGGGGCTGTGCTACCTGACCGAGGATCGCAAGGGCCGGGGGCTGCTGCTGCAAAAGGGGATGCGCGAAAACCTGACCCTGCAGGCGCTGCCGGAGTTCACCAACTGGCTGATAGATCACAAGGCGGAAGACGCGGCGCTGACACGGGCGATTGCCGATTTCGACATCCGCTGCCCGACCCGCGAGGTGCTGGTGGGCAACCTGTCGGGGGGCAACCAGCAAAAGCTGCTGATCGCCAAGATCATGCTGACCGAACCGGATATCGTCATCATCGACGAGCCGACGCGGGGCATCGACATCGGCACCAAGCAACAGATTTACGAATTCATCCATGCGCTGTCGGCGGCGGGCAAATCCATCATCGTGGTCAGTTCCGAGATGCAGGAGGTCATTGGCCTTGCGGATCGGGTGCTGGTCATGCGGCTGGGGACCATCGCGGGCGAAGTCAGCGGAGATGACATGACAGAAGACAAGATCGTGCGGCTCGCCATGGGTCTGGGCGCGAACAGGCAAGAGGTACTTTGATGACTGCCACCGAAACACAATCAAGCAGGGCGTCAACAGGCGTGAACCTGAAGGTGCTGGGGCCTATTCTGGCGCTGGTCGTTCTGGTTGTCGTTGGTGCCGCGCTGAACGGGAATTTCCTGAGCGCGGCCAATATCACCAACGTTCTGTCGCGGTCCGCCTTTATCGGGATTATCGCGGTTGGCATGACATTTGTCATCACGGCCGGCGGGCTGGACCTGTCGGTTGGGTCGATGGCGGCCTTTATCGCGGGGCTGATGATTTTGGTGATGAACGCGATGCTGCCTGCGATGGGGCCGGGCTGGCCGCTGGTTTTCGTGGGCATGCTCACGGCGATGGTGGCAGGGACGCTGGCCGGGTTCGTGAACGGGTTCCTGATCACCACCATGCGGATCGAGGCGTTTATCGTGACGCTGGGGACGATGGGCATTTACCGCAGTCTGGTCACGTGGTTGGCCGATGGCGGCACGCTCTCGCTGGATTTCGGGATGCGCTCGGTGATCCGGCCGATCTATTTTGACGGTATTCTTGGGATCAGCTGGCCGATTATCGTCTTTGCGCTGGTGGCGATCATCGGCGAGCTGGTGATGCGGCGCGCCGCGTTCGGTCGCCATGCGGCGGCGGTCGGGTCCAACGATCAGGTGGCGCGCTATTCATCGGTCAACGTCAACCGCGTGCGGATGCTGACCTATGTCTTTCTCGGCATCCTCGTCGGGGTGGCGACGATCATGTATGTCCCGCGCCTTGGCTCGGCGTCGCCCAGCACCGGCGTGCTGTGGGAACTGGAAGCCATCGCGGCGGTGATCATTGGGGGCACCATGCTCAAGGGCGGTTTCGGCCGCGTCTGGGGCACGGTGATCGGCGTGCTGATCCTGTCGCTGATCGACAATATTCTGAATTTGACGGATGGCGTGTCGCCCTATCTGAACGGGGCCATACAGGGTGTCATCATCATTCTGGCCGTCATCCTGCAACGCGACAAGAAGGCGGAGAGCTGAGAACAGCCCTTCGGGAGACCATGGTAAACAGAGGAGATAAGCCATGAAATTTGCGAAAATTACGGCGGCCGCACTGGCGGCGACACTGGCGATGCCGGTGCTGGCACAGGAAACCAAGGTCATCGGGGTGTCGATCCCGGCGGCAACGCACGGCTGGGCGGGCGGCATGAACTTTCACGCGCAACAGGCGGTGGACCGGCTGGAGAAGGTCTATCCGGAACTGGATTTCGTGCTGGCAACCGCATCTGACCCGGCCAAACAGGTCAACGACATCGAAGACATGCTGGCCACGCGCAACATCAGCGCGCTGGTGGTTCTGCCCTTTGAATCCGAGCCGCTGACCAGCCCGGTCAAGGCGGTTGCAGACAGCGGCGCGTGGGTGACGGTGGTTGACCGTGGTCTTGCCATTCCCGGTATCGAGGATCTGTATGTGGCCGGTGACAACCCCGGCTTTGGCAAGGTATCGGGCGAATACATGGCCTCGGCCATGCCCGATGGCGGCGATATCGTGGTGTTCCGCGGCATCCCGACCACCATCGACAACGAGCGCGTCGAAGGCTTTCAGAGCGCGATTGACGGGTCGGGTATCAACATTCTGGCAATGGAACACGGCAACTGGAACCGTGACGACAGTTTCACCGTGATGCAGGATTTTCTGTCGAAATACGACAAGATCGACGCGGTCTGGGCATCGGATGACGACATGGCCATCGGTGTGCTGGCGGCCATCGAACAATCGGGGCGCGACGATATCAAGTTTGTGCTGGGCGGTGCAGGCATGAAGGAAATGGTGGCCAAGGTGCGCGACGGCGATCCGATGATTCCGGCGGACGTGACCTATCCGCCGTCGATGATTGCCACGGCGATTGAAATGACAGCGGTGGGCATGACGTCAACCGCGCCTGTTTCGGGCACCTTCACCATCGGGTCGGTCCTGATCACGCAAGAGAACGCCGCTGACTTTTACTACGAAGACAGCCCGTTCTGATCTGCGCAAACCGGTCGAGGGGCTTTTGTGCCCTTCGACCACCTTCCGGCACGCAGCGCGCCGGGTGGGTTGAACCGCGTCGGCCAACGCCTTTTGGCCACCTTGCTGTTCGCAAGATCGCTGTTGAAAAGCTGCGCTGGAATTACAGCGCGATCTTGATCGGCGTGCCATCCGCCGAGCGCGAGCAGCAACTCATCATCCGGCGGCTCTCTTGTCGCTCTGCGCGTGTCAGCACCATGTCGCGATGGTCGATCTTTCCCTCTACGACGTCGACCTCGCAAGAGCCGCAAAGCCCTTCGCGGCAGTCACAGGGTACGTCAACACCCGCTGCCTGAATGACATCCAGCAGGGTTCTATCGCGCGGCACCGTCAGTGTGAGACCCGAGTCGACAAGCTGAACATCGAAGGGAATTTCGTCTTCGGGGGCCAGTCCGGCGGCTGTGCTGCTGAAATGTTCAGACCGGAATGTGCCTTGGGGTAAATCCGCCGCAAGAGCCTCAAGCGCGGTCAGCAGACCAGCGGGACCACAGGCATAGATTTGCCCACCGTCAGGCAGGTCTTGTATCAGCGCAGGAAGGTTCGCTCTTGTACCTTCATCGGTCACATGCACCGTCAGGGCAGGGCCGTGATCGCGTGCCAGACGATCCAGAAACGCCATTCTTGCACGCGACCGCCCGGCATAGTGCAGCGTGTAACTGGCCCCGAGGGTCTTCAGACGCTCTGCCATGGCGATGACTGGTGTGATCCCTATCCCGCCTGCGATCAGCATGTAATGCGATGCCCCCGTGTCCAGCCGAAAGAGGTTCGCAGGGCCGCGCAGGCCAATTTCCATTCCCGTGCGCAGCGTGTCGTGAATGTGGCACGACCCGCCCTTGCCAGCCGCTTCGCGTAGAATTGCAACCCGATAGGTGCCGTCGTCAGGCGCACCGCAAAGCGAATATTTGCGGTCGAAACCGCCCACGCACAGCTCGACATGAGACCCCGGCGTCCATTCGGGCAGCGCGCGCCCGTCTGCCGATCCCAGTGCCAGACCCAGCACCCCGTCGGCCTCGTGCCGGATGTCGGTAACGCGGACCCGGCGTGCAATATCGCGGCGCTCAGGGGCACCCACGGCAAATTCGCAGCGCGGCTGCAAGCACAGGGCATCGGCCCGTTCAGGGTTTGATGCGGGGTTCCATTCAACCCACAGGGCATCTGGCCCACGGAACGACATGTTTGGCATATAGCTGAAATCCTGCTTTGCCAGTCGCAGATGCGGCAAGCGCCGCGAGACCTCTTCGAGGAAAATCCGCATCTCCATACGGCCGATGTTCTTGCCCATACATTGATGCGCGCCATAGCCGAAAGTCAGGTGATCGACAGCATTGTCGCGGTAGATATCGAATGTTTCGCCATTCTCGAAATGTCGCGGGTCGCGGTTGCCGCTGGCCTGCACGATCAACAGCTTGGCCCCTTCGGGCAGATCCACGCCACCCACCGAGGCGGGGGCTGTTGTTTGCCGTCGCCACGCCACGATAGACCCCGCATAGCGCAGGCACTCTTCGACGGCGTTGGGGATAAGTGCGGGATTGGCGCAGACATCCTCCCAGGCAGAGCGGTGTGTCAGAAGCGTTTTGAACATGTTGGCCGAGGCCAGCGACGTTGTTTCGTGAGCGGCCACGATAATCGCCATCATCATCGAATGAACATAGCTGTCTGTCACCACGTCGGGGCGTTTGGCGTTCATACGAATGGTGTGATGCATCCAGCCGGTGCCGTCGGTTTGCGCCCGCATTTTCTTGATCACGGCACCGGCGTATTGCCAGAACCGCCCGACTTCGTCCGCGACCTGCGACTGCTGTTCTTTCGAGGGCCGCCCCCATGTGTTCACTGAATGGGCCAGCGAGAATGTGCGCAGCGTGTCGATCTCGTCCTCGGGCACACCCAGGAAGTGCAGCGCGACCAGCAGCGGCACCTCGTACAACAGCGCCTCGACCAGATTCGCGCGCCCGTCGTCGATAATGGCATCAATTCTTTCGCGCGTCAGGCTGCGTATCATGGCGTGATGATGTTCGAGGTTCTCCGGCAGGAAGTGGTCCAGCAGCAACCGGCGACGTTCCAGATGGGCAGGCTCGTCCTCGTTCACCAGCGTGCGGTCCATGCCATAGTCGTAGCTGCGCAAGATCCGCAGGGCCTCATCGGTGGGGGGAGAGATTTTTTCAAGCACATTGCGCGGCGAAAACAGCACAGGGTCGCGAAACACCGCCTTGATATCGTGGTAGCGGGTGACGACCCAATAGCCCAGCCTGGGTGCATAAAAGACCGGATTTTGTGCCCGCGCCCAGGCCAGCGCCTGTGCCGGATCGGTCTGATAGGGGGTGTCAAAAGGATCGAATTCACGCGCCATTGCGGCCGGATCGCCCATTGGGCAGCCGCGTTGGTCTGTCTGGTTGCGCCCGATCATAAGTCACCCTCCCTTTTGGCGCCCGGCCATGGAGATGGCCAATTTATGAGCGGCGCCGAGCGTGGTTTGGCGTTGGTTCTGAGCACACCATGGTCTATGCGGCACGGGACTGGCTACTGTTTTTTCGTGTGAAACAGCCGCGGAATATCCAGGATGAATGGGTCCAGAGCCTAGGCGAAAGAGAGTTCGACATCACCGAAATCACCGAAATCGGCGGTGATCGCGCTGCCCGACGGGCATTCGACGGGGCGGATGAAACTGCCCGACAGGATCACCTGACCGGGTTCGATGCTTTGCCCGTATTGCGCCATGCGGCGGGCCAGCCAGACGACGCTTTCCACCGGATCGTTCAGCACGCCGGCCCCCAGGCCGGTTTCTTCGACCGCGCCGTCGCGCGTGGTGATCGCACCCACCCAGCGCAGGTCAAAGGCATCAACCGCGTGGCGTTGCGGGCCCAGCACGATACCGGCATTGGCGGCATTGTCGCTGATGGTGTCAAAAACGCTGCGGGTCTTGCCGGTTTCGCCGTCGACACGCACAATCCGTGTGTCCAGAATTTCGATAGACGGGGCGACATAATCGGTGGCCGCGATCACATCGGCGCGGGTCACATCGGCACCGCCAATGGCGGATTTCATGACAAAGGCGATCTCGGCCTCGATCCGCGGTTGGATAAACCGGCCCGCGGGCACGGTGGTGCCGTGGTCGAATGCCATATCGTCGAACAGAATACCGCTGTCGGGAATGTCGATCCCCAGCGCATATTGCATCGCCTTCGAGGTCAGGCCGATTTTCCAGCCGATCACCTTGCGACCCCGCGCCAGCTTGGCCGCGCAAATCGCGTTCTGAACCGCATAGGCATCATCCATCCCGATGTCGGGATGGCGCAGGCTGAGCAGGCCGATCTGGTCGCGGCTGTCTTCTGCTGCCAGCAGGTCGGCGGCGGCGCGGGCGTGGTCCTGAGGGGTCATACCGCTTCGTCCTCGACGGTGTTGCGCAGGGTGCCGATGCCGTTCACTTCAACCTCGACCACGTCGCCGGGTTTCAGGTATTGCGGCGGGTCCAGCCGCGCGCCCGATCCTGTCGGCGTGCCGGTCACGATAATGTCGCCCGGTTCCAGCGTCATGAAGGTCGAGATATATTCGATCTCGCGGCGGATCGGATGCATCATGCGGCTGAGCACATCATCCTGACGGACCTCGCCATTCACCCGCGTGATGATGCGCGCGTCGTCCAGCTGTGCAGCATCGGTGAAGGGCACCAGCCACGGGCCGATCGAACCCGAGTTGTCCCAGTTCTTGCCCTGCGTAACGTTGAATTTGGCGTGGCGCACCCAATCGCGGATCGTACCCTCGTTGCACAGGGTCAGCGCTGCGATGTGGTCATAGGCGTTTTCCTGCGAAATCCGGCGCCCGCCCTTGCCGATCACGATGGCCACCTCGCCCTCGTAATCCAGCGTGTGGTTTTCCGGCGGGCGGATCAGCGAGCGGTCATGGCCGGTAAAGCCGCTGGCAAAGCGCGGAAACAGCGACATGTATTTCGGCTGTTCGCTGCCGTCCTTGTATTCGGCGTTGCGGTCGGGAAAGTTCACGCCGACGCAGAGGATACGGCGGACATTGGGCATGACCATTTCGTATTGCACGTCGCGATGGGTTACCCCCTTGCCCTCGGCCACTTTGGCCAGCACGTCCAGACCGTCGGCCTGCACCGCGTCAAACAGCGTTGGCCAATCGGGGAATGAATCGTTCAGGGCGATCATGCCCGTGTCGGTGACGGCACCGTAAAAGGTTTCGCCGCCGGATGTGTAGGTTGCAAAGCGCATGTTTATGCCTCCGGTGCGGCGTCGATGCCGCCCATGCAGATGTATTTGAGTTCCAGAAAGTCATCGAGCCCGTGCCGCGCGCCTTCGCGCCCCAGCCCCGACATCTTGACGCCGCCAAAGGGTGCTTCGGCGGTCGAGATCAGGCCGGTGTTCACACCGACCATGCCGTAATCCAGCGCCTCGGACACGCGCCAGACGCGGGCGTGGTCACGGCTGTAGAAATACGAGGCAAGGCCGAATTCGGTGTCATTGGCGGCGGCCACAACTTCGGCTTCGGTCTCAAAGCGGAACAGGGGGGCGACGGGGCCGAATGTTTCCTCGGTGGCCACGGCCATGTCGGCGGTGACGCCGGTCAGGATGGTCGGTTCATAGAACGTACCACCCAGCCTGTGCGGCTTGCCGCCCAAGGTCACGGTCGCGCCCTTGGCGGTGGCATCGGCCACATGTTCGGCCACTTTGGCAACCGCCGCATCGTCGATCAGAGGGCCAAAAACAATGCCTTCGTCAAACCCGTTGCCGGTGGGCAGGCTGGCCACCTGCGCGGCCAGTTTTTCGGCAAAGGCGTCATAGACACCGGCCTGCACATAAATGCGATTGGCGCACACACAGGTCTGGCCGTTGTTGCGAAACTTGGCAATCACCGCGCCGTCAACGGCGGCGTCCAGATCGGCATCGTCAAAGACGATGAACGGCGCGTTGCCGCCCAGTTCCAGCCCCAGTTTCTTGATCGTCGGGGCCGATTGCGCATAAAGCTGCGCGCCGACTTCGGTGGATCCGGTAAAGGTCAGCTTGCGCACGACGGGGCTGCCGGTCATGGTCTTGCCAATCTCGCGGGCCGATCCGGTGACAACCGAAAACAGCCCTGCGGGCAATCCGGCCTGTTCCCCCAGAACCGCCAGCGCAATGGCCGAAAACGGGGTCTGACCCGCAGGTTTCAGCACCATAGCACAACCGGCAGCAAAGGCCGGACCGGCCTTGCGGGTGATCATCGCGTTGGGGAAGTTCCACGGTGTGATGGCCGCGACCACCCCGATGGGCTGCTTGATCGACAGGATGCGCTTGTCTGCCGCATGGCCCGGTGTGATGTCGCCATATGCGCGGCGGGCCTCTTCGGCAAACCATTCGATGAACGACGCACCATAGGCAATCTCGCCCGCGGCCTCGGCCACCGGCTTGCCCTGTTCGGCGGTCAGGATGCGGGCCAGATCGTCCTGGTTCTGCATCACCAGGTCGAACCAGCGGCGCAGCACATAGGACCGGTCTTTGGCGGTGCGCGCGGCCCAGCCCTTTTGCGCAACCTCTGCCGCTGCGATGGCGTCCAGTGTTTCGGTTGTGCCCAGCCTTGGCACATGGCCCAGCACCGCACCTGTTGCGGGGTTCGTGACCGCAACGCCGGCGCCGTCGGCATTGATCCAGCGGCCCCCGACAAGGGCCGCTTCCCGCATCAGCGCGGGGTTTTTCAGCTCAAGGCTCATGGCGCGATGATCGGACTTGCCGCGATTTCAGAGTCCTTGGTCTCGACGCCGACAAATGTCGTCCCGTGTTTGAACCAGCTTTCCGGCGCAGGCGCACCCCAAAGCGTCTGGCGCTGCGGGTCTTGCAGATCCCATTTGATCGCCTCCAGATCGGGGTCCACCGTCTGGTAATCCGAGCAATAGATTTCAATCCGGTGGCCGTCGGGGTCAAGGATATACAGGAAAAAGGCATTGGAAATGCCGTGACGGCCCGGACCGCGTTCGATGTTGCCGACATAGCCCGAGGTGGCCATCAGATCGAGCAGGTCAATGATGTTCAGCGGCGTTGGCACCCAGAACGCGACGTGGTGCATGCGCGGGCCGGTGCCGTTGGTGAACGCCATATCATGCACGCCGCCCTTGCGGTGCATCCATGCGGCCCACAGCTTTTTGCTGTCTTCATCCTCGGTGTATTCGGTGACGCGGAAGCCAAAGTCGGAATAGAACGCGACCGATGCATCAACATCATGGCTGAAGCAATTGAAATGGTCGATGCGCAGCGGTTTCACACCCCGGTACAGCGCGTATTTCTGGTGGATCGGCTCCAGCCGGTCCATTTTGTGATAGAATTCCAACGGAATGCCCATGTTGTCCGAGGTCAGCAGGGTCCTGCCCTGATAGGGGCGCTCGACCCAGGATGTCGGGCGGCCCTTGCCTTTGAAATAGGCTTCTGCCTTGTCCAGATCAGCCTCATCAAAGGTTTTGAACCCCATCACTTCGACGGTGCCGGGTTGGCCGGATTTTTGCAGGATGATGCAGTGATGCCCGCGCTCTTCCATTGCACGCAAATAGACGTGGCTGTCGCTTTCGTCGGTGACCTGCAAGCCCACGATCTCGGTGTAGAACGAGCGTGATGCAGCCAGATCAGACACGTTCAGGCAAACATGGCTCAGCCGGATGGTGTTGAAGTCGGGGTAAAGATTTGGCGCGGGGATAGGCATTAGAGGGCTCCCAGTTTGGTAATTTTATGCTGGCCGGTGGCGAAAGCGATGTTTTTCTGTTCCATGTAGAACTCGAACGACCAGTCACCGCCGTCACGGCCGATACCGCTGGCCTTGACCCCGCCAAAGGGCGCGGGCAGGTGGCGGACGTTTTCGGAATTCACCCAGATCATTCCGGCTTCCAGCTTGTCGGTGAAGCGCAGGGCGCGGGTCAGATCATTGGTCCAGACATAACCGGTCAGCCCGTAGGGGATGTCATTGGCAATTTGCAACGCTTCCTCTTCGGTGCTGAAGGGGATCGACGTCAGCACGGGGCCAAAGATTTCTTCCTGCGCGATGCGCATCTGGTTGGTGGCACCGGTGAACAGGGTGGGGCGCACGAAATAGCCCTCGTCGCCCACTTTCACGCCACCGGCGGCGACGGTCGCGCCGTCCTCAACAGCGATGTCGAAATAGCTGGTGACCTTGTTGTAATGTTCCTCGGTGACCAGCGGCCCAACCTCGGTTGTCGGGTCCAGCGGGTGACCGACCTTGATGTTGTTGACCCGTTCGACCAGCTTGGCCTCGAACTCCGCGCGGATGGTGTCCTGCACCAGCAGGCGGCTGGAGGAGGTGCAGCGCTCGCCGTTGATCGAATAGATCATGAAGATCACAGCATCCAGCGCGCGCTCCAGATCGGCGTCGTCGAAGACGATGACAGGGTTCTTGCCGCCCAGCTCAAGATGGTTGCGTTTCAGCGTATCGGCACCCTGTTTGGTGATCAGGGAACCGGTGCGGCTTTCTCCGACAAAGGCAATCGCCTTGATCCTGGGGTGTTCGCAAAGCGCCTTGCCCGCGCCCTCGCCAAAGCCGTTGACGGTGTTCAGAACGCCCGGGGGCAGGCCCGCTTCCTCGGCGATCTCGACCAGCAGGCGCGCGGTCAGCGGCGAGGCTTCGGCGGGTTTGTGCACCACGGTGCAACCTGCGGCCAGCGCGGGTGCAATCTTCCATGTCGACAGCATGAACGGCGTGTTCCACGGGGTGATGACGCCCACGGGGCCGATTGGCATACGGGTGGTGACGTTCATCAGCGTCGGCGATTTCAGGTGCTGGCCATCGCGGGCCTGCACAACCTGATCGGCAAAATAGCGAAAGTTCTCGGCGCCGCGCAGGGCGGCCTTGGACATGAACTTGTACGCCTGTCCGGTGTCCCAGCATTCGCACAGCGCAATTTCCTCGGCACGGGCTTCGATGCCCTCGGCCACGCGGATCAGGATTTTCCGACGCTCAAGCGCGGGCATGTCACGCCATGCGGCAAACGCATCATGCGCCGCATTGGCTGCTGCGTCGATGTCCTCGGATGCGCCATGCGCCACGTCGCAAATCACGCTTTTGTCGACGGGTGAGGTTGATTGAAAGACGCCCTTGCTGCCCGCAACGTCCTGTCCGGCAATGCGGTTCAGGATGCCGGTGTCGCGATAGCGGGCCAGGAAGCCGTCAAGCATTTTCAGATTGTTGTCTAGAACGGTCATAGGGGTCCTCGTTTAACTGGGCGTTGGGACGTCAAAGACATCCTCAAGAAATGCCCGTAAGGCGGGCGTGAATGGGCGTGTCTTTCCAGCTGAGATCCGGGTTGATGACCCTGATTTCGAGGGAAAGCGCGAAATGGGGCGTCGCCAGCGGGTCTTTCAGGCCCTCTTGCGCGGCAGTGAACAATGCGTCTCCTGCCGCTTTCAGCTGGTCTGTGCTGCGCCCCGCCCCGACACTAAGTGTCATGGCCAGAAAATCATTATCCGCATGTCCGTCAGCAACGATGACATGGTCCGCCCTGTGGGCGCGAATGCGGATTCCGGCGGTCGGGAAGACATCCGAGCTTACCATGATCTTGTGCAGCGCAGCGCACAGCGCAGGGATGTCAGCACGCTCTTCAAGAGATGGCGAATAATCAATGGACAGATGTGGCATGATTCCTCCCGAAACAAATATAACATGTTAAATAAATCGACTCTTGTCAATAGATAACGCGTTAATCATTATCGAAAAATTGGCAAAGGCACCGACTTTGCGCTTGACTGCGCCCGTGCGCTACCGCTGGGGGTGCCGAAATATGTGGTGTCGACCATTGCCTTTTCCGGTCTGATCGGGCCTGACCCTCTGTCTGCCGACATTCAGATGATCCTGTGGGCGGGTGGCCTGTACGGTCTGAACGACATTTGCATGGCGACACTTGGCCAGGCGGCCGGCGCTGTGTATGGCGCGGCGCAAGCGGCGGTGCACCCGAAACACCGCAAGGTAATGACCGATCCGGTCACACTGCATGACCTTGACTGCCATATCAACGATGTTGAGTTTGCCCAAAAGGTTCTGGAAATCGTCGACCGCCGGGTCGCGGATGGAACGATCAAGATGGAGGTGTAAAAGAGGTTTGTCGCGGGCCTGCCGGATTGGGCACGCGTGCTTTAGGGTCCTGACCCTACGACGTCGACCACCAGATTTTGCCCATTTCCAGTGCTTTTTTAGGCCAGCGGAAACTTTGCGACACGAGCAGGCTGGCGGTTCAGCGCACAACGTAAACCGAGCAGGTCGCGTGGCGTACGATCCGCGCCGCGTTCGGGCCCAGCAGATAGTCTGTCAGATCCGCCTGACGCGCACCGCCGACCACGATAAGCGACGGATCGTCTGCCTTGGCCAGTTTCAGCACCTCTTCATAGACACGCCCCGTCAGGATCACATGGCGGACCTTGGCGTTCTGGTCCGCGTCCAGCGCCTCGGTGACCATTTTGTTAAGGGCGGCCTTGGCCTCGGACAGGGCCCTGGCATGGTGGTCCTTGTCGAAATAGCCGCCGACCGAGCTCATGCCAAAGTCGGGCACCACCGCCACGATGTCCAGCTGCGCCCCGCGCAATCTGGCCAGTTCGGCAGCGGTCTGGATGGTTTTGGTGTCTTCCTTGGGGTTGGACACGTCGACGGCACATAGAATGGGTTGAACGGTCATGCGGGCACTCCTTCCCGCGATATGCGGGCACGTTGAAGAAAGGCGATCAGTCCCAAGAGCAGCAGGGCGGGAAGGAACACGATTTCCTGCGGCATCTGCTTGGCCGGTGCCTTGACCGTGGTGATCTGCACCGGATCGTCACCATAGAAATCAAAGCTCGACATCGTGTCCGAGAAGGGTGTGCCGAACATCGGCTCGTCCATTTTCATCACGCCGTCTTCTTCCAGCAGCAACAGCCCTGCGGCCTCCAGACGCTGCTCGGCGGTGCCTTCGCCTTCGACGGTCAGCACCAATGTGGTTTCCTTGGTTTCGCCGGTGTCAAAGTCTGGCCCGGATACGATCAGCCGCAATTCGTCACCGTCACTGGCCGCACCCAGTGCGTCGCTGATGCCCGCAGGGGCGATCAGTTTGAACGGCGGTTGCAGGTGGTTGATCACATAGTCGGGCCGGAACATCACAAAGGCCACCAGCACCAATGCGATGCTTTCGTAAATGCGGCTGCGGGTCAGGAAATAGCCCATGGTGCCTGCGGTAAACACAAGAATGGCAATGGTCGCGGATATGAACACCACGATCCCCTGTAACCACGTTACGTCGATCAACAGCAGGTCGGTGTTAAAGATGAACACGAACGGCAAGGCGACGGTGCGCAGGCTGTAGAAAAACGCGACAAAGCCGGTGCGGATGGCGTCACCGCCCGATACCGCCGCAGCGGCAAAGCTGGCCAGACCCACGGGCGGGGTCACGTCGGCCATGATGCCGAAATAGAAAACGAACAGGTGCACGGCAATCAGCGGAACGATCAACCCGGATTGCGCGCCCAGCTCCACAACCACGCCGGCCATCAGCGATGACACCACGATATAGTTGGCCGTGGTTGGCAGGCCCATGCCCAAAATCAGGGACAGCAGACCGACAAGAACAAGCATCAGGATCAGATTGCCACCGGACAGGAACTCGACCAGATCGGCCATCACCTGACCCACGCCGGTCAGGGTGACCGTGCCGACGATGACACCCGCCGTGGCCGTGGCCAGACCGATGCCGATCATGTTGCGCGCACCGTCAATCAATCCCTGAACAAGGTCACCGACACCAGCCTTGATATGGTTGGCCGTGTCGCTTTGGCCCCGGAACATCGCCTTGAGCGGGCGCTGGGTCAGCAGGATCACGAACAGCAGCGCGGTCGCCCAAAAGGCCGACAGGCCGGGAGATTTCTGTTCGATCATCAGGAAATAGACCAGCACGATGATCGGCAGCAGGAAATACAGGCCCGACTTGTAGATCTCGCCCACCACGGGCAGTTCCACCACCTCGGCGTTGGGATCATCCGGTTCCAGATCGGGCACTGTCGACGCCAGATACAGCAGACCTGCATAGGCGGCAAAGATCAGCACCGACATCACCGTGCCCGACATACCCGGCACGGCCGCAACGATCCAGCTGACAGGATACTGTACGCCATAGCACAAGGCAGCAAAGCCCACGAAAAACGCTGCCATGCCGCCGATGGTCTTGCCCATCGACACCACGCGGTTGCCCAGCGTCGGCATGTTGTTCTTCACCGCTTCCAGATGCACGATATAGACCAGCGCGATATAGCTGATGGTCGCGGGCAGGAATGCGTGGGTGATGACCTCGACATAGGAAATGCCGACATATTCCACCATCAAAAACGCCGCAGCCCCCATGACCGGTGGCATGATCTGCCCGTTGACGGATGACGCGACCTCGACCGCGCCGGCCTTTTCCGACGAAAAGCCGACGCGCTTCATCAGCGGGATGGTGAAGGTGCCGGTGGTCACAACATTGGCGATGGAAGAACCGGAAATCAGGCCCGTGGCCGCCGATCCGACAACCGCAGCCTTGGCCGGCCCCCCCTTGAGGTGACCCAATGCGCCAAAGGCCATCTTGATGAAATAGTTGCCCGCGCCGGCTTTATCCAGCAGGGCCCCGAACAACACGAACAGGAACACGAACTTGGTCGACACCCCCAGCGCGATGCCAAAGACACCTTCCGAGGTGATCCACATATGGCTCATCGCCTTTTTCAGCGAGGCGCCTTTCCAGCGGATCACGTCAGGCACCCATTCGGATGACCCGAAGAACACATAACCCAGGAAAATAACCGCAATGATCGCCATCGCAGGCCCCAGCGCGCGGCGCGCGCCTTCGAACAGGATCAACAGGCCGACCAAAGCCACCCATTTGTCCACGTCATCGGCAAGGCCACCGGCGTCGACGATCTTTTGATAGAAAAAGAACCCGTACATGGCGATGAATGCACCCAGAAGACCCATGAACCAGTCTTGCAAAGGGATATGGTCGCGCGGGCTGGATTTCAGCGCCGGATAGGCCATGAACGCCAGAAACACCGCAAAGGCCAGATGGACCTGACGCGAATTGTTCACGATGTCTCCGGGCAGGATATAGTTGGACAGCGGTGAAGCCAGGACCACCTGGAACAGAGACCAGACGACAGCGACAACCGCCAGCAAAGTGCCAACAGCGCCCACAGGATTGCGCGCGCCCGCATCCGACGAGGACACAAGGTCTTGCAGTTCCTCTTCGCTCAAGGCGCGGTTTTCTACACGTTTGTCAGCCATATCGGTTCTGTCCCTGTCTGAATTGCCCAGATCAATTGTTGGTCTTGTAAAAAGGGGAGCGGCGTTTCCGCCGGCTCCCCGTGTCGTGCTGGCTTATTCGATCCAGCCTTTTTCTTTATAGTACTTTGCCGCACCGGGATGCAGCGGGGCCGACAGACCGGCAGTCGCCATTTCTTCGGGCTTGAGGTTGGCAAAGGCTGGGTGCAGTTTCTTGAAGTCTTCGAAATTGTCAAAGACCGAAGAAACAACCGCATAGACGGCTTCTTCGCTGACATCTGACGACGTTACGAAAGTCGCACCAACACCGAATGTGGCCACGTCTTCGTCATTGCCACGATACATGCCACCGGGGATGGTGGCCGTGCGGTAGAACGAGTTGTCGGCAACCAGTTGGTCGACCACATCGCCGCTGACCTCAACCAGAACGGAATCGCAGGCGGTGGTTGCTTCCTGAATCGAACCCGAGGGGTGCCCGACGGTATAGACCATCGCGTCGATCTGGTTGTCGCACAGGGCGGCAGACTGTTCGGCGGCCTTCAGCTCGGTGGCCAGGGCAAAGTCGTCTGTGGTCCAGCCCTTGGCTTCCAGCAGCACTTCCATCGTGCCGCGCTGGCCGGACCCCGGGTTGCCGATATTCACGCGCTTGCCCTTGAGGTCGTCAAAGGTTTTGACCCCGGAATCGGCGCGCGCCACCACGGTGAACGGCTCGGGGTGAACCGAAAACACGGCGCGCAGTTTCTCGAACGGGCCGGCCTCTTCGAATTTCGACGTGCCGTTATAGGCGTGGTACTGCCAGTCGGACTGGGCCACACCAAACTCCAATTCGCCCTCGCGGATGGTGTTGATGTTGTAGACCGATCCGCCGGTCGATTCGACGGAACAGCGAATGCCGTGTTCTTTGCGGCCCTTGTTCACCAGACGGCAAATTGCGCCGCCGGTGGGATAATAGACGCCCGTGACGCCGCCTGTGCCGATTGTAATGAACTCTTCGGCGAAAGCCGCAGGTGCCATCAACGCGGCAGCGGCGAACCCCATAATGGACAGTTTGAATTGCTTCGACATCGTGAACTCCTTGCTATTTTTGACGGTGTTCTGTTCGGGTCAGCAGCTGGTGCTGCTCTACGCGACGGTGCGCCCGCGCGGGCGGCACCCAAAGTCGAAAGCCTGTCTGATTCGTATCAAATCCCACGAAGGACACTGCAAACGACTCCCTCCCAATAGTTAAACACTTCGTGAGCCTTCCACCTGAAACCCGTCTAGTCAACACTGGATGGCTATGGTTCAGTACGACCTGCGGCCCGTTGCGAAAGGAATTTCTGTCGTGTCCCATGTGTTCCCCCGACATACCAAGGCGCTTCCGCCAACCGTTTCTCACGGACAGGGCGTGTACCTGTATGACACTGATGGCAAAGCCTATTTTGATGGGTCGGGCGGGGCTGCCGTGTCTTGTCTGGGGCATGGCGATCCCGAGGTGACAGCGGCCATCAAGGCGCAGTTGGATTCGGTCGCATTTGCCCACACCAGCTTTTTCACCTCCTCCCCTGCCGAGGCGCTGGCGGACAAGCTGGTCGCCCACGCGCCCGAGGGGATCGACCGTGTGTATTTCGTTTCGGGCGGGTCCGAAGCGGTCGAGGCCGCGCTGAAACTGGCGCGGCAGTATTTCGTCGAGATCGGCCAACCCCAGCGCCGCCATGTGATTGCGCGGCGGCAAAGCTATCATGGGAACACTCTGTTCGCGCTGGCCACGGGCGGCAATGCATGGCGGCGCGCACCCTTTGCGCCGCTGATGGTCGAAACCTCGCATATCGCGCCGTGCTATGCCTATCGCGGGCAAAAGGATGGCGAGAGCGCCGAGGACTATGGCCTGCGGTCCGCCAACGAGCTTGAGGCCGAGATTTTGCGGCTGGGGGCGGACACGGTCTTTGCCTTTGTGGCCGAACCCGTGGTGGGGGCAACGGCAGGCGCGGTGCCGCCGGTGCCGGGGTATTTCAAACGTATCCGCGAGATTTGCGATCAATACGGCGTGCTGCTGATCCTGGACGAAGTCATGTGTGGCATGGGCCGCACCGGCACGTTGTTCGCCTGTGAACAAGAGGACGTGCGCCCGGATATCATCACAATCGCCAAGGGGCTGGGCGCGGGTTATCAACCCATTGGGGCGATGTTGTGTTCGGGCACCATTTACAAAGCCATCGAAGACGGCAGCGGATTTTTCCAGCACGGACACACCTATGTCGGCCATCCCGTCGCCTGTGCGGCTGCGCTGGCGGTTCTGAGCAAACTGACCGATGGCGGTCTGACCGCACGCGCAGCCGAAATGGGCACGCGGTTGCAGACGGCTCTGGAACAGGCCTTTGGCCAGCATCCCAACGTGGGTGATATACGCGGAAGGGGCTTGTTTCGCGGCATCGAGTTCGTGATCGACCGTGATACCAAAGACCCGTTCCCGCCCGAACGCGCCCTGCACAAGGCGCTGAAAAAGGCGACGTTCGAGGCGGGGCTGATCTGTTATCCGATGGGGGGCACCATCGACGGGCAGCACGGCGATCACATATTGCTGGCCCCTCCGTTCATCCTGGACGACAGCCATATCGACGAGATCGTGCGCAAGCTTGGGACAGCCATCGACGCGGTTCTGTAAACGCTTCTGACCGGTTGTGACTGAAGGCGCCGGTCGAACATTTCGCGCGCGCGGCGTCAAAGGACCTGGGTGCGCGGTATCCCGGTGACAGCAATCGGAGGAGGTCGGTGACGGGGCGGTGTTTGGCGTCTGACCCGCAGGTCCTGTCGGTGGCGCGTCATGTCCGGCGGCAGGGCTTTATCGACCGGCTGCCGCAGGACCTCCGTCTTTTCATGTTCTTGCCGTTCGCGCATTCCGATGCAGGTTTCTCGGACGCCCCGCGCGACGTTTGGGTGACGCGGATCGTTGCCTGACGCAGAAGAAGCGCTCAAGCGGGAAATCGCGGGATTGGCCTTGGCGTGTGGCCGCGTTTCCATTTCCAGGTCAGTTGATGACGTGAAGGTCAAAGTCATCTGACGTTCGACCGCGGCTATTCGTCGGCGGCCATTTCTGCGATCAGCCCCTCAAGCTCGTCGATCAGCGTATCAATACGCTCTCGTCCGACCTTGGCTTCGATGTTGGCGTAGATCTGCGCGCTTTGCGGTGCGACGAGGTTCATAAACGCAATGCCTTCGGTCGTAAGGCAAAGGATCGAGCGGCGACCGTCAAAGGGATCGCGGCTGACCTTTATCAGTCCGCGCGTTTCCAGTGCCTTGCTGATGCGCGACAGGGAGGGCGCAAGGATGCAGGCGCGCGCTGCCAGTTCACCGGCATCAATACTCTCGATGTCAAAGAGGATGCGCAGGACGCGCCACTGCTGTTCCGTGACATCATTGGCCAGCAGCATGGGCCGGAAATGCTGCATCAAAAGTTCACGGGTACGCAATAATGCGATCGGAAGCGATCGAGTCGTCCACTTGGGATCAGACCAACGTTTTCTGCGCATTTCCTGCCCGGCCAAAAGAAATTTTCCTGTCATCGATGTTGCCCCGACAATGTGCTTCACGAGTTAACAATTGACAAGAGTCATTAAATTTAACAAGTTAATTGTGCGACCAAAGATTCGCTTAAATGAACAAAACAACGATAACGGAAGGTTACTTTGGCTATGTTCTTGCGCATCGCCTGTGCCCTTGCGCTTGCCGCCGCTCCGGCTGTCGCACTTGCCGAATACCCCGAAAAACCCGTTAACTTCATCATTCCGTTCCCTCCGGGCGATCTGGAAGATGTTCTGACACGGATGATTGCCGAGGATTTTCAGGAAGAGTACGGGGTTGCCGCAGCGGTCATCAACCGCCCCTCTGACAGTGGACCGTTTCCCGGTGCCGTCCAGATGACCACGGCTGCGGCTGATGGCTATATGATCGGTTCATTCGTTGTCGACATTCCCGTGGTGGGTCCGCAGCTTGGTATTCCCGCGCTTGACCCCAGCCCGTTCGAGCCGCTGGGCATTTTCCTGACCTATCCCTTTGTGATCGCCACATCAGCCGATGCTCTGGACTGTAACGCGCTGGCTTCGGGCGATTTTGATGTGATCAACACCACGATCCAGCAAATCCTTGCTTGTCTGGACAGCGTCAAGATCCTCGCAAGCGTGACAGAGGCGCCGATTGCCATCGCGCCCGATGCGCCAACGCTGGGTTCCATCGCACCAGAGCTCGACATTTCGCTGTGGAACGGTCTGTTTGTCCTGAAAGACACCCCCGCCGATGTGCGTGAAAAGATCATTGCGGTTGCGCGCAAGACATGGAATCTCAAGGGCCGTTGCGACGGTTTCCGCTATCTCAGTTTCATCAGTTCTTCCCTGAAGGCTTCGGTTGGTGTGCGCCATCCCAGGCTCTTTGTATCAGGGGTAGAGTTCTACGATGGCAGGGCAATTTGAATACCGCAGGAGACAAGATGACACGTACCGTTCCCGAACTGATGGAAGCCCGCAAACGCCTTTTGGGCCCCGGCGTTTCGACCTTTTACGACGATCCCGTCCATATCGTGAAGGGCGAAGGTGTCTGGCTGTGGGATGCTGACGGGCGCAAATATCTGGATTGCTATAACAACGTACCGCATGTCGGGCACTGCAATCCGCGTGTGGTCGAGGCGATCTGTCAACAGGCGGGGACGTTGAACACCCACACACGTTACCTGCACGACGGCATTCTGGACTATGTCGAAAAGCTGACGGGAACGATGGGGGCCGGGCTGGACACGGCCATTCTGACCTGCACAGGGTCAGAGGCCAACGACATCGCGCTGCGCATGGCCGAGGCCATGACCGGCAAGCGGGGCATTATCTCCACCGATGCCACCTATCACGGCAACACCTCGCTGGTCAGCCAGCTGAGCAAAAGCAACCCGCCCACGGTCGGATTTGGGCTGGAGCAGTATTTCCGTTTCGTCGAAGCGCCCGACAGCTATCGTGCGCCCGACCCGGATGGCACGCTGTTTGCCGATGCGGTGGCCGAACAGATCGCGGAACACGAAAAATCCGGTGTCGGCTTTGCCGCGCTGCTGATCTGCCCGTATTTCCTGAACGAAGGGTTTCCCGACAACGCGGATGGCTGGCTGAAGCCGGTCGCAGAAGTCGTGCGCAAGGCCGGCGGGCTGCTGATTTGTGACGAGGTGCAGTCGGGCTTTGGCCGCACCGGCACCCACATGTGGGCGCATCAAAAGATGGGCGTTGTTCCCGACGTGATGACGTTGGGCAAGCCGATGGCCAACGGGCACCCGGTGGGCGGCGTTGTGACCCGCACCGAGATTCTGGCGGCGTTCCGGGGTGGATACCGGTATTTCAACACCTTTGGCGGCAACCCTGTGTCCTGCGCGGCCGCGATGGCCGTTTTGCAAGAGATCGAAGACAAGCAACTGGTCGCCAATGCCAGAACCGTCGGGAACCATGCCCGCAAACGTCTGTCTGCGTTGAAAGAGAAATACGAGGTCATCGGAGACGTGCGCGGTTCGGGCCTGATCTTCGGGGCCGAAATGGTTCTTGATCGCGACAGCAAGGAACCCGCGACCGAATTTACCGATCGCGTCATCAACGCGATGCGCCATCGCGGGATCATCCATTCCAAGCTTGGCCGTCACAAGAACACGCTGAAAATCCGCCCCCCCATGCCGTTTTCAATCGAGAATGCAGACCTGTTGTTTGACACGCTCGACGAGGTTCTGGCCCAAACGCCGGTGACAGTATGAATGCCACCGTCGAGAAAGCTCTTGGGTTTTGGGGGTTGGACGGCGCGGATTGGCAGCTGATTGCGGCGCGTGAAAATCAGGTATTTCGCGTCGAAGGCAGGACCGGGCCGGTTGCCCTGCGCCTGCACAGGGTCAACTATCGCTCTGATGACGAACTGCGCTCGGAATTGCAGTGGATGGCGGCGGTTGCGGCAGGGGGGCTGCATGTGCCCGAACCTGTCCGCGCGACCGATGGCAGCTTTTTGCATGTGATCGACGGCGTTCAGGTTGATGTGCTGGGCTGGCTGACCGGCCGCCCTGTCGGAACGACAGCAACGCCGCTGGATGTGGCCGACCGCACCGGCCTGTTTCACGCTATCGGGCGCGAAATGGCGCGGCTGCATCAGGTCAGCGACGCCTGGACACTGCCGCCCGACTTTACCCGCTGCCGGTGGGACCGTGACGGGCTTGTGGGTGACGCTCCGGTCTGGGGACGGTTCTGGGACAACCCCGCGTTGTCACAGGATGACCGCGCGCTGTTCACCCGTTTGCGCGCGCAGGCCGATGACGTTCTGGCCAACCAATCGGCCGGTCTGGACCACGGGCTGATCCATGCGGATCTGGTGCGCGAAAACCTGATGATCGACGGCGCGCGGATTCAGCTGATAGATTTCGACGATGGCGGATACGGCTATCGCCAGTTCGACATTGCCACCACGTTGCTGAAGAACATGCAGGAACCCGACTATGTCGACCTGCGTACCGCGCTGATTGACGGCTATCTGTCGGTCCGGCCAATCGACCTGACCACGCTGGATCTGTTCCTGGTGTTGCGCGCCGCCACCTATGTCGGCTGGATCATCACACGCATGGATGAAGACGGGGCGGCAGACCGCTGCGCGCGCTATGCCGCCCTGACGCGGCAATTGGCACAAGATTATCTCGCGTAGGCGATCCTGTCGGGCCTGCGTGATGCACGTTTTTGACCTTCGAAAGGATAGACAATGAACGCGCCCAAAGATTCCAATTTCATCAAAGCCAACAACGCTATGGCTGGCATCCCATGTCCCACCCCGGCGACATGAAAAAGAACCCGCCGCGCATGGGTCAACGGGATGAACAAATCCGCCGCCTGTACGAACCGATGCTGCCGGGCTGGCACCATCTGCCTGCGCCCTACACCTATCGGAACGAATTCGGCACCGACGATCCCGCCAGCCCGATTTGAAAATCTGCCACAGTTATTGCGATAGAGCGGCCAGTTTTCAGAAAACCCTTGCAGTGGGGACGGGGCAGGGGGTTAGACTGGTGACATGTGTTTTTATGGCATGTTCGTTTGTTTTGTACTCTTTTTTCGAAGTCTTTTCTGGAGTGCGCCTAATGGTGATTAAGATCATGCGCTTGAAGTCCGCCGCCTTGCTGATGTGGGGCGTCCTTGTTCTGGTGAGCGCAGGGGCCGTCCCCGGTGCCGCACAGGACAGCGGCACAGCAAGCAGTGTTACACCGGAAAGTTTTCAGCCGCCGCTGCAAAAGCTGGGCGGAGCGTTGGTGTTTTCCGGCGCGACGGGCACGCGGGCTCCGGCGGGCGCCGAGCAGATCGGCATTACCCTGTCGGGTGTAAACCTGTCGGGCGGATTGCCGCAAATGGCCGCCGCCAACGCGGCGTTCGAGGCCCGGCTGACGCGCGGGCGCGTGGCGGTGTCGGAGCTGTTCAACGCCGTGGGCACACTGGAAGAAGCCTATGCCAATGCGGGCTATGTGCTGGCGCGCGTGGTGCTGCCGCAGCAAAGCCTGCGCGATGGTGGTGTGCTGAAAGTCACAGTCGTTAATGGCTTTGTCGAACAGGTTGAACAAGGCAATGCCAAACCGCAGGTACAGGCCCGGCTGGACGCGCTGACGGCGCCTTTGGTGGGGCGGCCGGGGCTGACGCTGGCTGAAATTGAACGGCAGCTGTTGCTGGCGGGCGACACGGCGGGCGTGGCTTTGGGATCTTCGCTGGGTGCGGGACAGCAAGCGGGCGGTACGGTGCTGAGACTTGATCCCGAATACAAGCAGGTCACCGGCTTTGTCGGATTTGACAACGCAAACGCCGACGAACTGGGACCAGAGACATTTAACGCAGGGGTCGAGCTGAACAGCCCGTTCAGCTATGGCGAAACCTTCTATTTGCGGGGTTCGGGGGCCGCGCAGGACTTGCTGAGCAGCAATCCGCGTTACCGCGTCATTGCGGGTGGTGTGGTTGTGCCCATCGGAATTTCCGGGCTGGCGTTCAATGCCGAATTCACCACAAGCGATACCACCCCCGATAACGCTGCGGCCCCGACACGGTCGAATTTTGACCGCCAGTCACTGCGTCTGATCTATCCTTTCATTCGCTCACGCCAGCTGAACGTTTCGACGCAGTTCTCGATTGATCGCCAGCAGGACGAACAGGCGTTGTTTACCGCCGCAGGGCTGACGCCAATCTACGAAGACAGCACGACCGTGCTGCGTTTTGGCGGCAACGTGAACTATCTGCATGATGACGGGGCTGTTACAGATGTGGGTGCGGTTTTGTCGCGCGGAGTCGATGCCTGGGGCGCGCGCAGCTTTGCGGACGCGGGCGCCGGAACGCCGTTGTCACGGCAGGGGGCCGATGCCGAGTTCACCAAACTCAGCCTGTCGGCGTTCCACCAACGCAATCTGTCCCAGCGTGTCTCGCTGTCCGTAACGGCGCGCGCGCAATTTTCCTTTGGTGATCCGCTTGTCACGTCCGAGCGTTTCGGACTGGCAGGAGCGCGCGAACTCTCCGGCTTTGACAGTGGCACCCTGCGTGGCGACAGCGGCTGGATGATCCGCGCCGAGGTGGCGCACCGCTCTGATGTGCAGGTCGCGAACACCCCTCTTATTCTTAGCCCGTATGCCTTTGTCGCGGCGGGCAGTGTTTCTATTGAACAACCAACTGCCGTGGAGGTCCGCAAAGAGAATGCGCAGTCCTACGGCATCGGTCTGGATATTTTTCCACAGACCACATCTCAATTTAGATCAAGTAGTTTGAGGATCGAATTGGCCAAGGGAGAACGGGACAATGGTTCGGATAACACGCGTTTCAGCATTTCGGGTAATTTCCGCTTCTGATTTCTGGGGCCGCACGCGCCTTGCTCCCATGACTGCTGTGGTCCTGGGGTTGATTGCGCCACATGCGGTTTTTGCTGATGGCGCGCTGCCGCAGGGTGGCAGTGTTGTTCAGGGCCAGGTGGCCATCGGCACGCCAGCGCCGGGTGCGATGGTGCTGGATCAATCCACCGACCGTGCGATTGTGAACTGGAACGGGTTTTCGATCGGTCAGGGCAATTCGGTCGACATCCGGCAGCCCTCGACATCCAGTGCGATCCTCAACCGTGTGACCGGCGACACCACCAGTGAAATTCACGGACGTTTAAGCGCCACGGGTCAGGTCTTTGTGGTCAATCCCAACGGGCTCATCATCGGCAAACAGGGCGAGGTCAGCGCGGGCGGTGGCTTTGTCGGGTCGACGTTGGACACCAAAGACAGCGACTTTATGGCGGGCCGTCTGCGGTTCGATGGTTTGGGCACCTCGGCCGAGGTCAGCAATGCGGGCCGCGTTGTCATCGGGCGTGGCGGGTTTGCCGCCCTGCTGGGCGGGCGCGTGTCAAACTCGGGGCTTGTGATGGTGCCGATGGGGCGTATCGGGTTCGGGGGCGGCGAGCGGGCCACCCTTGATCTGTCGGGCGATCGTTTCTTGCAGGTCGAAGTGCCCTCCGAAGGCGACACCGACGAGATGCGCGCGCTGATCGAAAACTCGGGCACGGTTTCGGCAGAAGGCGGGCTTATCGAAATGCGCGCGGCCACGGCGCGCGATGCGGCGCGCAATGCCATCAACCTGTCGGGCGTGGCCGAGGCGCGCTCGGTCTCGGTGCACAATGGCACGATTGTTCTGGGTGGCGGTGACGGCGGACGTGTCAGGGTGACGGGCCGGGTCAGCACCCAACGCGCCGCCCCGTCGCGCCCCGATATCATCGTGGAAACGTCCAAGCGGCCGCTGGCGCGGCGCGGCGGCGGCGATGTGACCATTATTGGCCACCAGATCGAACTGGCCGGTGCACGGATCGAGGCCAGCGGCGAAAACGGCGGTGGCACGATCCGCATCGGGGGCGATTACATGGGGCAGGGGACCTTGCCCCATGCGCTGTATCTGGGTGTTGATGCGGATACGGTGATTACCGCGGATGCAGGCCAGTCCGGCGACGGGGGACAGGTCATCCTGTGGTCTGACGATGTGACCGCCTTTGACGGCTTTATTTCCGCGCGCGGCGGTGCCGAGGGCGGCGACGGCGGGTCTGTGGAAGTGTCGGGAAAGCGCACGCTGGCCTTCACTGGCCGTGTCAATACACTGGCCCCTGAGGGGCGCGCAGGCACGCTGCTGCTTGATCCACGCAACGTTGTCATCTCGGGCGATCCCAGCTCGGAACCACCCTTTTGTTGCGGTGTCTACACGCCGACGGCGGACGATTCCGTTTTGAACGTCGCAGAGCTTGTCGGCAATCTGGAAACGACCAACGTTGTCGTCAATACCGGCGCGGACGGGGTTCAGAACGGCGACATCACCGTGGCCGCCGACATCAATTGGACTGCGGCGACACAGCTGGCATTCGAGGCCGTTGGAAACGTCGTGCTGAATGCTGCGGTGAACAATGCGGCAGGTGATTTTGAGATCAGCGCGGGCGGCACGATCACCACGGATGCGGCGGGCACGGTCAACGTCAACCAATTCAGCTTGGTCCAAGGGGACTGGTCCCAGATTGCGGCAACACTGCCTGCCTTTTCTGCGCAAGATTTCCAGCTGACACAATCGGTGGATACCAGTTTCCTGCGTGCGCTAAGCGGGGATGGCACCGTTGCATTGCCCTATGCGCTGGCTGACATCTACGGTGTGCAGGGCATCGGTTCGCAGACGCTTCTGGATCAGAACTTTACGCTTGCCGGTCCCATTGACGCCACCCAGACAGCCGGATGGAACGGCGGCGAAGGGTTCGTCGGGATCGAGGGGCTGGGATTTACCGGTTTCAGCGGCAGCCTTGACGGTCAGGGCAACAGCATTGACGGGCTGACGCAGGATGTAACGACGGCGGGGATGTTCGCGCTGACGCGCGGCGCACAGATCAGCAATCTGACGCTGAACAATGTGTCGATTGCGGGGAACGCCGACACAGGCGGGTTGGTGGCATTGGCCATTGATACGCAGATTGACAACGTTCAGGTCAGCGGCGCCATTACGGCGCAGGGTGCGACTGTGGCTGGTGGCATTGTGGGCGAATTGCGCAATGCCGCCTCAACGCTGAGCAACAGCAGCTTCACCGGAACCCTTGACTTAAGTGGTGCAGGCGAAAGCAGCCTGAGTGCCGGCGGGCTGGTCGGCAACAACAACCTGGGCACCGTCAGCGACAGCACGGTCAATGCCCAGATCACCGAGACCGGAGCGGTCTTTGGCAGCCGCGATATTGGCGGCGCCGTGGGTACGAACCGCGGTGTCATGACAACGGTCGGCACGCAAGGCGCGCTACAGTCGACCGCCGAGGGCGCGACACTTGTTGCGGGCGGTCTCGCCGGCAGAAACCTGTCGCTGGAGGGCATCACCGACAGCACGAGTGCGATGAATGTCACAATCCGCAATACAAGCCTTGATACGGCCATCGCAGGTGGACTGGTCGGCTCAAACATCGGCACCGTGACGGGGACGCAGTCAAACGGAACGGTGTCTGTATCCAACGCGGGCGGGTTTATGACTGTCGGCGGGTTGATCGGGGCCAATACAAGCACGCTTGTCAGACCGGTCGACAACAACGTGGCGACCGGGAATGTGACGGTCAATTCCATCTCGGACTCCGAAAGTTTCCGCCTGGCCACTGTCGGAGGCATGTTCGGCAGGAATAACGGTCCCGCCAATGCGAACATCGCGACGGGGGATGTCACGGTCAGCTCGCGGGGCGTGCCCACGCGGGTTGGCGGATTCGTCGGCCTGAACTCGGGCGAGACCGAGGGCAGTGGCGAAGGCCAGATTGCACGCTCGTATGCAACGGGCGCTGTATCTGTCGAGGCGACACAGGACAGCGAAGTGGGCGGTTTTGCGGGCCTGAATGATGGAACGATCGTAGATGCCTTTGCATCCGGTTCCGTGGGCTTCACGGCGCCGGTTTTTGCCAGGGGAGACGCATCGACGCCACAGCAGGCGGACATTGGCGGGTTCGCGGGTGCGTCCACAAATGACATGAACCGCACAGCAGCGCGGGGCGATGTGCTTGTATCTTCGGATGATGTTCAAATTCGCATGGGGGGTCATACTGGCTATAACTCATTCGGTCAGATCTTGAACAGCTATGCGGGCGGCAGCGTGGTCAGCACGTCAGGCGTCGGGCAACAGGTTGGCGGGTTGGTGGGCGTGACCACTTCGGGTGCGATCACGAACACCTATGCCACAGGATTAGTTTCCGCCAATGGCGCGGGAGCCGCGCAAACGGGTGGGCTGATCGGTGTGAATACGCCTCCCGCGACGTTCGGTCAGACGGTGGTCACCGCGTCTTACTGGGATACAGAGCGCAGCGGACAGGCGGATGGCGGTCTGGCAGAGCTGGGTTTCGGCCTGACCACGGCGCAATTCAGGGACACGGATGGATTCTTTGCCCTGGCCGGTGCGGCGGGCTGGGATTTTGCAGATGTCTGGGCGCCGGGCGGCACTGGCACTGATCCTGCCATCTACACCATCGACCGGGTGATCTTTGCAATGCCCGATCCGCTGGATCTGACATATGGCGAAACGACGGGCGCGACGGCGACAGGATCAATTGCAGGGGGACCGGAGGTCTATGTCTTTGCCGATACAGGGGAAACGCTGGATACGGCGCCTGTATTTGACACGCTGACCTTTGCGGATGAAACCGTCGGGACGCAGGCGTTCAGCGTTGATACCAGCCCGCTGACCAGCTCGACCGCGCGCACTTGGTCTGTGGTTGCTCTGAGCGGCAGCGTCGATATTACACCTGCGCCCTTGGAACTGACCGCAAACGACGCGACCAAGACCTATGGCACGGCACTGACCTTTGATGGGACCGAGTTTGCAGTGACGGGGGGGACGCTTTTCTTCGCCGACAGTGTTGACACCATAGGGCTTTCATCAGCGGGAAGCGTGGCAGACGCCCAGGTTGGCGATGGTCCTTATACTATTGAAAACACGGGCGGTATTGCCGGGAGCGGTCTTGAAAACTACGCCATCAGCTTTGTCGAGGGCACGCTGGACGTCACCCGCGCACCGCTGGAGCTGACGGTGAATGACGCCACCAAGACCTACGGCACGGCGCTGTCCTTTGACGGCACCGAGTTTACGGTGACCGGCGGGGCGTTGTTCTTTGCCGACAGTGTCGACAGCATCGGGATCGCCTCGGCGGGCGCTGCGGCAGATGCGCAAGTGGCGGACGGGCCGTTTGCGATCACCGGCAGTGCGCCGGTGACGGGGACGCGGACCGACAACTACGACATCGCCATTCTGGACGGCACGCTGGACGTGACCCGCGCGCCGCTTGAGCTGACGGTGAATGACGCCACCAAGACCTACGGCACGGCGCTGGCCTTTGACGGGACCGAGTTTACGGTGACCGGCGGGGCGTTGTTCTTTGCCGACAGCGTTGACAGCATCGGGATTGCCTCGGCGGGCGCTGCGGCGGATGCGCAGGTGGCGGACGGGCCGTTTGCGATCACCGGCAGCGCGCCGGTGACGGGGACGCGGACCGACAACTACGACATCGCCATTCTGGACGGCACGCTGGACGTAACGCGGGCACCGCTTGAGCTGACGGTGAATGACGCCACCAAGACCTACGGCACGGCGCTGGCCTTTGACGGCACCGAGTTCACGGTGACCGGCGGGGCGTTGTTCTTTGCCGACAGCGTGGACAGCATCGGGATTGCCTCGGCGGGTGCTGCGGCGGATGCGCAAGTGGCGGACGGGCCGTTTGCGATCACCGGCAGTGCGCCGGTGACGGGGACGCGGACCGACAACTACGACATCGCCATTCTGGACGGCACGCTGGACGTGACCCGCGCACCGCTTGAGCTGACGGTGAATGACGCCACCAAGACCTACGGCACCGCGCTGGCCTTTGACGGCACCGAGTTCACGGTGACCGGCGGGGCGTTGTTCTTTGCCGACAGCGTTGACAGCATCGGGATTGCCTCGGCGGGCGCTGCGGCAGATGCGCAAGTGGCGGACGGCCCGTTTGCAATCACCGGCAGCGCGCCGGTGAGCGGGACACGCACGGACAACTATGACATCGCCATTCTGGACGGCACGCTGGACGTGACGCGGGCACCGCTGGAGCTGACGGTGAATGACGCCACCAAGACCTACGGCACGGCGCTGTCCTTTGACGGCACCGAGTTCACAGTGACCGGCGGGGCGTTGTTCTTTGCCGACAGCGTGGACAGCATCGGGATCGCCTCGGCGGGTGCGGCGGCAGATGCGCAGGTGGCGGACGGGCCGTTTGCAATCACCGGCAGCGCGCCGGTGAGCGGGACACGCACGGACAATTATGACATCGCCATTCTGGACGGCACGCTGGACGTGACCCGCGCGCCGCTTGAGCTGACGGCGGATGATGCCACCAAGACAGAAGGGTCGGTCCTGACATTTGCAGGTACTGAATTCTCAGCCGATGGGCTGCTGTTCGGTGACACGGTAACGCGTGTGGACCTGAGCAGTGACGGTGCCGCCGCGCAAGCGTCTGCGGCTGACAGTCCATATGCCATTGTGGCGGGTTCGCCTGAGGGGTCGGGACTCGAAAACTACGATATCCGTTTTACGGATGGCACGCTGACCGTTGAACGGACGGCGCCAATCACCAGTGAACCGACCATAAGCTCGGCAACAGCGTCCTTTGGGTTGCCCAATCCGACGGATACGATTGTGCTGACCGTGCCGGGTGGCGGGCCTGTTGCGTCCGCGCCTGCATCGGCGGGCAACGGATCGGCGCTGCGCGCTGCGCGCGAGACCTTGCAGGTTGTCCAGGGCCTGTCGACATCTTTTGAAGTTGCGGCAGCCGGGTGCAACGAGAGTTCTGACGACGTGACACGCTACATGGCGTGCCTGTCGGATGCGCTGAATGATTTTGCCAATGAGCTGGACGCGATTTCGACCGATCTGCCACCTGCCATGCAGGATGTGGCGCGTATCATTCGCGATGCACAGCGCAGTGTTGCGCAGGCGCGCATCCGTGCAGAACGACGTCTGGCAGGGGCCACATCCCAGGCGCAGCGCGAGCAGATTGCGCGGGATGCCTTTGGCGAGGCGCGTGCAGCGCTTGACACGGCAGCCGGTGAAATCCGCAAGTCCATCTCGCTTGTCCGCGCGGAAGATCCCGAGCTGGCCGCAGTGCAGCGCGCAACGATTGTCACTGTCGCGGCCGCCATCGACAACGCCGGGATCGAGCTTAGCCGCGCCACGGGTCTGTGATGCTTCGGCTTGCGCTGCTTCTCGCGTTTTGGCTAACGGGCGCTGCGTGGGCCGAGACGCGTCTGGCGTTGGTGATTGGCAATTCGACCTACACGCGGATCAGCGCGCTGGATAACCCGCGCAACGATGCGCTGGATATCTCGGTGGCGTTGGAGGGATTGGGCTTTGACGTGATGCTGGAGATTGATGTCACGCGGGAACGGTTCGGGACATTGATCGAGACTTTTGGCACAAAGGCCGAAAGCGCGGATGTGGTCCTGCTGTATTATGCAGGTCACGGGTTTCAGGTGGACGGGCGCAACTATCTTGTGCCGACGGATGCCGCGATCGGGTCGGCGGCGGATGTGGCCTCGCAGACCATGCTTCTGGACCGGCTTTTGCAGGTCATGGAGCGTTCGGACGGGGTAAAGCTGGTGTTTCTGGATGCCTGTCGCGACAATCCTTTTGGCACCGTCGTGGATGACCCGCGTTTGGGCACCGGGCTGGCCCGTGTGGGGACGGCGGCGAATTTTCTGTTCTCCTACGCCACGCAGCCGGACAATGTGGCCTATGACGGCACCGGACGTAACAGCTTTTTCACCGAAGCGGTGCTGCACCACATCTACACCCCCGGACAAGAGGTGGCGCAGATGATGATTGGCGTGCGGCGCGATGTGCTGGCGGCGACGGGGGGCAAGCAGATCCCGTGGGAAAACTCGTCGCTGACGCGCACGTTCCAGTTCAACACCAACCCCGAGACGATCTCGGAAGAGAGCATGCTTTACCAGATCGCGGTGGACGAGCGTGACGGTGAACTTCTGGCGCTGTATCTTGATCGATATCCTGAGGGGGCCCATGCCCAGGAAGCACTGGCCTTTCTGGATACGGGCACGCGGACGCGGGCGCTGGGGGCGGTGGACGAGGATGCCAGGGCGCAGCGCTGGTGGGAGCTTGCGCGACGCAGCCGGATGCGCCCGCTGCTTGAGCTTTATATCGAGCGCTACCCGGATGCGGACAACCGCGCAGAAGCGCAGCGGCTGCTCAGCAACCTGCCGCGTCCCGAGGATGCGGCACCGGGCAAGATTTGCGAGCGTCTGGCAACCCATCCCCGCGATGCCACGGCAGAAAATCGCGGTGTGCCCTTTTCGCGGCTGCAACAGAACGCATTTGCGGCCATTCAGGCGTGCAGTGCAGCCGCTTCGCGCCAGCCGGAGCTGCCCCATTACACGGCCCTTCTGGCGCGCGCGACTGCGGCATCGGGAGATCTGGAACGGGCGGTGGTCTTTTACGTCAATGCGGCAGAGCGGGGTGATCTGCGTGCTATGGTCAGCCTTGCCCAATTGACCGAACGCGGCGCCGCTGTACCGCAGGACCCGGCGCGCGCGCTTGCGCTTTATGAACGTGCAGCACAGGGGGGAAGCCACGATGCGATGATCAATCTGGCGATCACCTTGCTGGAGACCGGCGCGGATCAGCCCCGCGCGCTGGCCTTGTTACAGCGCGCCTCGAACGAAGGGTCGGCCAAGGCAACCTTCAACCTTGGGGTTCTGGCGCAGGATGGCGTTGGCGCGGGCCCGGAAGAAGCATTGGCCTATTTCCGCAAGGCGGCGCAGGACGGGGAGCCCGAGGGCTTTCGTGCGGCGGCAATCCTGCTGGACGAGGGACGCGGCGTGCCGCGTGATCCGCAGTCGGCCGCGATCATGTTGCTGCGCGGTGCAGCCGAAGACCGCGGAGAGGTTGTGCAACAGCTGAGCACAGACACAGACCAGTGGACGCCGCAGACCATCCGCGCGGTTCAGGGATTGCTTAAGGAGGCCGGATATTACACCGCGGCCATCGACGGCTTGCCCGGATCGAATTTCACCGCGGCGCTGGAGAAATGGCGCAACGGCGGGTTCAAGCCTGCGGTTCTGCAATAGGCGCGCGGCCTTATTCCCGCGCGTCAATGATCCGTGCCGCAACGCCGATGATTTCCCCCTCGCGTCCCTCAAGTGTTTCCGAAAGCGCCTCGGCCAGCGATGTGACGCTTTCGGCGCGGGGCCGACGCAGGTCAAACAACGGGCTGCGCGAGAGGATCGCGAGCACTTCCGATTTGCCGTAATTGTCGGAATCCACCTCGATTGCCAGCCGCGAGGAGTCCTCGGCCAGGGCTTCGATCGGCCACAGCACACGCACCCGGCGCAGCCCGTTCGCCACCTCTCCCAGATTGTCGATCAGGTGTTCGGTCTGGTTGATGTTGGGCAGAATGTTGAACACTTTTCCGGTATTGTCGATCACCATGACCCACAACGAAGCGCCGGTGATGGTGGCCGGCAGCTGAATGTCCACGACAGGGTTTTCGCCGGTGTGGTAGACGCCGGTCAGGGCCGCGTCGCCGCTGCTGCCCCGGCCCAGCCAGATTGACACCGCGCCCGGCGTCGACGGGGGCAGCACCGCGCGGATGGCGCAAAGGTCGGGGTTGAGCACGGTGGCTTCCAGCCGCAGATCACGCTCGCCAATCATCGGCAGCAGGGCCGCGCGGGCGGCGTCGATGTCGCGGGCATTCGCAACATCGCCTGTGACAGTGACGGTGTCGAACATGGCAAACTGACCGTCAGTGTCCCCCAGCACCTCCAGGGGGCCGCAGGTAGACTGCTCTCCCAATATGGCGGCCAGCGCGCCTGTGTTCAGTATCTCGGGGCCGGCAAGAACCTTTGATGTCAGCATCATGCCGCTGCGTGCGGCCCAATCGCGCAAGGCCCCGTTCATCGCGTCGCGCGTGGGCCTGTCGGGCGCCAGGGCAGTGATCTGAACATCGGTGTCCGCAATGTCGATCTGCCAGTCGCTGAGCGGCTGCGCGAGGGTAAGCAGTTCGGCCACCTGCTCGGGCCATGCCGGATCGGGTTGACCTGTGGCCAGGGTCACGGCGTCCGGCGGCGGGGTATTGCCCGTACTGCCGGCAAAGGCTGCACGCAGCAGATCTGCGCTGTCGGTATCGGGCGCATGGCCGGTCAGCACCTGCGGTGTCGCGGTCAACGTAAAAGGAGACACCAGCGGCAGCGCAGGTCTCATCAGGCTTTCAAACGCACCCGAGACAAAAGCGACCCCGCCCGCAACCACAAGCGCCACAGCGCCGATCACAAGGCCCTTGCCGCCCGATTTGCGCGCGCGCTTTGTCGTCGCCTTATGGCTGTCGGGCTTCAGCCATCCATCCAGTACCTCCAGCGCGGCACGCGCTGTGGCGGGTCTGTCCTTTGGGTCCGGTGCGCTGAGCAAGGCGATCAGATCGCGCAGGGGGCTTTCGATGCCCGAGAGGTCCAGCGGTTCCTTCTTGAACCGGACGACCTCGCCGGGGTTGGTGCCTACATCCGGGACTTCGCGCCGCGCGACGGCCAGCAACGAGGCTCCAAGCGCATAAAGGTCGGTGCGAAAATCGGCGTGCCCGTCCAGTTGCTCGGGGGCGGCATATTCATATTTGCCCGCAAAATTCGTGCCCACGATGGTATGCGCCCCCGCAGCGGTATCTTTGGCGATGCCAAAGTCGATGATGGTCGCGCGCTCGGCCGCGCCGTCGCGCAGGATGATGTTGTCGGGTGACAGGTCACGGTGCACGATGCCTTGTGCATGGGTAGCCTCCAGCCCGCTCAGGACACGGTGCGCGATGATCAGCAGTTTCTGATCGCTCAGCCGCTGCTGGAACATCAGATCGCTCAGGGCGGTCCCGTCCACAAAATCCATGACCAGAAACACATGCCCCGCATCGGTCCGCGAGCATTCCGAATAGCGTACCACCGCGTCATGCACGATGTTGCGCATCTGTTCCTCGCGCTTCATCAGTTCGAGGTAATCGGCATTCCCGGAGAACCGCGCGTTAAGCGCTTTGATCGCAGAGAGCCGTTCGGTGATCTGGTTGACGGCAAGGTAGACTTCACCAGTGCCGCCTCGCCCGAGAATGGCCTTGATTTCATATGTATTATTAAGGACTTGCCCGGCTGCAAAAATGTCAGAAGGCCTTGGGTCGGTCATGGATAGGCCTCGCGGGGCTTAAGTTGCTAAAAATGTCGATTCAAATTTAAAATCAGTCTAGCATAGGTGGTGTGTCTATTTTGACCGTTTTTGTGTTTTGTTTTTTTATCGCATTTCAAAATGGAGGTTCTGCCATGGCTGCCCGCGGTTCCAACGAAACGATCAAGCGCAAGGAGCTTGTCGGCAAGCTCAACCCGACCTGCCTCAAGGGATTTTCGGAAGCGGCCCAAGCGGCAAAGCGGCGCGGGAACCCATATGTTGAGCTGGTGCATTTCGTCACCGCACTTGCCGATACGGACGGATCCGATCTGGCGCTGCTGATGGATGCGGCAGGGGTGGACAGACATACATTCGACGGTGATGTGCTGAAGGCCACCGATGCGTTGCCGCACGGGGCGGGATCGGTCGAAGAGTTCTCGGACCATATTTTCCGCGCGATTCAAGAGGCCTGGAATTACGCCACATTCGAATTTTCCGATGACACGGTGCGCTCGGCCTATGTGGTGCTGGCAGCGCTGAAGGTGCCGGTGCTTGAGGGATTGCTGTTCAAGATATCGCTGGAGTTTGACAAGTTCGATGCGGATGCGATGGCGTCCGATCTGGACAATCTGCTGGCCAATTCGATCGAACGCAGCGCCGATGCGTCCGCGCCTGCCGCACCGGGTGCAAAGAAGGCACCGGGGGGCAAATCCGCTTTGGCGCTCTATGCCACCAACCTGACCGAGCGCGCGCGTCAGGGCAAAATGGACCCGGTGGTGGGCCGCGATCCGGAGATTCGCCAGATTGTCGACATCCTGATGCGGCGCAAGCAGAACAATCCGATCCTGACCGGCGAGGCGGGCGTGGGCAAGACAGCGGTGGTCGAAGGGTTCGCGCAGCGGTTGGCAAAGGGCGATGTGCCGCCGCAAATGCGCAACGTCGATCTGCATATGCTGGACATTGGCCTGATGCAGGCCGGGGCCTCGGTAAAGGGTGAATTCGAGAAGCGCCTGAAAAGCGTGATTGAAGAGGTGCAGTCAAGCGATACACCGATCATCCTGTTCATCGACGAGGCGCACACGCTGATCGGGGCAGGGGGCTCTGCCGGAACGGGCGATGCGGCGAACTTGCTGAAACCGGCACTTGCGCGCGGCGAATTGCGCACGGTCGCAGCGACCACATGGGCGGAATACAAGCAGCACATCGAGCCGGACCCGGCGCTGACACGCCGGTTTCAGGTGGTGAAGGTCGAAGAGCCGGACGAGGCGAAAGCGATCTTGATGTGTCGCGGCATCGCGGGCGTGCTGGAGAAGCACCATCAGGTCGAACTGCTGGACGAGGCTATCGAAGCGGCCGTAAAGCTGTCGCACCGCTATATCCCCAGCCGTCAGTTGCCCGACAAGGCGATCAGCCTGCTTGATACCGCCTGTGCGCGGGTCGCGGTCAGCCAGCACGCAACACCTGCGGAAGTCGAGGATGCACAGCGGCGGTTGGATGCTTTGCAGATCGAACAGGGCATCATCGAGCGCGAAGAGGCCATTGGCGTCGAAGTGGCCGAGCGCAAAGCGGCGGTCGAGGCGAACCTGGCCGATGCGGGTGTGGTTTTTGATGCCGCAAATGTTCGGTGGGAGGCGGAAAAGGAGATCGTGACGGAAATTCTCGATCTGCGCGCCCAATTGCGGGGGCTTGGTGCCGCCGTCGACGAGACGGGTGATCTGGGCGACGCAGATGTGGAAGAGATGGCGGAACTGGCCGAAGCCGAGGGCGCACCTGATGACGAGGTGAAAGAGCCGATTGACCGCGAAGAGACGCTTGCCAAACTCAAGGCACGCATGGCCGACCTGACGAAAGCGCAGGGCGAGACTCCGCTGATACTGCCCTCGGTTGACCGGCTTGCTGTCGGGTCCGTGGTGCAGGACTGGACGGGCATTCCCATGGGACGGATGCTCAGCAGCCAGACCGAGCGCGCGCTGACGCTGGCCAAGACGCTGGCCGAACGAGTGGTGGGGCAGGATCATGCGATGGAAATGATCGCCAACCGCATCCAGACCTCTGCGGCGGGTCTCAAGCCGCCTGAAAAGCCGGTTGGGGTGTTCATGCTGTGCGGCCCGTCCGGTGTGGGCAAGACCGAAACAGCGCTGGCGCTGGCCGAGTTGATGTACGGCGGTGAAGACAACATTATTTCGATCAACATGAGCGAATTTCAGGAGGCGCATACGGTGTCCACCCTGAAAGGCGCGCCTCCGGGTTATGTGGGGTATGGCAAAGGCGGCATTCTGACCGAAGCCGTGCGGCGCAGGCCCTATTCGGTTGTCCTGCTGGACGAGGTCGAAAAGGCACACCCGGACGTGCATGAAATTTTCTTTCAGGTTTTTGACAAGGGCATGATGGATGACAGCGAAGGCCGGCGGATTGATTTCAAGAACACGCTGATCCTGCTGACCTCGAATGTCGGCTCTGACGAGATCATGGCCATGACCGACGACGGCACCAAGGGGGCCGACATTGACGAGTTGAACGCCGCCTTGCGCGCGCCCCTGCTGAATGTGTTTCCGGCGGCGTTGCTGGGGCGGGTTGTGACGATCCCCTATTTCCCGCTGTCGGATGTCATGATCGAAGCGATTGCCACCCACAAGCTGCGCAGTCTCGCGAAACGTCTGGGCGAAGGCTATGGGGCGGAACTGGTGATTGGCGACGGGGCGATGCAGGTGATCAAGGACCGCTGCACCGAGATCGAGAGCGGCGGGCGCATGATCGACGCGATCCTGACAAATACGCTTATGCCCGAGCTTTCACGCCGCATTCTGAACTATCGGCTGGAAGGCCGTGACCTGCACAAGGTTACCGTGTCGGGCGGTGCGGATGGTTTCAGCTACAGCTTCGAGTGAGGCACCAGGATGGAAGTCTACAATCGCCCCGGATACCTGCACCAACATGCGACGGGTGTCGATGTTGCCGGGCGCGAGCATTTTACCTTCACGGTCAAGGGCAGCTTTGATTTTCCAACCCGCAGCGGGGCACCGATGACCCCAGCCGAGGTACACACGCCCTTTGTCTTTGCGGATCAGGCGACGGGCGAGCCCGGATTTTCAGCAACGTTGTGGGAAACGGATTTTGCCTTTCGAAAGCCGAAATGCGATGTCGTCCTGCAAGGGGTCGCCTATGTTCCCGGTGGCAAGAAAGCGACGCGCGTGCAGGTGGGGGTGCGCGTCGGCAGGTGGCAAAAAAGCTTTCATGTTGTGGGGCACCGCGAATGGCGCGTGTTGGGGCCATCGGTCCGCGCCACCGATCCTTATCCTTTCGTGCGCCAGCCCTTTGGCTATGACACGGCCTTTGGCGGCGTTGACAGGCTGAACCCCGACGATCCCAAGCCGCCGGCCTATATGGACAATCCGCACGGGCGCGGCTTTGCCTCTTTTCGCAATCAGGCGCAACTGTCGGGCCAGCCCTTGCCGCTGACCGAAGAGGTGTCCGAACCGGTGACATCGCCCTACGAGGATTATCGTCCTATGGCATTGGGACCCATATGGCGGGGGCGGGGCGACAGATTGGTTCATGGGGGCACCTATGACGACAACTGGCTGGACACTGTTTTTCCCTTTCTGCCTGCGGATTTCGACGACCGGTATTACCAGCAGGTTGGCACCGACCAGCAAATCGACAAGCCGCAGCGTCCACTTGAGGTGACGCTGCTGAACCTGACACCTTCGGGACGCGAGGCGTTTAACCTTCCCGACCCGGCGCTGCCGTTGCAGTTGTTCCGGGGGGCGCAGACCGCCTTTGACGGGGTGCTTTTTCCCGACACATTGCTGTTCGATACAGAGGTGCGTCGGCTGTCGATGGTCTGGCGCGTGGATGTGCCGATCAAACGGCTTATCACCGAATTCACCGAGGCCTGGATCGGCACGCCGCCGCCGGGCCTGCTTCGCGCGCGGCAAAGCGGTAAGCGTTATATCAGGCCCGCAGCCAAACGCACCGAGGAGGAGGACGCTTGAGCAATACTGTCAACGTCATCGGTACGGGTATGGTAACAGCCGTCGGCCTGTCGGCAGCGGCGACGGCGGCGGCACTGCGCGCGGGCGTCGACGGCTTTGCCGAGACTCTGTTTCCGGGGCCGGGGGACGACTGGCTGATCGGGGCCGCAGTGCCACTGCCCCGCGCGTGGATCGGGGCAAAGCGTCTGGCCCATCTGGCGGCGGGGGCGATTGTCGACGCATTGGACGACCATCGGCACAGGGTTGCGGACCTGCAAATCATCCTGTGTCTGGCAGAAGAGACCCATCCCGGCACGCCGGTTCGTGACCCGCAAACCTTCGGGCAAATGGTGTTGCGCTACGCTGGGCTGGCCGCCACCACCAAGCTGCATGTTGTCCGGCACGGGCGCCCCTCGGGGATCGTTGCATTGGAACGCGTGCGGCGGATGTTCCAGCGCGGCGAGGCAGAGCACGCCCTGATCGTGGGGGTGGACAGTCTGCTGACGGCGTCAAGCATTGCCCATTATCAGCAGAACCAGCGGCTGTTGTGCAAAGGTGTCGCTAACGGTTTCATACCGGGTGAAGCCGCTGCCGCAATCCTGTGCGAGGCAGGCCCGCCCCGCCATTTTGCCCTTGGCGGTCTGGGGCTGACGCGCGAGCAGGCCTATCTGTATAATCCCGAAGATATCCCGTTGCGGGGCGAGGCGATGGCGCAAGCCTATCGCGATGCAATGAGCGCTGCCGGCTACACCGATTTCGGCCATATGGATTTCCGCGTCACCGATCTGACGGGCGAGGCCTATTTTTTCAAACAAAGTGCGCTGGCGATGCAGCGCACGATGCGGATGCACCGCGAGGTGACGCCCATCTGGTCGCCAACCGATTGCATCGGCAACGTCGGTGCCGCGATTGTGCCGCTGATGGTAGGCTGGGCGCTTATCGCGTTCGAGCGGGGGTATCAGCCGGGCGCCGTGGTCCTGATCGAGGCAACAGGCGACACCGGCGCCTGTGGTGCAGCCGTTTTGCAATCGGCACGACGTGAAAGGCAGGCCGCATGACCGTTTTTGCCAACAACCTCGAAGTGTCGTGCAAGGCGCAGGCCAACAAGGTCATCGCAGCCTTTCCCGACGTCTGCATGACCCCGCCCGAAGCGCCGCCAACCCCACCCGGCGTGCCCATTCCCTATCCCAACTTCGGCTTTGACAGCGACACGGACAAGGGCACCGGCACCGTCAAGATCGGCGGCAAGACGATCAACCAAAAGAATGTCTCCTATTTCACCAAGACCACGGGAGACGAGGCGGGTGCAGCGGCCAAAAAGGGGGTCGTGAGTTCCAAGAACACCGGAAAAAGCTATTCACAGGCGTTCTCGATGGACGTGAAGGCCGAGGGCAAGAACCTTACGCGCTTCTCTGACATCTCGACGGGCAACCACGGCACCGCGCCGAACACACCGCCAATGCCCAAAGTCGGCACGCCCGGTGGTCTTGGATTCAGCGATGATATTGATTGCCTGGTTGGTCAATATGACACCATTCACAAAGAGTGTAACGACAGGGGCGGGCAGGCGCACCATGTCGTGCCTGACCAGATGCTTCGGGTTGAGACCAGCACACGAAAAAACGCCGACGCACTGAGCGCGCTGGGGGACAAGAGCGACCGACGGGATAGCAGCTATCCAACGGTCGGTGAAGGGTGCTGTATCTGCGTTGGCGGGTATTCTGTCGGGTCACCGCCCCGCAACTCCACACAGGAGAAAGCGGACAAGTGGGCTGCGGACAACGGTGCTCCGTCTTTTGCGGGGCAGCGTGGACACGGCTTTCTGCACCAGTTTGAAGGTCGTGTCGGGGATGCGGAAATCACCATCAGCAAGGCGGTCGAGACATCTTCCCAACTGCTGGACGAGATCGACGCCTACGAGCATTCGATTATCAAGAAGGACTGCGCGGACACGGCAAAGGAATGCATCGAAAACCAATTTGCCGAAGCGATGGCCAAAAAGCCCGAACCAACCTGCAAAGTTAAAAAAGCGCCATCCGAGAATGCGATTGCAAACCTCGGGACAAGACTGACCAAAGCCTAGCCGACGGCCCCTTTTGCGCGCACTGTCGCCCCTGACCCTAACGAGATTGGCAATTCCATGTATGCAATTCCGATAGACGACCATAGCGCCTTTGCACTGGACGACAGCGCGTTCGTTGCGGCGGACAAGGCCGAGTTTGCGAGCGGTGTGGATGAAATGGAGGCTCCCGAGCCAGGCATCTGGGGCTGCCACTATATAGATTTCGATCCATTCCAGGTGACCAGTTTCACCACACCGGGTGGCGGCATTGCCTATTCGGCCACCATTAACCCAGATACGAACGACGCTTGGATACTTGCCAAGGACAACTTGTATATCGTTTTCCTCAAGGACCAATCCATTGGCAAGGCACCCATGCCCGAAGAGGGCATATCCATTTTCGATGTGACCCAAATAGGCGGGCGCTATTACCTGTCGTGCAGCAACGGCAAGGTCTGGTATTACGATATGAACACTTTCGAGTGGTCAGCGCTGATCACCTCAGCGCCGCTGCCCGAACGCCAGCCGCGCGGCGAGACCGAGACAGCGGCCGATTATGTGGCCCGCACAACGCCTGCACGCAAGGAACACATCTTCAAGTACCCGCATTTCTACAAGGCTATTGCCGTGGGGAGCGACCACTATTTTCTGGGCGCATTGGGCCGTGTCGTGAAGATCGGCGCAGACGGGCGTGAAGAGATGCGGTTGGACAGCGGCGCGCGGCTTGTGACCGGCAGCGTCGAAGGGGACCAGGCAGTTCTATGCGGGGATTCACCCATTGCCGAGATTTTCCGCGGCACATTGGACAGTGGTTTCGAACGCATCTTCCAGAACCCGGAGCGCGCGCTTCACATGACTGCACTGCACAAGGGGCTGCGCTATATCGGGGCGGCGGAGTACCCCGGATTTTTCGGGCCGTCCCTGTACACTTGCGAAGGGGATGAGCTTACGCCGGTGGTCACGGGATGCGCGCGCGAACCTGACAATCTGTTGCAGCTTGTTTCCACGGGCGGGGTTCTTTGGGCCATCGACCGGCGCGGCATTTTCCGTTTCACCTCTGACGGCTGGTCGCTGACCGATCTTTCAGACATCGAGAATGCCTAGGGGCCAGACCCGAAAGCGTTCAGGCGGCCCAATTTGTCGGTCAGATATTCGCGCACCTTGACCGGGTCGATATCCGCCATGGTCAGGTGCAGCGCCTCGGGTTGCAGCATCCGCAGTACAAACAATTCACCGGCTTCTGGAAAATCGGCAAAACGTTCCTCGGCAATGGCGCGCCCGTCGTCGCCTGCAATGCGCACCCCGTCAATGTGCGCATCCAGCCGTTCGATCAACCGTCCAAGGCGCTCGGCATCCATGTCCGGGTTGTCATCGGGGTTCAGCAGATGGAAGTCATATTGGCACCACAGATGCGCGGCCTCTTCCGCATGCTGACGCACGATATGCGTGAGGACCGGAACAGCCATCAGTTCAGATTCACCGACCCGCCGCGAATGTGGTTGGCGCGCGAAGCGTGACTGACAAGGTTTTCGCCACGGATGGTGATGTGCCCGTCCTTGTCCATGATGATCGCGGATTTTCCGACCCGCAATTCAATCCGTTTCTCGGCAAAGATCCGCACCGTTTCGCCATCGCGTTGAATGTGCGGGGTCGGCTGGCGGGCAGGTTCAACGATGCGGCCAATGATCAAGGGGCGCGTTCGGGCACCGTCTTCGAACAGCAGCGCCACTTCGCAACCGGCATCCTCGGCACTTAGCGCACAAAGCGCGCGCGCAGGCAGCGCGTGGTCCTCTGGGTTTGAGGGAAAGACGACCAGTGGTTTTTCATTCTCAAAGCCCAGAAACAGGCCGATCACAACACCGTCGATCTGCTCGGCGACATCCATGTGTTTCTCCTGAAATAAGCGCAATGAATAAACACAGTATCTCATGACTGGCGCGATTCACCAACAACGGGTTTCGCCCGATCTCAAAAAACAGGCGGTGACGCGGCAGAATCACGCTAGGCTGACGGCGTTCAAACGAAAGGTGATTGCGTGAAACAACTTCTTCTTGCCGCCGCTGTGTTCTTGTTCAACCCGACCCACGTTCTTGCCCAGGATGGCACTCTGACAGTCGAGCTGAACAAGCTTGCACAGGAAGACGGAGCAGCCTGTCGCGCGTTTTTCCTGTTTCGCAATGATCTTGGGCGTTCGCTGGAAGCCTTCGAGATGTCACTGGCGATATTGGATCAGGACGGCATCATCGACCAGTTGCTGACCATTGATGCCGCACCAGTGCCCGTGGCACGCACAACGCTCAAGCTGTTCGAATTTCCCGATATTGCCTGCGCGGACATCTCTGAAATTCTGTTGCACGACATCGTAGCGTGTCGTCCTCAGAACGGCGAGGAGATGGCGTGTTTTGATGTATTGACGCTGACCAGCAAAGCCAGCGCGCGGTTGGTGAAATGAGCATGTTTGCCGATCTGGGCACAGCCGGTCCCGTTCTGGCGCTGCTGGCGGTGTTGTCGGTGGTGTCGGTTGCGGTGTTTCTGGCACGCGTGCTGGCGCTGCGCCGCGTTACAGCCGGGCAAGAGGCCAGAGAGGCGTGGCTGGAGGCGATTGAGCAGGGCAGCGTCGCACCTTTTGCGGGCAATACGGCAACATATGCGGACAGGGTTGCAGCACGCGCCAGCGCGCTGATGGCGCTGAATGCCGATCCCGAACATATGTCGTCCGACCTGATGCAGATGGGCAACCGCGCGGTTCTGGACATGGGGCGGGGCATTCGTTTGCTTGAGCTGATCGGGATGATCGCGCCTTTGCTGGGTTTGCTTGGGACAGTGCTGGGGATGATCCAGTCATTCCACGCGCTGGAGCTTGCACAGGGTGCTGCGAATGCGTCCATTCTGGCGGGTGGCATCTGGCAGGCCTTGCTGACAACTGCGGCGGGGCTTGTTGTGGCGATACCGGCTGTCGTCGGTGCTGCGATTTTGCAGGCGCGGTCAGAGGCGGGCACGCAGGCCATGGAGCAGGTGATTGGCCGTGCGACATTGGCGCAAAGGCTGAACCGCAAGGACAAGGCCTGATGCTGGCCCGGACCGGATCAACCCGGCGCCGGGTAACGCTGGTGCCCTTGATCGACGTGCTTTTCATTCTGCTGGTCTATTTCATGGTGACATCCGTTTACCGCGATCTGGACATGATCCCCGTTGTGCGCGCGGCTTCGGTGGGGACGACACCGCAAGAGATTGCGGGCACGCCGCTGATGCTGCGCATTGACGCGCAAGGCAGGGTGGTGATGCGGGGGCAGAATTTCGCGGCGGCCGATCTGGCCGACATGGCGCTTGGCCCGTCGGTGCGCGTGCTTGTCCTGCCCTCCGGTGCGGCGCCGCTTTGGGCGCTGACGGATCTCATGGATGCGCTGAGTGCGTCCGGCGTCGAAGATGTCCGGCTGGTCCAGCTGGAGGGTCAGGAATGAGACTGGCCCGTCCCGACCATCGCCCCGCCGCCGAGCCGATCATCGCGCTGATTGATGTGGTGTTTTTCCTGTTGGTGTTTTTCATGCTGGTGGCCCGTCTGGATGCGTCCGCCCCTTTTGAAGTGGTCCCTCCTGTTGCGCGCTCGGGACAGGACATGCCGGGGGGCGGCGTGACAGTATCTGTCGGGAAGGACGGCGGTTTGGCTGTGAACGGAGCCGCTGCCAGCAAGGGTCTCTGGCTGGACCTTGTGCGCCAGGCACAGGCGCGTGACCGCGCAACGCTGATCCGTATCAACGCACACCGCGATGTGCCGTTGCACCACATTCTCCCCCTGATCAAGACATTGGAACAGGCGCGGTTGGGCGAGGTTGTACTGGTTGTCTCTCCGGATTCGTTATGAAGGTCACGGGGCTTTCTTTGCTGGGAATTGCCGGATCGATCGCGGTGCATCTTGCGGTGGCGGTGGCCGCTGTGCCGTTCCTGATGCCAAAGCCAATTCCGCAACAACACTCCGGCGAAAGCCAACTGGCACTGGCTGCGATGCCGGTCAAACGCAGCCGCGCGGTTGAGCAGGCCCCGTCGCAAACAGTGGCCGAGGCTGCTCCAAGCGGAGGCACCCGTGCCGGTGGTCAACCGGTGCCGCGCACCCGTGCAAACCCTCAGCGGCTGTCCGGGCAGATGGCGGGGGCTATTCCTGTAGCGTCGGAACGGATGATGGCAAAGGAGCCGCAGCAAAATTTGCGCAGCGCATTGAAGCCATCGGGTGTGCGCGGTGAACCTGTAGCAGTCTTCGCAGACCCCACCGTGTCAGTGGAATTGGCAGCGCAAGCCGCGATACAGGTCCAAGACGCGCAACCCGTTGCGGCCCCGTCACCCGTCGGGACCACAACAGTTGTCCCGCGCTCGACAGAGCAGCCAGCCATCGCGCAAATGAAACCGCACCTGCCGCGGGTATCCGCTTCATTGGATTGGAGCGGTGCGGCGAATATGGCGCTGGATACGCAAAGCGTCGCGACATTGTCTGCTTTCCTCAGCCCTGGCACTGTCGCGCAACGCGACCTGCATGACCGGATGACACAGGTCATGGCCGCGCCGCCCTGCGCGCGTATCCAAACCATTTTTGATCCCGCGTCTGGTACTTTGGAATTGCGGGGTCATGTGCCGGAGCCAACACTTCGGGCACCTCTTCTGGCGGCATTGCAGGCGCAGGTGGGCACGGGTCTGCCGTTGCGTGATGCCTTGCGTATCTTGCCACATCCGCAGTGTGACCTGCTGGACGGAATCGCCACACTGGGCCTGCCACAGTCCGAGGAACAATTGACCGATCCCGATCTGGTCGGCGAGAACGCTCAGACCCGCGAATACAGTTTTGCCGAAGGCGACAGGCTGACCATCGCAATGGAAGCCCCCGACTATCCGGCCTATGTCTATGTCGATTATTTCGATGCGGCCGGGCAGGTGATCCACCTGCGGCCCAATGCGCAATCGCTTTTGCAATCCTTTGATCCGGGACAAGCCTTCACCATCGGCGGTGCGGGGGATATCGACCTGCGCATCGCGCCCCCCTTCGGACAGGATATCGCGGTTGCATTCGCGGCCAGCGCACCGCTTTACGAGGGTGTGCGCCCGCTGGTCGAACCTGCGGTGCCGTATCTTGATGCATTGCGTGCCATGATCGCCGAACGCCGCGCCACCGACCCCATGTTTCGGGGAGAATGGGTGTATGTGTTCGTCGAGACGCAGCCGCGCTGATATGGGCCCGATCTGACTGGAAAAGCGGTGGAATACCTTACCTGTCGCGTTGTTGCCAGAATCAAGTTGCCGTGCAACACTCGTATTCAGAGTACTGTTTATTAAAGGCATGAGGCATGAATTTTGATCGCCTCCTTGAGCCGCTTTCGGAATCTTCGCCCTCCGGTGTCGAATTGCGACACGATCTGCGATTTCACGATCTGGAGAGGTTGACTGAACCGGCGGCGCGGGAATTTCGTCTGAATGACGACGGCACGCTCGGCGATGCCGCCCCAGATGTTGACTGGGATCATATCGTCAGCGAGGGCGAAGTGCTGGCCAGCGAAGGCCGTGACTTGCGGCTGCTCGTGTTGATGATCCGGGCTGTCTACAACATAGACGGTTTTGGTGCCGTTGCCAGTGCGCTCGGGTTTTTGTCACAGACAATTGCCACGTTCTGGGACAGCCTGCATCCGGCCCTGCGCGACCGTGACGATCCGCAGGTCGCGGCCTTGCCGCGTCTGAACGCGCTGCGTCAATTGGAAAATGACGATTTTGGCTTGCTGGGCGATATGCGCTTTGGCGTCGTGCTGAATCCGCGCGGCATCGGTCCGATCACCGGCGACGATCTGGCCGCCGCAAGCCGAAGCGATTTTGACATGCTCAACCGGGCCGCATCCGGCCTGAGCCAGGCCGAGAAAGACGCGCTTGTCGCAGCGCATGGGCAACGTGTGAACCGCGTAACGGCCGCGACCCGCGCAATGGCGGCCGAAGATGCCGAAACGATGGCGCAACTGATCGCAGACATTCGTGCGTGCGAAGCGGGACTGACAGGCCTGAGCACCGCGGTGGCCGAAGCCGGAGGTTTTGGCGATGCGTCCGGGTTCACGATGAAAGAGCTGGCCGAGTTCCTTGGAGAGATCCGCAAGACGCTGGAAGCAGCCGCCGGGGCGGATGCCGCGAATGCGCCCAAGGTCGAGGATAACCCCAGCGCCCCGGCACCTGCTGCTGCGGCGCAGGGCGCACCTGCCGCCGCAGCAGCCCCGGCGGCGGTGCCCGGCGCGATTGCTTCGCGCTCAGATGTTGAAAATGCGCTGGACCGGATCATCGCGTTCTACGAACGCACCGAACCCGGCAGCCCGATGCCACATCTGGCACGACGGATGCGGCGTATGGTGTCGATGGATTTTCTGGAGCTGATGGAAGAAATCGCGCCTTCGGGGCTCAAGGAATTCCGTAACGTGGCGGGTGTAGACGCCGGGAGTAAAAAGTAAATCGACTGATTTTTCGAAACAATTACAGGAGGGCTTTTCATGAGTGACAGTAAGCAGAAGGTCATCGAACGCAATCGGACACCAAGGGTGCAAATTGCCTATGATGTCGAACATTACGGCAGCCCAACAACGATCGAGCTGCCCTTCGTTATGGGGGTGATGGCCGATCTGGCTGGCGCCTCCGAGACCAAAGAAGCATCCAAACCCATCAACGACCGCACATTTGTCGAAACGGACGCAGGCCGCTTTAACAAATTCATGGAAGCCTTGAGCCCACGGGTCAAAGCACGCGTGAAAAATACGCTGCCTACCGCGGATGGCGAAGAGGCGGATGAGGAGCTTTTTGTCGATCTCAGCTTTAAGAGCATGAGTGATTTCGCCCCCGACAAGGTCGCCGAACAGGTGCCGCAGCTGAACGAGTTGCTCAAGATGCGCAAGCAGCTTGAAGAACTGCTGAGTTACATGGACGGCAAGGTGGATGCGGAAAAACGTATCGCGCAACTTCTGACCAATGAGCCACTGTTGGCGCAAGCCGCCGAACAGGCCATGGCCGCCACATCTGACAAGGAGGGCTGAGAATGGCCGAGGAAAAGCAAGCCGAAGCCGGTGGCGTAGAAGCCGAAGCGATTGATCTGGGTGAATTCAGCGATCTGCTGGAGAAGGATTTTCGCGTCAAGGACAGCGAAGGCGAGAAGTTACAGGCGCTGGTGGCAAACCTTGCACTGGCAGCCAAGGAACGTGCTGGTACAGCAGCGATTTCCGGCAATGCCGTCAAGTCGATCAAATCCCTGATTGCAGGCATCGACGGGATGCTGAGCAAGCAAATGAACGAGGTCCTGCATTCCCCCGAGGTGCGCAAGATTGAAGGCACATGGCGCGGTCTGCACTATCTTGTGAACAACACCGAGACCGACCAGAAACTCAAGATCCGTGTCCTGAACATCTCCAAGAACGATCTGGCCGATCACCTGGAAGACTATGAAGGCCAGATGTGGGACCAGTCACCGATCTTCAAAAAGATCTACAGCGACGAATATTCCATGTTCGGCGGAGAGCCGTTTGGCGCCATCGTGGGCGACTATGAATTCTCTCACAAGCCAAAGGATGTGAGCCTGCTGCGCAATCTGTCGGGCATCTGTGCCTCGGCCCATGCGCCCTTTATCGCTGCCGCAGCACCCCAGCTTTTCCGTATGGAAAGCTGGCAGGAACTGCCCAATCCGCAGGATCTTGAACAGATCGTATCAAGCCCTGACTATGCCAGTTGGCAGTCCCTGCGCGAAAGCGAAGACGCGCGCTATATCGGGCTTGCCATGCCGCGTGTGCTGGGGCGTCTGCCGTATGGGGCGGAAACTGTTCCTGTGAAAGGCTTTGATTTCGAAGAGGAAATCGAAGCCCAGCATGACAATTATGTCTGGATGAACGCGGCCTATGCCATGGGCGTCAACATCAACCGCAGCCACAAGATTTCCGGCTGGGGTACACAGATCAGGGGCGTCGAATCCGGTGGCACCGTTATGAACCTGCCGGTACACACTTTTCCCACCGACGATGGTTCCACAGCGATGAAATGCCCAACGGAAATCGCCATCGACGACCGGCGCGAGGCGGAGCTTGCCAAACTTGGCATGATGCCGATCCTGCACCGCAAGAACACCGACGTCGCCGCATTTATCGGTGCACACAGCCTGCAAGACGACGAAACCCGTGCAGGCCGTCTGGTGGACCCGGACGCTCAGGCGAACGAGCGTTTGTCCGCAAACTTGCCGTATCTTTTCCCGGTGAGCCGTTTCGCGCATTATCTCAAGGCGATTGCGCGCGACAAGGTTGGTACATTCAAAGAGCGCGCCGATATGCAAATTTGGCTCAGCGAGTGGATCAACCGCTATGTTCTGGCCAACCCGGCCATGGCTGATGACAAGGCCAAGGCCAAACGTCCCCTTGCTGCTGCGGAGGTGCAGGTGGACAGCGTTGAGGGCCGCCCCGGCTATTACAACGCCCGTTTCTTCCTCAGGCCACATTACCAGTTGGAAGGCATCAACGCATCTTTGCGACTGGTGTCGGAATTGCCTTCCGTCAAATCGTAAGTTGAAAATACATAGATTGGAGAACAGACATGCCATTAACAGCATACCTCAAAATCGGTGACATCGCCGGTGAATCACAACGTGCCGAGCACGAAGAAGAAATTGATATCCACGACATCATGTGGAATATCGAACAGGGATCGGCGGCACAGGTCGGCAAGGGCCGCTCGCGGGCGCGGGCACAGGTTTCCGCGATCATGCTCAAGAAATTTGTGGATGCGTCCTCTGTGTATCTCGCGCTGGCCTGTATGCAGGGTAAATCCTTTCCCGATATGGTCCTGTCGGTGCGCAAGGACAGCGGTGAAGCGCACCTGGACTACCTGATCATCACGATGGAGAACGTGACAATCTCCAAATACGAGATGCTCGGAGTTGGCGCAGAAGAAGACGGCCAGATGGTCGAAGAGGCCCTGGGCCTTGTGTTCGAGAACGTGACTTACAAGTACACAGTGCAGGAAGACGATCACTCTGCCGGTGGCGAACACGAGATCACCTACGACATCGCGGCAGGCGTTTAGGGCCGACCGGGCCGGACCCCCGTGGCAGAGCGTGATGAAGCACCTCAAGTGGCCCGGCAAGAGGCCGTTCAGCCCTCCCTTTGGGACAGGCTGGTGGACGACTTGCCGGGCATAGATGCCGAGCGTGATGCCCTGATCCGTGATCTGACAAAAACGCTCGGCGATGCAAATCGTGTGGCCGACCTTATCGCCGGCGGCACGCGCGCGATTGCACAGCTTGGCGACGTGGATGAAGAGACAAGCGCGCTGGCGCACCGGCTGGTTCGCCTGTCGGTGCAAAAACGTCGACTTGAAGAGGGCGGTATCATCGTCACCTCGGACGTGCTGCGCGAGGCCGTGCGGCGCGACATCGAGATGCTTTTTAACATCGAAAGGCTGGAGGCTCAGTTCTTGCTCACCGACCGTGAATCCCTTGACCATGAAAGCCCGGCCAGCCAATTGGCGGACTTCCCCGAGATCCGTCGCAGTGTGCTGAACTATGGCGTGCCGTCCTTTTCCGGGCGCTCTGGAACGGATTTTGACAAGGACGATCTGGCGCGTGACATCAAGGCCGTTCTGAACACGTTCGAGCCACGCCTGAAAAAGGAGTCCGTGCGCGTGCGTGTTCACACCAGTGACAAGATAGGACTGCGCATTGATATTGACGGTGTGTTGCTACTCAGCCCTGTGCCCGAGCGGTTGCGTTTGTCCACCAGCATTGATCTGGACAGTGGCCGCGCCATGACCTCGCTGGATGATCGCTGATGGATCAGGCTTTTCTGGAATATTATGAAGAAGAGCTTGGTCACATCCGCACCATGGCCGAGGAATTTGCAGCGTTGCATCCAAACGTCGCGCGCAATCTCGCGCTCGATTCCATTCCCTGCCCTGACCCCTATGTCGAAAGGCTGCTGGAAGGCGTGGCGTTTCTGGCGGCCCGTACCCGGCTGAAGGTGGACGGTGAAAGCAGCCGCTATGTCAGGACACTGATTGACACCCTGTACCCCGATCTGGGCGGGCCTGCGCCGGCCATGACGATGGCGTCCCTGACACCCGGACCCCAGGTGCAGCGTATGCTGGACGGCCATCTGATGAAGCGCGGCACGCGGATGATGTCGGGATTGCGCGAAGGTCAACAGACGCGCTGCACCTATACCAATGCGCAGGCCGTGCATTTGTGGCCGCTTGTGATCTCGTCGGTGGAATATCTTCAGGACAAGGGCGCGCTGTCGCAGGCAGGTGTCGCCTCGGGTGCCGCGCGCGAGGCGCAGGCGGGTATCCGAATGACCATCTCGCGGGATGGCGCGGGACGTCTGAACGAGCTGTCTCTGGACGGGCTGGATCTGTACTTTGGTGCGGGGACGCTGGGCGGTGACATCTTTGACGCCGTTTTTGGGTTTGGCGCGGGCGCGCTTGCCAGACCTGCGCAAAAATCGACGCCCTTCAAACCGATTGGCACGCCGTCGATGGTAGGTGTTGAAGAAGCCGATGCATTGTTGCCGCGGGTGCGCAGTTCCTTCGAGGGCTATCGTCTGCTGCGTGAATATTTTCTGATGCCGGCGCGGTTCTATTACATGCGGCTGTCGGGTCTTTCGCCGATCGTGCGGGCCTGTGGACAGGGTGCGCTTGAAATCATCGTGCTGCTGCGCGAGGCAAGAAGTGCACTGTCCAGTATCGACGTTAAGGATTTCAGTCTGTTCACCACGCCTGTGGTCAATCTGTTCGAACACGAGTGTAATCTGGTGGAACTGCGCCGCACCCGTGCCCAGCATATTGTCCAGGCCGACCGCACAAGGCCGCGCGACTATGAAATCTACCGTCTGCTGCGGGTCGAGGACGCCGAGGTCAACGGGCCGCAAGCACGCGTCACACCGCTGTTCTCGGTCGAGGCAGAAGCCGACAGCGGCTATGTCTATTCGGCCGACCGAAGACCGCGCAGGCCCGACACCCAGGAAGTGCGACAGGGTCAAACCCGCTCAAGCTACATCGGTGACGATTTCTATATCTCTGTGGGCAAACCCGCACATGCGCGGGCCAGCAAACCGATCCGGCGGCTGGACGTGCGCGCGCTGTGCACCAACCGCGATCTGCCGATCCTTGACGACATGCCCCGGCTGACACTGGATTCCGGTGATCCGGTTCAGGGTGTCACGCTTCTTTCCCCTATGCGCAGGCCGCGTGCGTCGCTGCGGGCCAGTTTGCCATCCGGTGCCTCGGACGAGCGCAAGATCGACGATCTGACATGGCGCTGGATTTCACAGCTCAGCCTCAATCACATTTCACTGGCCGAGGACGAAAAGGGGGCGGAACCCCTGCGCGCGCTGATCAAGCTGTATGCGGATCGCGGTGATCCGGCGCTGCGGCGTCATGGCACGGCGTTAACCGCAGTCCGTTCGCGACCCTTGATCGAGCGATTGGAAATCGCAGGGCCCCTGTGTTTTGGCCACGGGACCGAGATCACGCTGGACATCAACGATACGCTTCTAAGTGGCGGCAGCAGCCTGCTGTTGTCCGCGATCCTTGCGCAGCTTTTTGCGCGCCACACGGCGATCAATTCATTCGTGCGCACCAGGACCCGCCTAACCCATCAACAGACGGAGGTGACATGGCCGATGACGACTGGCACACGCGCGCTGATCTGAACCCAGAGGATGCGGCGCGCATGGATTTCTTCGAGCTGCTGCGCCAGCTTGAAACCAAAGACCTGCGTTTTGGCCGCGCTGCGCGTGAACCTGCACGTTTGGGCCAAAGTGCGCGCCTGTCCTTTGCCGCCAGCGATGTGGCCGGCATGGTTCCCGGTGAACAGGGGCAAAAACCGCAGATCAATGTGAATGTGCTCGGGCTTGTCGGCCCGGAAGGGCCGATGCCGCTGCATATGACGCGCTGGATCATGGCGCGCCTGTCCAACCGCTGGTTTGCAGGTGACGACAGCGGGGCGACGGCGGATACATCCTTTCTGGATTTCATCAATCTGCTACAACACCGCATGATTGCGCTCTATTGGCGTGCCTGGGCCGATGCCCGTCCCGAGATCAACATCGCCCACGGCGACGGGGGCCGCGTCACCGCCACGATGCGCGCGCTTGCCGGACAGGGTCTGCCCGGCACAACCACCGGCGATATCCGGCTGGACGGGGCCAAGCTGCGCCATGCCACATCGCTGGTGATGGAAGCCCGCAGCCCCGAAAGACTGACGGCATTTCTGGAAACCGTGCTGGGCGTGCCTGTGACCCTGGCCGAATTTTCCGCACATTGGATGGACATCCCCGCGCATCTGCAAACCCGGCTTGGCCGGCAACACGCAGGGCTAGGCACAGGTGCCGTTGCGGGTTCGCGGGTGATTGACCGTCAAAGCCATGCGGAATTGCGGTTGGGGCCGCTGTCCCTTGCCCAGTTCCGCGCCTTTCTTGAGGACGCCGATGCCTGGGGACGCCTGCGCCACGCGGTCGTTTTTGCAGCAGGCAAAGACATCAATTTCTCCTTGCGCCTGTTGCTCGCCAAGGGCGAGGTTCCTGCGGCGAAACTGGGGAGTTGCCAACTGGGGCGCACGACCTGGTTGGCGCCTGCCGAGGATGCAACGTCGGATGACCTGTGTTTTACAAACATCACCGAACCCTCCTCTGACCCGCTGTCCACTACACATGAAAGGGCCGCCGCATGAGCCTGCGTTTCGTGATCGAATCCGCACCTTCACCGCAGGCTCAGACGGAATGGGTCTTTAGCGGCGGACAGCTTAGTATTGGACGCAGCACGGATGTCGACTGGCAAATTGATGACCCCAAGATGTTCATCTCGCGCAAGCATTGCGTGATCCATGAAGAGGGCGGGCAGATCGTGGTGACCGATACCTCCTCGGGCGGGCTTTATATTGATAATGCCGCAAATGCGGTCGGATTGGGCAATTCGGTGCCCATGACACCGGGGATGCGCTTGCACATGGGGGATTTTACACTCCGCGTTGAAAATGCGACGGCGCCGACATCCGAGCCTGCGCCCCCGCAATCACCGTCCGAACGCAGCGGGTTTTTTCCGCCTCGCGAAAAGGCGGCCGAGCCGCCCGGGCCTGCGCCAGCGCGCCCTGCGGATTTGCCCGACCCGTTTGGTCTGCGCAGCGATGATATTCAGCCGTCACGCCAGAGAGAAGTTGAACGGCCACCAAGACCGCTGGATCAGACTGATCCATTCGGGCTCGACCTGCGCAAACCGGTTGTGGAAAAACCGGCCACAGCGCAGCACAGCGACAAGCCATCGGGCGGGTATTTTGAACCAAGATCCCCTGCGCCAGAGTCGGCATCGCGCCCCCCACCACGGCCACCGGAAACCAAACCCGACATCTTTGGTGACTGGCGGCAGCCGCTCACCCCTGCGGCCCCGCCAGCCGAGCCGGAAAACAACGTGCCGGAGAACAACGTGCCGGAGAACACGGAGCCGGAGACTGACAGGGCGCCGCCTTCGGTTGCGCCGCGCGAGGTTGCCCAGGTGCCCGACGATGTGCCCACACCTGCGCCGACGTCCAGAGTGAACCCCGAACCTGCCGAGGCGCCCACCGACCCCGCGCCACAACAACCGGCTGCGCCGGTGTCACAGGCCGATGCGGATCTGCGGGACGCTCTTTTGCGGGGAATGGGTCTGGACCCGGCACAGATGAAAACGGACGATCCCGCCGCCGAGATGGCGCATGTGGGACGCGCAATGCGCGATCTTGTCGAAGGTGTCATGCTGCTGCTGCGCACGCGCGCGCAGGAAAAACAGAAGGTGCGTGTGGCCCAGACCATCATCGCCAGCGCCGACGTCAACCCGCTCAAGTTTCTTGCCACGCCCGAAGATGCTCTCAGCGCCCTGATCCGCCCGCGCGGCAAGGGCTATATGGCGCCCGAGGCGGCGGTACAGGGTGCATTCCGGGATCTGGCGGACCATCAGGTGCGCACCTGGAGCGCGCTTCAGGTCGCGTTGCGGCGCATGGTGGACAAGTTCGACCCTGCAGAAATCGCCAAAGAGATGGAAGATGTCGGCCTGCTGGAAAGCCTTGTCGCCGGCGGGCGCAGCGCAAAGCTCTGGCAGATTTACGAAGACAGATACCGCGATATAGCCCAAACTGCGGAGAAGCAGTTTCTTGGCGATGTCGGGGTTGATTTCAGAGACGCATACGAAAACCAAAGGAGCGATTGAAATGACACAGTTTGCGAGACGAACTTTTCTGATCACATCGGCATTGGGCGGTGCTGCCCTTCTGGCGGGGTGTGGCGATCCGGCACCTGCGGTTCTGGCCGTCACCGCGCAGGGCACGGCGGGCATGAACCCCGGCCCCTCGGGAGGCGACAGGCCGGTCACACTGACTATCGTCCAACTGGCCAGCTCCGGTGCCTTTGACAGCGCCGATTATTTCGCCCTGCAAGATCCTGCCAGCGCCCTTGGGGCCGATCTGATCCGAACAGACCAGATCGTTCTGGCGCCCGGCGGCACGGCGAACACAAGCATTACAATCGAGTCCAGAACCGCGGTGATCGGCGTGATTGGCGGATTCCGCTCGCCCGATGGGCGCACGGTACGCTCTAAAATCGCGGCACCTTCTGCAAATTCCGGGCTGATCATCAATGTCGGCGCGGGTGGGCTGTCGCTTGCAAAGGCCTGAGGCCTTGAATTGGGCCGATACAAAGGAAGACTATGACAGATAGAAACAAGGTTGTCTGGTCAGAAGGACTGTTCCTGCGCACGCAGCACCTTCAGCAGCAGGACCGTCATACAAATTGGCTTTTGCGCCAAACGCTGGCCGCTTCCCCGCATGCGGGCTTTGGGTTTGTGAACCTGACCCTTGATCCCGTGGCGTTGGAAACGGGCCAGATTGCAATTGAAAAGGCTGCGGGTTTTATGCCCGATGGCACGTTTCTATCGGTCCCTGACGGCGCGGTCGAGGTGGCGCCGGTCACGGTGCAGGCCAAGACCGAAGCGGGGTTGGTTTATCTGGCAATTCCATCGGAAGGGGCCGGATCAGCCGAGATCGACCCGGCCCACGCAGAGCCTTCGGGGACGCGGTATCGCGGCAAGGTGATCGAGGTGCGCGATGCCATCCGGGGTGGGGCGGATGCCAGTCAGATCGAGGTTGCGCGACTGGCGCCCAAAATCCTGCTGCCGGGCGATGAGACAGCTGGCTATGTCACCCTGCCAATCGCGCGCGTCGAGGGGCTGACGGCTGAGAATGCTGTGGCATTGGACGCCGATTTTCTGCCTCCGGCCCTCAAACTGGACGCCGTGCCCTGGTATGGCCAGTTGCTAAAAGAGCTGGTCAACGGAATGGACCGCATTGCGGATGCACATGGTGCAATGGTTCTGGGCGGCACGGGTGCGTCGATGGAGAACCTGCTGATCCTTGAGCTGGCAAATTCCGCCCGCCCCAAGCTTGCCCATCTTGCCGCGCAAAACAACGTACATCCTGCGACACTCTATCAGGAACTGGCAGGCATTGCCGGGCGCATGGCGACCTATGGCGCCTCTGCACGTCGGCTGGGTGATTTGCCTGAATATATGCACGCCGACCCGCAACTGAGCTTTCAGGCGCTGGCTGACACGCTGCGCTCGCTGGTGCTGTCGCTGCGCCATGTCGAGCCGAAATCGCATGTGCTTCAGGTCTCGCGCCATGCCGATAACATCTGGACGGTGCGCATCGACAACCCCGAAATCATCGCCAAATACCGCATCGTTCTGCGGGTTGGGGGCGATATGTCTGAAGCCTTGCTGCGCAAATACTTTGTCGATCAGGCGACCGTGGGTGCGGGAGATCAGTTTGACACGCTTTGGAAATCGCGGCTCACCGGCATCCCGCTGAAACCACTTAACAGCCAGCCGCGCGAAATCCCCTATGACGGGGACCGGCTGTGTCTGGAGCTTGACAGACAGTCAGAACATTGGGCCGCCCTTCAGGACGCGGCGGGCTTTGTCGTCGGTGTGGCGGGTGAGTTCGAGCGTGAGCCCGAGATTGACTGTTACGCGGTTAGCAGGTGATGGCATGAGCGCGGATGATCCATTTGGCCTTGAAAACGACGCCGGACGCACCCGCATCAGGCCGGTTCGCAGAAACGCCGGTACTGCCGCGCCCCCTCAGGCTCCGGCTTCCAGCGCCCCTGTGCGGACGAGCCGTGCAAGCGACAATCCCCTGCTCAATGCTTTTGCGGCGCTGATCGGCCTTGCACCGGAACTGGAGCGTGCGACCGCACCGGAAAACCCCGATATCCTGCGCACGCGTCTGCATGATACGCTGACCCAATCGCGTGATGCCGCTGTCTCGGCCGGGGTGCCCCTGTCGCGGGCGGATCAGGGGGCATGGTTCGTGGCCGCCTTGCTGGATGACATTGCGCTTAATACGCCGTGGGGTGGTAATTCGGGATGGCCGCGTATGCCGCTCTTGGTTGCCATGTACGGCAATGTCGACGCCGGAGAGCGGTTCTATGATCTGGCCGAGGATCTGATCCGTTTTCCCGAGCGTGATCCCGAACTGCTGGAACTGGTCTTTTTGTGCCTCTCGCTGGGCTTTCGCGGCAAATACCGGCGCGATGGCGGGCAGGGCGAGGCCGCGATTGCCCGTCTGCGCGGTCAGATGAGCCGCCTGTTGCGCGACCGTGATGCGGCCAAGGCGCCCTTGGCCCCCCATTGGAAAGGGGTCGAAGCCGCCGATGAAAAGAAACGCTTCATTGTCCCGCTTTGGTCCATCGCGCTGTTGGCACTGGCCCTGGTCACCGTCATTTATGTGGGGCTGGGCATCAAGCTGTCCAATCGCGGAGAGCAGCTTTATACACTTGCAGGCGTCCTGCCGCCGCCCGTCCGCGCCGAAATCTACCGACCCGTGATTGAAACCGCAGAGACGCCGTTGCTGACAGCCGAACCCTTTGTCTTTGAACTGTTGCCATTGTTTGCCGCCGCAGTACCCGAAGGCAAGGGTGCGGCGTTGACCGGACGGGAAGATGTCTCGATAGCCGTGATCGTGGTTCAGTCCACAACACCCGAAGTTTTCCGTTCCGCAAAAGCAGACCTGAACCCGGAATACACCGCCTTGATTGAAAGCATCGCGGGCGTGATTGTCGAAAACGCCGAATTCATCGGCTCGGTGCGGGTTGTGGGGCATACGGACAGCATTCAGGTCCGCACATCAAACCCGTTCCGCTCAAATCAGGGATTGAGCGAAGCGCGCGCCGCGACCATCGTGGAAATCCTTGTTGCGGCCGGTGTGCCTGCGGAATTGGTCACATCCGAAGGCAAGGCCGCGACGGACCCCATTGCCGACAACGGCACGCGCGAGGGCCGGGCGCGCAACCGCAGGGTGGAAATCATCGTGCAAAAGAAAGTCTGATCCATGGGTGTGTTGAAGAAAATCCTGGGCTTCCTGTTCTCGCGGATTTTGTGGACGCTGATCGGCATTGCGGTCCTGTGTACGTTGATCTGGTTCTATGGACCTCTGATCAGCGTCGGCAACTCCGCCCCGCTTGCGGGTGATCTGACGCGTATCGTGGTGATCGGTGTTATCATCATCTTGTGGCTGGTCTCGATGCTGTTGCGCCAGATGCGGGCGGCGCGGGCCAACCGCGCCTTTGTGGCCGAATTGGCCGCACCCGTCCCGGATGATGTCAGCCGTCCTGGCGACGAAAACCTTGCCGAGGTTCAGGCCAAGTTCCAGGGGATCATGGAGCAAATGAAACGCTCCAAGATCGGGGGCCGCAAGTTCCTGCGCGATATGCCGTGGTATGTGATCATCGGTCCGCCGGGCACGGGCAAGACGACTGCGCTGCGCCAGTCCGGTCTGCATTTCCCGATTGATCTGTCCGATGATCTGAAAGGCATCGGCGGGACTCGCAACTGTGACTGGTTCTTTACCGAAGATGCCGTTTTGATTGATACCGCAGGCCGCTATGTCCAGCAACAAAGCGACCCGGATGTGGATTCTGCCGAATGGAAGGGCTTTATTGACCTGCTGGTCAAACATCGCGGCAGACGGGCGCTGAATGGTGTCATCCTGACGCTGTCGGTGCAGGAACTGGCGGGCGACGATGCGGCGATCCGTGAGCACGGGCGCGAAATCCGCAAGCGTCTGGCGGAACTGCGCGAGGAGACGGGGCTGAAACTGCCGGTCTACCTGATGATCACCAAAACCGATCTGGTGCCCGGATTTGAAAGCTTTTTCGGTGACCTGAACGCCGAGGAGCGCGAGCAGGTCTGGGGGGCGACTCTTGGCACGGCTGATCGTGTCGATGTTGTGACCGTCGAGCGCGAGATGCGCGTTCTGCAAGAGGCGCTTGAAGAACGCCTGCCTGCCCGTATTGCCGAGGATCTGTCGCTGGAAGCGCGCGCCGAGGTGTTCCGCTTTCCCAGCCAGCTGGATCAATTCACCAGACCGCTCAAGGTGCTGATCGAGGCGGTGTTCGGTGAGAGCCGTTATGAAGACAGCCCGTGGATGCGCGGGGTCTACTTCACCTCTGCCACACAGGAAGGTTCTCCGATTGACCGGATGGTCGCGGGAATTTCCAGCGCGTTGGGCCTGACGGCCCCGATGCCCCAGCGCCGCGCGCACGGCAACACACGCAGCTTCTTCTTGCGCGGGATGCTGACCGATCTGATCTTTCCCGAAGCCGGATTGGGCCAGTTCGATCCACGGGCAGAGGAACGGCGGCGCTGGATCTGGCGTGGCACGCTGGCCGGCGCAACGCTTGTCACGGCTGTCCTTGCGACGGTCTTCCTGTTTTCTTTCCTGCGCTACAACGGCGCATTGGGCGAGCAGGAACGCCAGTTGACCAATCTGTCTGCACGCCTTGCCAATGTGGCAGCGCGGCAGGCACCGACGGACCCGCTTGATCTGAACCTTGCGCTGGATGCCGCGAACGAGACCGTCAACGCCCGCGCGCTGGTGGCGGCAAGTCCGCTGACGCTTCTTGGACCCTCTGCCGAGCCGGAACTGGCGCAGATCCAGACGATTGCCTACGATCAGACCCTGCGCAACATTCTGGAGCCGCGCATGGTCGCACTGCTTGAGGCGACGATGTGGCGTCATTCGCGCGACCCTGAATTCCTGTTGGGAGCGCTCAAGTCGTATCAGATGCTGACCGGCCAGGCACCCTATGATGCGGCGTTCCTGGGTCAGTGGTGGCAGGTTGTGTTGCCCGAGTTTGCGCCGATTGATCCCTTTCCCACCGAGGAATCGCTGGATCACCAGCTGGCTGCACTCAGCCGGATCGCCGGAGAGGAAGACAAGATTGCAGCCGACCCGGCGCTTGTTTCCGTCGCACTGGAAAGCATTTGTGCCATCCCGCTGGCCATCCGCGCCTATCGCACGCTGCGCTCGGACCCGGCTGTTGCGGGTCTTGATGAATGGATACCCGCGGAAAAAACCGGCCCCAACGGCGCGCGCGTCCTGACACGTCTATCCGAAAAAACACTGCGCGTGGGCCTGCCGGGTGCCTTTACCTATGACGGGTTCCATCAGGTGATCTTGCCGCTTGTGCCCGAGGTTGCAGCCCAGGCCACGCTGGACAGGGCGGTATTTGCAGGGGGCTGTGCCGAAAGCTCTGATGCCTCAGCAGAGACGCTGGAGGCGGATATTCTGAAACTTTACTACGACGATTACATCAGTCAGTGGGACGGGTTCCTGCGCGATGTGCGGCTGACGCCGATCGGGGATCTCGTCCAGGCACGGCAGAATCTCAAGGATCTGGCTTCGGCTGATTCCGCGCTGAAAAGATTGCTGGAGTCGGTGGTCTACGAGACCCATCTGGCCCGCGTGATCGAAGAAGGTGAGGGCAGTGGCGCAGCCGAAAAAGGCGCGCTCAAGGCCGCCTCTAAGCTGGGAAAGCTGGGCAAACTGTTCAAAACAGGTGCCAAAATTGCCCGTACCAGCGCGAAAGACGGGCCGCCCCCGGTGCCGCCGGGTCAAACGGTCTCGGATCATTTCGCGCCCATTCGTGCGACTGTGGAAGAGGTCGACGGGCAACCGCCAACTCTTAATGACGCGGTCGCCGCATTGGTCGCGCTGTCCAACGAATTGCAAACCGTCGCGGCCAGCCCCGATCCGCAGTCCGCCCTTCTGGCGCGCGGCGGCTTGCCGCAACTGACCGGGGCCATTGCCAACGAGGCCGCGATCCTGCCCGATCCCATCGATGCATGGATTGCGGGCATTGCTGGCGATACCATCAGTGTGACGCGCGAGGCTGTGATTGCACAGCTGAACGCCCGCTGGCGCGCCGATGTTCTGCCGTTTTGCAGTTCTGCCACCGCGGGGCGCTATCCGTTCGATCAATCCAGTTCCATCGACGTCAACACATTCGATTTTGCGCGGCTCTTTGGCGGGGGCGGGCTGATCGACCGCTTTATCGCGGATCATTTGCAGCCCTACATTGACAATTCCGTGCGGCCCTGGAAGTGGCGCTCGGATTTCGGGCTTGATGCCGACTTGCTGATCCCATTCGAGAATGCCCGCGCGATGCGCGATGCCTTGTTTCCGGGTGGGGCAGGGCCGGTCATTGCCTTCTCGCTGGAACCGACCGACCTGTCGGCCAACGCAAGCCGCGTCACGCTGAATGTGGACGGGCAGCAGCTGGCCTATTTCAACGCGGCGGCGCGGCCGGCCTCGATGACATGGCCCGGACCCGACGGCACCAATATGATCACGCTCAGCTTCGCGCCCGTCAACGGGACGTCCGAGCTGGTAACGTCGCAGACCGGCAGCTGGGCCATTTTGCGGCTGATACGCTCGGGCCGCCTTTCGGCCACGGCACTGCCCGAAGCGTTTGATCTGCGGCTTTCAGCTGGTGGCTATTCGGCCAACTTCAATCTGCGCGCAAACTCGGTCGAGAACCCTTTTGATCTGAAGATGTTTTCGGGTTTTACCTGTCCGCGCGGGTTCTGAAACCAGATGGGCACCGGATTTTTTGGCAAACTGCCCGCCGCTGGGGATTTCGTGGCCCGCAACCTGCCAAGCGGCCTGCGCCCCGTGCTGGACAAGTGGCTGACAGCGCAGATCGTGCCGCTGACCAGCCGCGCGCAGGGCTGGCCACAGGGCGGTTTGCGTTGTGTGATCACATTGAACGATGCGACCTGGGTGCTTCTGATCGAACCCAGTGCGGACAGCGTCGGGCGGTGCTATCCGCTGGTGGCTTGTGCTGCGTCAAATGGCACCGATCTGCAAGGTGCAGACCGTTGGGCGGATACGGTTGGCCCCCTCTTGCTGCGTGGCAGCGAAGGGGCGCTGGATGCCGAGACACTTGCACAGGATCTGGTCCGGATCGAGGGGCCGGCAAACGCATCTTCATCGCTCATCGCGCCGCTGATCTGGTGGCAAGGCGTGCCGCCGGATAGGCCCGCGCAACTTCTGCCCAGGCTCAGTCAGCTTAGTTCTGGTTGATCTTGCTGCCTTTCAGGGTCATGTCCCCACTGGCTTTGGCGACGATCTTGCCCTTGCCGGTGATGGAAATGTCCTTGCCTTCCAGCACGATGGTTCCGTCCTTTTTCATCTGAATACTTGCTTTGCCACAGGTGAATGTGATGCTGTCGGCCGCCGTGACCTGCAGGTTCTTGCCGACATCCACAGTCTTGTCCTCACCAACGGATGTGCTCATATTCTTGCCCACATTCGTAGTGCTGTCCTCGGCCACTGCAAACGTGTGGTTGGCCCCCACGTTAACGGATTGATCTGCCCCGATGGTGACAGATTGGCCCGCCCCGATACTCCACGAATCCGAAATGGCGATCTCGTGGCTTTGCGAGGCACCCACGGTCATCTGTCGAACGGCCCCGACGCTGTTGATCTGTGCCGCTCCGACGGTGCGTGTCTCTGCCGCGCCGACGGTGTCCACGCGCGCCACACTCACGGTGATCGTCTGGTTGGCGCCTACAGATTGTGTGTGATTTGCGCCGATTGTTTCAGTCGAGTTTGCACCAATACCAATGGTTTCGTTTGCGCCCACGGTCAAGGAGCGGTCAACGCCGACGGTTTCCGTGTCATTGTTACCAATGCTGACGGTCCGGTTCACCCCGACGTCAGTCGTCTTGTTGTTGCCGACCGTTTCATCGCGGTTGACGCCGATGTCTTGTGTGGCGTTGTTCACAACTTCTTCGGCAAAATCGTTTCCGATGTGGCGGGTTTCGTTGTTCTTGACCAGTTCATTGTGGTCTTTCTCGGCCTGGAAATACACCTCTTCAGACCCTTTCAGATCTTCGAAACGCAACTCGTTCCAACCACCGCCGCCCAATGAGGATTCCGATTTCCATCCCGACTGCGTGGCATTTCCGGGCAATTCATAGGGCGGCATCTGCTCGGCATTGTAGACGCGTCCGGTGATGATCGGGCGATCGGGATCGCCGTCAAGGAAATCAACAATCACCTCCTGGCCGATGCGCGGAATCTGGATGAACCCAAAGCCTGCCCCCGCCCATGCCGAGCTGACCCTGATCCAGCAAGTCGAGGTTTCGTCACCGGCGCCCAAACGGTCCCAAAAGAAGTGCACCTTCACGCGCGAATATTGATCGGTATAGATTTCTTCGCCCGCCGGTCCAACAACACGGGCGGTCTGGGGCCCGCGCATCACCGGTTTTGGTGTTCTGCGGGCCGGTCTGAACGCGCTGTCTTCGGGGACAAGTTCCAGCGTGGTCAGCACGCCTTCTTCCCTGTCAAAATCCGTGCCGGCCGAATACTGCCCGTCCAGCACATCATAGGCCACGGAAACAACAAGATATTCGCGGTTCTCCTCATCGCGCGGATGATCTTCCAGCGTCAGCAGATGGCCCGACCAAAAGCCCGCCGCAGTGCTGCGCGCGACCATTTGCCGGCGACGCGCGCGGTCTTCGTCGATGCGCACGACGGCCACACCGCTGCCGGCACCGGCATCCATGAAATGCCCCGGATAGCTGTAGCGCTCACGCGTGTCGCCGGTGTGAGCTTCGGGCTGAATGCTCTTGGACAGAAGATCGGCTGACGGGGCCTCGAAGTTGTAGTCCGTCAGCGTATGTGTCGCTGTGGCAATCGTGTCGTGGCGGCGAAACCGCGTTACAACACCAACGCCATCGGTTGTTGCGATGTCGTTGGGTTCAAAGCGGATCGTGCCATCGACGCTGCCGGGCTTGCACGCCTTGACATCATCGGTGATGACCAAAGTGTGCTTGTCCTCCTCGAACTCGAAGAAATAGAACGCGCCTTCGTGCTCCAGCAGCCGCTGCACGAAATCAAGGTCAGTCTCGCCGTATTGGACACAGTATTCGCGCACGTCCAGTGCGGTGCCCTGAACATCGAACCGGTAGTCGCTGACGCCATGTTCATCCAGAATTTTGCTGACGATATCCTTGACGGACATGTCCTGAAATATCCGGTTGTCAGTCGATTTTGACAAAAGCCAAAGGGCAGGGCGCAGGGTCAGCCGATAGTCGAACATGTCCGAGTCGTCATTGCCCTCAAAGCGGAACTGATCGACCATCCCATGAAAAAAGCGTGGCGCGCCCTCATCCAGTAAATGTGTTGGCAGTGCCACGGTAATCATCTCGCCCAGCAGGTCTTCGGCCTTAATGTTGGGATCGAAACTTTGTGCGAGAACGTCAAATTCAAAGCAGGCGCTGACATGATCCCTCCCCTTCAATTGCGCAAACAAAAGCGCTTCTACGACCTCGCCATTGCGCAGGGTTTCAGGTGGTAGGGGGGTCACCATATGGGCAATGCGCGGTGTTCTGGTCTTTGGTGCCATTCTAAGCTCCTTCAGGCAGAGCGGATTCCAAAATCTCTTTAAATATGGGCCTTAGTATACTGTGTTTTTGCCGCATTGGGTGGAAAAATCCGTCACAATGCCGGGGGACAGTCCAGCCCCTGCATTGCGCTGCGCACCGATGCGGGGTTCAAAGCGGTTTCAAAACGCATCTCCAGAAACACGCGGCCTGACTCGCTGCGCAAATCCAACAGCATCCGCTGGCCCGCGTCGCGCTGGCGTACACGCACGCCGTCCATCAGGCGCAACAAACCCCACGGGCCACCGTGAATGATGCGCGCGCTGTCGGATGCTTCGCGAAAGCTGACCTCGACGCCCAGGTCAGGCTGCGGTCCGGGCCAGCTGAGCTGGGCAGGCGCACCCGTCGCCCTGACGGCCTGCGCCGCGCCACCGATGGCAACCATCGTCTGTCCGCGCTCGGCCAGTGCCGCAAGTGTCAGATCGAACGCAAGCTGCCCGTCCGCGCCATACAGCCCCTGGCCCACCTGCATGGCGCGCTCAAGAAAGGCAGCACTTTCCGGTGTGACACCGGCAAACCGTGCCTCGGGCTTCCACCGCCAGGGGCTCTCTGATGTGTCCAGAAACGGGGCAGCGCTTTGGAGTACAAAAAGGCTGAGCGCACCTTGGGGACCGAAGAGTGCCGCCATATCCGCAAATGCGGCGTCCGGTCCTTCAGAGAACGGATAGTGGTTCGAGACCGTTTCACGGCAGATCGGGAACACCTGCTGCTGCCAGCCACGTGTCAGCGGGTTGGATGTCTGGCCCTGGTCCGGGATCGCGGATTGCGCCAGAACATCCTCGGCAATCTGAACGACGATGCGCGGTGCGCTTTTCAGTGCCGCAATCGAGCGCGCGCGGTCCTGAATGGTCATCAACCGCCGCGTCCCGCGCCCCGCATCAATGTCTATTGCCCCCAGTGCGACGTTCAGCTGTGAAAACAACTGTGAAATTTCGCCCATGCGGCCTTGTTCGACATACTGGATCATGGCACCGAATTCGCGCGCCAGCATCAACTGCTGGGTATGGCTGCGCGCGCGGTCTGTGCCGCCGACCTGCACCCAGACCGCGCGCAGAACATCGGTCAACGGGTTTTCGCGCTGCGCCAGCGCGCCAGAGACGACAATCGCCGTTTCCCGTTGGGCAAAGGGGCGCACACGCAGATCGGCAAGCCAGTCTTTCCAGACGGCCAGCGTTTGTGCGTGCAGCCGGTCCATCAGCAGATCGGGCGTGTTGTTTTCCGCCGCCAATGGCTTGCCGGTGATTTGCGTGCCCAGATCGCGCGCGCGCTGCACCGCGCCGCCCACGCCGAAATCGCGCGCAACCGTCCAGCCCTGCGCGGTGAAAATGCCCGGAATGCCTGTCGCGATATCCGCGCCGGACCGGCGCAAGAGGACCGTTTCCAAATTGTTCACTTGCGCGGTCGGGAGCCATGCGGGCAAGGCGCGCATACGCTCCGAGCGTAAGAGTTCGAGCCATGCGCGCGCGGGTTCGGGCACCTCGGCGGCAAAGCTGCGCGCCTGATCCATAACCGTGGCATCGTTGATTGTGATCTGCATAGATGGCCCGTTCAGCATCGCTGCATGGACCTCCAATCCGGCAATGTCGGCCAGGTCCCCGTTGTCCTCCAGCCAGCCGCTCAGGTAATCCACGCTCCACGCCTGCTCACCGGTCAGAACCGACCACGCCCGCAGGGCATCATAAAGCGTCAGCCCATCGCCCTGGGTGCCCAGAACCTCTTCGATCCCGTCGGCGATGGCCTTGGGCACATGCTGTTCGATGGCGTCGCGGTATCGCGCGCGGGCGTAGGTCTCTCCGTCACCAACGGGCAGCCGCACCACACGTTTCAAAGGCGCGCGCGCCGCAGCAGCGGCCACACGTTCCACGGCTGCGTGCATGTCATCAAGCCGCCGCACCAGCGCCGCGCCCTCTTGCGCGCGATCCAGCCCGATGTTGACCGCCTCGGCGTCAAAAGCCGCGATCAGGCGCGCGTGGAAACGGTATTCCAACCAGCCCGCATAGCCCGCCAGCCCCAGCATCAGCAGCACCAGATACCCCGCGATGCGCAGGCCCCAATTGCCACTTTCGATGCGTCGATGCGCATGGCGACCGGCCTCTGCGCGATTCAGAATATCGGTCAGGAACCGCTCAAGATCGGCAAAACCCTCGCCTTGCTTCGCCGCCGTTTCACGAAACTCGCGGATGCGCGCGACGGGAACGTCATGGCCCTCGAACAGCTGCCGCTGTGTCAGAAGCGACCAGGTGCCAAGCGACAGCCCCTGCACCCTGCGGGCGTTCACATCCAGTAGCATTGCAAGCGCATAGCGCGCAGGCTTTACCGCCGCCGCGGGGACGCCAGCGCGGGTGATATCGCGTTCGAACTGTTTCAGAGCGGCATCAGCGGTGTCTACCAGCCCTGCAACGCCGCCCCGCGCAAGCCGTTCCATATCTCCGGCCAGCTCGAAAACCGGGCCTGCTGCACTGTCGAAAGGAGAAGGACTGGTCGGGCGGGCCATCGACTATAGCAGGCCTTCGGCTTGCCATTTTCGCAATGTCTCCACGCCGACCTCAAAATGCATCGAATCCTCGCGGTTGTACGTCGCCCCCCAGTACCACCCTTCTTCGTTGAAAAGCTCTGCCAGCAGCAGCAATCCGAATTGGGTCCCGCCATCCGCAAATCCGTCCAGACGCCCTTGCAATTTCACGTCAATCGCCGTGCCCCAGGAATGGTTCGACCAACTGGAGCTGGAACCCCGGATCAGCCGTGCGCACAGCGCGCCTGCTGTCCCCAGGGCATCATGGATGTCGGGTTCGCTTTCGCGCAGCTTGGCAACGATACGTTCAAGGCTTTCAAGCGCCGGTTTCAGCATGGTCACCCGGATCGGACCCACCTGCCGCGTCTCAAGCAGGGATTTCAGGTGCGGTTGCGTAACGCCGCTGCAATTGACCGTCTTGGTGCTGCGCGGCGCACCGAGCAGTTCCAGCATGACCTGGTTGCGCGGCTGCGTAATCCCTTTGTTGAATCGGGTCTTGGCGAGCTTCATAACCTCTGTCATCGCCTCGGTGCCGCCATCGCCTTCTTCATGTTCCTCTTCCAGAACAGGCGAGGTCAGGATCAGAGACTCAGCCGCAGGGGGGGCCGCGCGTGCGCCCAGTGCGACCTCTTCGGCCAGTTTCTTGAGCTGCGCCTGCGTATCGCGCAGTTCCGAGCGCAAGCTTTCCAGTTCCGTGCGCTGCTGAGCGCTTTCCGCCTCGGCCCGCTCCAGACGCAACTCTGTCGACCCATCGGCGGTTTGCAACAGCGTGCCGACAACCGCCACGGAAATGCCCGCCAGAACCAACCCGATGGCCACGATTGTCGGTCCTATCAGCGTACCTTCGCGCATATCACGCGCCCTCTAGTGCAAAGACACAAACGACCGAGACATTGTCAGGCGCGCCCGCTTCCAGGCTGGCAACCACCAATGCCTCGCAAGTTGCTTCTGGCGCATCCGACCCCGCCATGTAACCAGCAATCTCTTGATCGCTTAAACACCCCGTCAGACCATCGCTGCACAGCAACAGGCGGTCTCCTGCAACCAAAGGCACGATTGTCGTGTCAATTTCAACGTCCTGCTGAACGCCGACCGCGCGGGTGACGATATGGCGTTCGGGGTGCCGTTCCCGATCCCCATCACCCAGCAATCCCTGATCGACCATGTCCTGAACGACCGTGTGATCGCGCGTGAGCAAACGCAGAGATCGCCCGCGCAACATATAGGCCCGGCAGTCCCCGACCCAGAGAATTGTTGCCATCGAGTTCTGCAAAAGCATGGCGACCGCCGTCGATCCCATTTGCCCCGATCCCTGTGACCGGCGCAGAATTTCGCTGTTGGCGGCATGGAGTTGCGCGCGCAAGTCTTGTGCGGCGAGCGTATCATCCATCACTTTCGAAAGCCGTTCGATCACCACATCCGAGGCAACATCGCCGTGCCCATATCCGCCCATCCCATCTGCAACCGCCCAAAGCACACCGGACGGATCGGTCAGGACTGAATCCTCGTTGCGCTCGCGCACCAAACCACGATGGGTAAGCCCCGCGCCCACGAACCTTGGGGCGGCAGCAGGGAAAATCTGCGGAACACGGGTGATGGGGGCCGACACGGGGTCAGGTCCCCCGTTCAGTCAACATCTGGTTCGCTTCGGCGGGCGGGTCTGGGAAATTGCATTTACATAATCTCAAAAAACTGCTGCTTTCGAACGACTTTGATGATACCTTATGAAGTGATCACGACAAAATCATTTTTGCGATGGGTTTCAATCATGCGATTTTTCATGCCTGCCACTCTTGCCTTCATCGGCTGTCTGAGCTTGCCGGCAAGCGCCCAGGAAAACCTGAGCGTTGAAGAGCTTGCAAATCTCTTCCAAAAACAAAAGGCTGCCTTCAACGAGGCCAGCAACAACGGACTTGGCAAATCCCGCGGGCTGAAACTGGTCACCGTTTCCGATGCGGCCACACCACAGCCCGCCGCTGACACCACAGTCGTTTCAACGGCAACCGGAAGCACGCCAAGCGATCCCAACATGCCGCTGGAAGCAACTCCGGTTGTCTTCGGGCAGCTCGATCCCGAACTTCAGGTCAATTTGCGGATTTCCTTTGAATTCGATTCCGCAGCTTTGGCAGAGTCCGAAAAGACCAAGCTTGAAAAGATATGTCAGGTCCTGCAGCAAAGCGACATCGAGCTGATGCGGATCGTCGGCCACACCGACACATCAGGCACGGCTGAATACAACGAACGCCTGTCCACGCTGCGCGCGCAGGAAGTTGCCCGACATCTGACGGATTCCTGCGGGATCGCCGCCGAGCGGCTGGAAACCATCGGCATGGGCGAACGCTTTCCTGCCAACACGGCCGATACGCGTGCTGATGAAAATCGTCGGGTCGAGTTTCAGGCTCTAAGCTGAGAACTGTTTGCGCGCGGCATCGTCAGGTCATCGGCCCTTCGGGCAGTAAAATCCTTTGCTCTGTTTCTCGGTCCGCCTTCTGTGCGCAGACCAGACGCTGCGGGTTCCTGCCCTGAACGCAATCATGCAGGTGACGATCATGCCCGAGTTTACAGCCATTCTGGAAACCGCCCTATATGTCGACGACATGGATCGCGCGACCGCTTTTTACGAAGACATCCTGCAACTGGTCCCCCTGATGAAGGCCCAGCGTTTATGTGCCTACAACGTGAACGACGCGAATGTATTGCTGCTGTTTGTGCGGGGCGGCACATTGGCACCGGTGGATACCGGAAACGGCATCATTCCACCCCACAACGGTATCGGTCCATTGCACATGGCCTTTTCCTGTACGCATGACATGCTTGGCGAATGGAGAGAGCATCTTGAATCACAGGGTGTCGAAATCGAAAGTGAAACCCGCTGGAAACGCGGGGGGACCAGCATGTATTTCCGCGACCCTGACGGCAACCTTCTGGAGATCGCGGCAACTCCCGGACTGTGGCCCGGCTTCTGAGACCGGCCCGTCGTCCGGTCAGACGATCTGGCAAATGCGGCAGGTGTTTTCGAACCTTGCTCATAACGCGGCCAAATCCAGCGCCTGTCTGTCCACCCGGCCATTGCACGCCAGATAGGTCACAACGCCTGAAAGACGCGCGGGCAGGGTGTCTGCCTTGCCAAGATAGACGATATGGAACTCTTCGCGGGCCACGGGGCTGTCGGGCACGATTTCCAGGGCGCCCTTTGCAAGCGCGTCATTTACCAGAAAACGCCCGACGCGGGCGGTGCCGTTGCCGTGCAGCGCCAGCGCTGCCAGCGTGTTGCCATCCGTTGCCCGCACGCGGGGCGCAGGTTCCTGCCAGATCGGATCGCGGCGGGCATAGGCAAACCCAAGGTTGCCCGTCATCCCGTCGGGCGCGCGCACGGTGACGATTTCGGATACGCCCAAAGACCGCGCCCGAAGTGTTGAATTCGGCAACGGCCCGGCCCTGACCGCCAGGTCAACAGGCTGTCCTCCCAAATCGACAATGCCGTCGCCAATCAGCAATTCGATCTCAAGCTCGGGGTGCTGGCGCAGCAGCCCCGGCAGAATGGGCGCGAGAATGTGATTGGCATAGGCCGAACTGGTCGCAATCCGCACAACGCCTGCCACCGCCCCGCAGCCTACCTCGCGCTCGGCCTGATCGAGCGCTGCAAAGATGGCGCGGGCCGAGCGGGCAAAGGCGATGCCCTCATCGGTGAAGTGAATCTTGCGTGTCGTCCGGCGCATCAGCGTGACACCCAGACGTTGTTCCAGCCGCGTCATCATCTTTGACACGCCTGACGGTGTCATTTGTCGGGTCAGCGCCGCCGCAGAAAAGCTGCCGTCGTCAACGACAGCAAGAAAGACATCCATTTCCTGTAGGCGGTTGGTTTCGCGCATCGGCCTGCTTTGTGAATTGAATTCACAAGTATTGTTATCCGCAGGCCGATTATTTCACAATCGGGAAACGGCCATAGTCGCGGACATCAACAAGGAGATGCCCGGATGGCCAGTCTGTCAGACCACATAGTTTCACCGCCGCGCACCCGCGTGGCCCCGCTTGTCGCCCTTGGCGTTGGTGCCTTTGGCATCGGGTTGACCGAATTTGTTATCATGGGGCTGTTGCCGCAGGTCGCGCAGGATCTGGGTGTCAGCCTGCCCCAGGCGGGGCTGCTTATCACCGGCTATGCGCTTGGCGTCACCTTTGGTGGCCCGATTTTGGCGATTGCCGCCAGCCGCCTGCCGCAGCGCACCGTTCTGGTGCTGCTGATGGCGATCTTTACCGCCGGAAATCTTATGTGCGCGGTCTCGCCCGGTTTCGGGCTGGTACTGGCGGCGCGGGTGACAACCGGCTTTGCCCACGGCACCTTTTTCGGCACCGGATCGGTCGTGGCGCAGGCCATTGTTCCGCCGCATCGCAAAGCCTCGGCCATCGCCTTAGTGTTTACCGGGTTAACGCTGGCCACGGTGCTGGGCTTGCCGTTTGGCACATGGCTGGGGCAGATTTTCGGCTGGCGCGCGACCTTTTGGGCGGTTGCGGGGATTGGCGCGCTGGCCTTTGTCGCCATTGCCTGTTTCGTGCCGCACACCGCTGCCGGCGCGCCGCTGAAATTGCGCCAGCTGGCGCTGTTTGTCCGGCCGGCGCCGCTGCGGGCGCTGGCGATGACAGCCTTTGGATATGCGGGCGTTTTCATGGTGTTCACCTATATCACGCCGCTGCTGACCGGTGTTGCGGGCGTGCCCGAGGGGCGTGTAGCGCTGTATCTGCTGCTGTTTGGCCTTGGCATTGTCGGTGGCAATCTGCTGGGCGGCCGGCTGGCCGATCGTTGGCCCGGCCCCGCTGTGCCGATCGTGCTTGCAGGGCTGGCCGCCGGGCTGCTGGGCTTGCGCCTTGGGCTTGCGGTGCCTGTGCTGGCGGCGCCCGCGATGTTGCTGTTGGGGATGTTGGCCTTTGCCACGCTTGCCCCGCTTCAGGCCCGCATGATGGGCCAGACGCCCCAAGGGGCGGAAACGCTGGGATCAACGCTGAACATTTCGGCCTTCAATCTGGGCAATGCCATTGGCGCGTGGCTGGGCGGGCTGGTGCTGTCTGCCGGGCTTGGCCTGACCAGTCTTGCCCCGCTTGCCGCACTTTTGCCGCTGGCCGCATTGGCCCTGGCATTATTTCCCCGAAAGGAAGCGACATGAAACAGACCATTTTCACCACGGCCACTTTGGTGGCCATGACCATCGCCGCACCGGTGCTGGCCGAAAGCTGGACACCGGCCTGGGCCGCCAGCCCACAGCCGGTTTGGCAAGACACCACCCTGTTCGACACCGGTTTGCCCGCGCAGATCGGTGGCGTAACAATCCGGCAGCCGCTGACGCTGGGCTTTGTCGCGGACCACCTGCGGCTGGTGCTGTCGAACGTTCACGGCACGCAACCGTTGCCGATCACGGCGGTGACGCTGGCCCGCAGTGCAGGGGATGCGGGTGTCGAAGGCACCCAAACGGTTCTGTTCGGAGGGCGCACTGATACGGTGATTGCGCCGGGTGCGCAGGTGGTCTCTGACCCCGTCGCCTTTGCTGCCGCGTCGGGTGAGCGTATCGCCGCAACGCTGACCTATGGGGCAGGGGCCATCGCCGAAGATTTTCACTGGGATGCACGCGAAACCAGCTATCTGGTCGATGCCGACAGCCCGCGCCCCGACATCTTGCAAGAGATCCCGGCCCGCCTGACCCTGAGCATGGTTCTGTCAGACAGCCCCGCGCGGATGGTGGTGATTGCCATAGGCGACTCGATCACCGACGGCAACGGCGCGCCGATGGATGCGATGGCGCGCTGGCCCGATTTCCTTGCCGGTGCGCTGGCGACACAGGGGATTGCTGTGGTCAATGCCGGTATCTCTGGCGGCCGTCTGCTGAGCGATGGCATGGGCCGCAGCGTGCTGGCCCGCCTGTCCCGGGATGCGCTGGCCGTGCCGGGGGCGGATGCGCTGGTTTTGCTGATCGGCACCAATGACATCGCCTGGCCGGGCACGCCGTTTGCGCCGGATGAGGCAGCGATGACGTTGGAGCGTCTTCAGGCGGGGCTGATGCAGGTGGCAGCCCTGACCCATGCGCAGGGTATGCGCCTGATTGTCGGCACGGTGCCACCTTTCGCAGGCGCGCTGCCCGATACGCCGTTGGAAGCAACCTATTGGAGCGCAGGGAAAGACAGGCTGCGCCGCGCGCTGAACGACTGGCTGCGCGGCGCGGATTTTTACGACGGGCTGGTCGACTTTGACCGGGTGCTGAGCGCACCTGATGACGATATTCGGCTGAATCCGGTGCATGACAGCGGTGACCACCTGCACCCCGGTGCCCATGGAAACCGCGCCATGGCGGGTGCCGTCGCGCAGACCCTTTTGAAAGAATGGCAAGATTGACCCAGTCGGCTGCTGGAATATGTTTGCCCTGTCGTGTGAGGTCGGTGATTGCTCCGACATATGACAGGTGGTCACGCAACGGCCGTCACCCATGGTCATCATGGGGCGGCTCGCGCATCGTCCGTGTGGATCGCAACCTCCGGTGTCGGGCCTCTAAATGTATCAATGATGTTTGAACCGGGTTAGCGTCGAAAAATCCCTGCTGTGGGGATTATGGAGGCTACGATATGTTGCGATCCCTGCTGTAGGCCGTCCTGCTCTTCTTGCCTCAGACCCTCTTTGCCGGAGAGACAATATCGGTGACGAATTTCTATGTCGTGAACTATGAAGAAAATTCAGGCCGAACCGGATGTTTTCTGGAAAGAAAGCAATTCCGGAACTTTTACCATTAACGCGGGGCCAATCGAGCCCGGTTTTGTTCGATGTGTCGGGTCGGGTTTCGGAGGCCCCGGAGCAGTCAGCGGTGGCGGAGTCTGCGTATATGGTGACAGGGTGGATACTTTTCCATGCGATGGCAGGTTGTGAGCTTTGGTTTCAACAGATGGCACATCGTTTCCTCAACGGGTAAATATGCCGGGATGACCAGCAGCGGAACGACAAAGACACGGGTCACATCCAGGTTCTTGAAACTCGCCCACAGGGCATCTGACCGGCAGGACGAGATCGCGTTGCCCGGACAGGATTGGCGCCCGCCTTTTCCGCCCGGAAAGAAACGTGGCGACATCTTGCAGGAATGTGCACAGCGCTCCGCTCGACAACGTACTTGCCAGACGCAAATTGATATATTAGTTTGAAGGTGCGGCACCCCCTTCGCCCCGATCGGCGCCAAACGCCGTCTTTGCTGGCAACCACCCCGCGTCGTCCAACAGGCGACTCCGACAGATTTCAGGGAGTGCTCCATGAGCGACTATGTTCTTTCCGACGTAACCAGGGCCAAGCTCAAGCGCATCGGGACCGCGTCAATTGCCACGCAGCTTTACAAGCGCGGCCTGCGCAACCAGTTCATTCAGGGCGTATCTCCGGTGTCACCCAAGACCGAGCGGATGGTCGGGCAGGCCTTTACCCTGCGCTATATTCCTGCGCGCGAAGATCGCAACGCGCTGGAGGTGTTCCGCAACGAAGACCACCCGCAGCGTGTCGCCGTGGAAACCTGTCCGGCGGGGCATGTTCTGGTGATGGATGCGCGTCAGGATGCCAGTGCGGCCACGGCCGGTTCGATTTTGATGACCCGCATGGCGGTGCGCGGCTGCGCCGGAGTTGTCACCGACGGCGGGCTGCGCGATGCGGCGGGCATTGGGGCGCTGGACATGCCGGCCTTTTACGCGCGCCCCTCGGCCCCGACCAATCTGACCAAACACGAGGCGCTGGACATCAACGTGCCCATCGGCTGCGGCGGCGTTGCGGTGTTCCCCGGTGACGTGATCGTGGGCGATGGCGACGGGGTCATGGTGATCCCTGCGCATCTGGCCGACGAGATTGCCGAGGTGTGCTCGGGCATGGAAGCCTTTGAGGATTTTGTGCTGGAACAGGTGCTGGCCGGTGCGCCGATCATCGGGCTGTACCCCTGCACCCGCGACGAGAACCAAAAGAAGTTCGACGCCTGGCGCGCCAAAACCGGACGCTGAGGCGGTGCAACCCCCGCGCCGCCTACATCGGCCAGGGGCGCATGGCGGGGCGCATCTGTTCATAGGCCCGCGCCATGCGCAGCACGCCCAGATCGTCAAACCGTTGCCCCGCGATTTGCAGCGCCATCGGCACCCCGTTTGAATCGTAGCCACAGCACAGCGACACGGCGGGCTGTTCGCTCATGTTATAGGGCACGGTAAAGCCGATCTGGTCATGGGCGCGGGTCACGTCGTTGTTGGCATAGCCCCATTCGGCGGGAAAGCTGGTGTTGGCCGACAGCGGCGACAGCATGAAATCATAGGCCTTGGTCGCGGCCACGGTCAGCTTGCGAATGTCCACTGTCGCCTGAAATGCGCGGTACCCTTCAAGGGCGGTAAAGCCCGGCACCGGATCGACCCATTCCAGAAAGATCGGCAGGATCTTTTCGCGGTGGCCCGGCGGCAGGTCGGCAATGTCCTTGGCCGCGCGGATGCTCCAGAACCGGTTCAGCCCTTGCAGGATCTCGTCGGTCATCCACGGCGCGACCGGCTCGACAATGGCCCCCGCCGCTTCAAAGGCTTTGGCGGCTTCCAGCACCGGCGGGATCACCTGCGGGTCTATCGCCATGCCGCAACCGGCATCCAGTTGCAGGCCGATTTTGACGCCGGTCAGGTCCATGTCCAGATTGGTCCAGTCAAAGTCCGCAGGCGGCAGGTTCATCCAGTCGCGTTTGTCGGGGTCGGGGCGCGATACCACGGCCATCATCAGCGCGGCATCCGCAACCGTGCGGGTCATCGGGCCGGCACAGCGGCCCATGAACGGCGGGTCGATGGGCACGCGGCCAAGGCTGGGTTTCAGCCCGACCAACCCGTTCCACCCCGCGGGAAAACGGACCGATCCGCCGATGTCAGTGCCGATGTGAAAGGGACCATAGCCCGCAGCCCCCGCCGCGCCTGCCCCGGCGCTGGACCCGCCGGGGTTCATTTTCAGGTTCCACGGGTTGCGTGTCAGCGGGTGGATGCTGGACAGGCCCGACGACATCGCGCCGAATTCCGGCATCGTCGTCTTGCCCAGAATAACCGCGCCGGCCTCGCGCAGGCGGGCAGCGGGGGGTGCGTCCCGGGCGGCGGCCACCAGCGGCGTGGCAGCTGTGCCAAAGGGCACCGGCACGCCCTTGGTGGCGATGTTTTCCTTGATGGTGGTGGGGATGCCGTCAATCGTGACCCCGTCCTGCGTGATCTGTTCCCCTTTGCGCCAGCGCACCTGCGACGCTTCGGCCATGCGCAGCGCCTCTTTCGGGTCATAGGCATAGGTGGCTTTCAGCTCGGGCTCGCGGCGTTCGATCTGCGCGATGACCGCGCGGGCGGCATCCACGGGCGACGCTTCGCCGGATGAGTACAGCGCAATCAACTGGGTCGCGGTCAGCGCGTGCAAAGGCGTGTGGGTCATCGTGGTGTCCTGGCGCGGGCATGTCCGGGTCGGCGGAAATGCAGATTAATGATGCAACTGTATCAATTGTTGACATATCCATATTAAAACAACAAGGCTTTGTCGGGGAAAGCTGGTAATTTTCAGACCCCTGCCGCATATCGCGTCAAAATATCGAACCGCAGGGCCCCGCACCATTATACTGCACGGATGCGATTCAAGAGAGGCTGAGAATGACCGAAGAGACGATCCATGCCTGGAAAGGTGTCTATCCCGCCGCCCCCGAAGCGCCCGATGCCGAGGAACGCGACCCGCTGTTCGTGCGTGCCGCCGCGCGCACCATGCAGGTTCTGTCGGCCTTCCACGGCGCCGAAGGCCCGCTCAGCCTGACCGATATGTCCAAGGCCGCAGGGCTGGATCGCAGCACCACCCAGCGCATCATTCATACCCTGCGCAAGCTGGGATATATCCAGCGCGACGACCGCGACACCGGCTATGTGCCGGGCATCCGCCTGTATGACCACATCTTTGACACCATGCGCCTGAACGGCCTGATCCAGCGCGCCATTCCGGTGTTGTTGCAGCTGCGCGATACGGTGGGCGAACGGGTCGACCTGTCGCTGATCGACGACACGCGGCTGGTCTATGCGACCCGCTTCCAGCCCAAGCGCGACACGCTTTATGCCATGATGCTGGGCCACAGCGTGCCGATCTATTGCACCTCGGCGGGCTGGGCGGTGCTGGCGCAACTGGACGAGGCAGGCGCGCGCGACATTCTGGAGCGGTCGGAACGGGTGAAATACACCGAACACACGCTGATCGACCCCGATGCCATTATCGAGAAAACCCGGAAGCTGAAGCAGCAGGGCTATGCGGTGGCCATCGAACAATTGATGCCCGGCGAGATTGCCATCGGTGCGGCCATCACCAACCCGCAGGGCAAGGCGATTGGCGCGGTGACGATCACGGCGATGCTGTCGGACTGGTCCGAAGCGGACTTTGTACGCACCATGCGCCCCGCGCTGGTGCAGGCGGTGAACATGCTGGGGCGCGGGTAGGCGGGCCGTGGCGGAGCGTGACCCGTCCACATAGGGAAGGGCCCGCCGTCACGCCAAGCGGGGGCCAGTCATGTTTGGTGCGCCTTTGTATGTCGTGCTGTATGCGCGCCTTTGGCGTGCGTTCCCAGAATCGCGATACAGCGCAGAAGCGCCCGGCGACCGTCAGCTTCCCCGATAGGTCGAATACCCGAACGGCGACAGCAGCAGCGGCACATGATAATGCATCGCCTGCGACATCCCGAACCGCAGGGGGATCACGTCCAGAAAGCGCGGCGTTTCCGGCGGGGTGCCGCAGGCATCCAGATAATCGCCAGCGTGAAACACCAGCTCGTAAGTGCCGGATGCGAACTGTTCAGCGGGTAATATCTGTTCATCTGTGCGCCCGTCCGCGTTTGTCTCAAGCGTTTTCAGATGGGTGCGGACCGCGCCCTGAACGCGAAACAGATCAATGCGCAGCCCCGCCGCCGGGCAGCCGCGTGCCGTGTCCAGCACATGTGTTGTCAAATATCCGCTCATCGCATTCTCTCCGGTTGGGTCGGCCTGTTTATAGGCGCAGGACCGCACGGGCGGCAAAGCGCCGCGAGCAAGAGGCTGCTTATGGTATTTTTTGAAAGTATACTGGATTGTTCTGCATTATAGCAGAGTAAAACGCACCAAAGGAGTACCGCCATGACCCGATATCCCCGTGACATGACCGGCCATGGCGCCACGCCGCCTGCTGCCAACTGGCCCAACGGGGCCAAGATCGCCGTGCAGATCGTGCTGAACTATGAAGAAGGCGGCGAGAATAACGTGTTGCATGGCGATGCGGCGTCCGAGGCGTTCCTGTCCGAGATCACCGGCGCGCAGCCCTGGGCGGGGCAGCGGCACTGGAACATGGAAACCATCTATGAATACGGCGCACGGGCCGGATTCTGGCGGGTGCACCGGATGCTGAGCGACCTGCCGGTCACGGTCTACGGTGTTGCCACCGCATTGGCCCGCGCCCCCGAACAGGTAAAGGCGATGAAAGACGCAGGCTGGGAAATTGCCAGCCACGGGTTGAAATGGGTGGAACACAAGGACATGCCCGAGGAGGAAGAGCGCGCGGCGATTGCCGAGTCGATCCGCCTGCACACCGAAGTTGTCGGCACGCCGCCGCGCGGCTGGTACACGGGGCGTTGCTCGATGAACACCAACCGTCTGGCCGCCGAAACGGGGCAGTTTGCCTATCTCGCCGACAGCTATTCCGACGACCTGCCCTATTGGGAACGCTTCGCCGGACGCGACCAGCTGGTTGTGCCCTATACGATGGATTGCAACGATATGCGCTTTGCCATCCAGGCGGGCTTTACCACCGGCGCGCAGTTCGAAAGCTATCTGAAAGACAGCTTTGACGTGCTCTATGCCGAGGGACAGGAAGGCGCGCCCAAGATGTTGTCGATCGGATTGCATTGCCGTCTGGTTGGCCGGCCCGGCCGTGCGGCGGCGCTGAAACGCGCGATTGACTATATGCGGTCGCATGCCGATGTCTGGTTTGCCAGCCGTCTGGACATTGCCGAACATTGGGCGCGTGAACATCCTCCCGTTGCCTTCGAACGCCCGTCGGAGATGGATCAGGCACGGTTTGTACAGGAATTTGGCGGCATCTTTGAACACAGCCCCTGGATCGCAAAGGCCGCGCACGGATTGGAGCTGGGGCGCACCCATGACACCGCGCAGGGCGTGCATAATGCGCTGGCGCGGGTCTTCCGCTCGGCCAGCGAACAGCAGCGGCTGGAGGTATTGACCGCTCACCCCGATCTGGCCGGCAAGCTGGCGGCGGCCAAGCGGCTGACAGCCGAGTCGACAGCCGAGCAGGCCTCGGTCGGGCTGGACGCGCTGACCGATGATGAGCGCAGAAACTTCACTGCGCTGAACGATGCCTATACCGCCAAGTTCGGCTTTCCTTTCATCATCGCCGTGCGCGACAACACCAAGGCGTCGATCATGGAGGCCTTTGCCCGTCGCATCGACAACGACCGTGACACAGAATTTGCCGAAGCCTGCGCACAGGTCGAGCGGATCGCGGAGCTGCGCCTGATCGAGAAGTTTGCCACATGAGCAGGACACTGACGCTGGAACCGCTGACGGCGGCGGACTTTGCCCCGTTCGGGGATGTGCTGGACGTGTCGGGTGCGCCCGACAAGATCATCAATCAGGGGCTGTGCGGCCGCCACCACGACCGCGCGACGCTGGATTTCGGTGACGGGCGTGCGGGCATCAGCCTGTTCAACGCCGAACCGCGTCGGTTTCCGATCACACTGGATCTGGTCGAACGCCACCCCGAAGGCTCGCAAGCCTTCCTGCCGATGAGCCAGCACCCCTTTGTGGTGGTGGTGGCCCCGGACGCGGGCGGCACCCCCGGCACACCGCGCGCGTTTCTGACGGCGGCGGGGCAAGGGATCAATTTCCACCGTGGCACATGGCACGGGGTGCTGACCCCGATCCATGCGCCGGGCCTGTTTGCCGTGGTCGACCGGATCGGCGACGGCGCGAACCTTGAGGAACATTGGTTCGAGGCGGCTTACAAGATTGTGGAAGGCTGATACCAGCCAAACCCGGACACAGGGTGCCTGGCCCCGTCTGGCGTTGCCCTTTGTGGCAAGGTTGCCGTGGCCCTGTCTTGACGCCGTCAGTGGCAACCAGCGCGCAGAAATAGCACTTTCGAAAAACCTGAAACGCTGCCTGAAATAATATATTTCAACGGGTTAAGTGATGGACTGTGTATCACGTCTTTTCAAAAAGTGTTTTCAAAGCATCTCGCTGTCGCGCACCGCTTTGCTGATGCGTTCAATCACAAAATCCATGAACAGGCGGGTCTTGGGGTCCTGACGTTTGCGGTGGGTGAACAGGCACGCCATCTGGATCGGCTCGGGCGGAGTGGCTGTGGCCACGGGCACCAGCCGGCCTGCGCGCAAATGCTCGACCACTTCAAAAATCGGTTTCAGCACGATCCCCTGTCCCGCCAGCGCCCAGTCGGTCAGCACATCGCCGTCGTCGGATTCATAGCGCCCCGTGACCGCAAAGCGTTTCGGCCCCTCGGCTGTCATCAGCCGCCACTGAAATTCCGGCGCACCGGGAAAGCGCAGGTTCAGACATTCGTGGCGGTCGGCCACCAGTGCGTCGCCCGACAGCGGATCGCCGCGCGCGGCGATATAGTCGGGTGCGGCGCACAGCACCCGTTCGACATCGGCAATCTTGCGCATTCGCAGGGTGCTGTCCTCGGGTTGACCCAGAAAAAACGCCAGATCCAGCCCTTCGGTGGTCAGGTCGACCTTGCGGTCGGTCAGGCGCAGGCGCACCGAGACTTCGGGATAGGCTTTCAGAAAGGCAGGCACCTGCGGCGCGATCAGCCGCCGGCCCACACCCAAAGGGGCGGCCACGAACAGCGCGCCCTTGGGGTTGTCGGTGATCGACACCACCTGCGCCTCGGCGCTGTCCACCGATTCCAGTATCTCGCAGGCACCGCTGTAAAACGCCTTGCCCTGCTCGGTCGGGGTCAGGCTGCGGGTGGTGCGCTGGAACAGGCGCACGCTCAGGTGATCCTCAAGCTGCGAAATACGCGATGATGTCACTGCCGGAGAAATACGCAAATCGCGCCCGGCGGCAGACATACTGCCCAATTCATAGACACGCACGAAGGTACGGATATTATCAAGATAGGACATTGTTCTGATTTTTTTGATGCTGCTTGGTATTTTGCAACGATAGCAGAGTAATGAACCCGCGCCTAGAGTGGTGTGACATTCGAATCTAGGGAGAAGTGCCATGTATGATCTGGCTGTCTTGTGGGACTGGGCCGCTTTTGCGGTCCGTTGGTTGCACGTCATCACTGCAATGGCGTGGATCGGCGCGTCGTTCTTTTTCATTGCCCTTGATCTGGGGCTGAAGAAAGCGCCCAATATGCCGGTGGGTGCGCATGGCGAGGAATGGCAGGTGCATGGCGGCGGGTTTTACCACATCCAGAAATATCTGGTGGCCCCGGAAAACATGCCCGAGCACCTGATCTGGCACAAATGGCAAAGCTACATCACATGGGTGTCGGGAGCTGCGCTGTTGATGATCGTCTATTGGGTCGGGGGCGAATTGTTCCTGCTGGACCCGACCAAGGCCGATCTGTCGTTGTGGCAGGGCATCCTGATCTCGGGTGGATCGCTGACCATCGGCTGGATCCTCTACGACCTGATGTGCAAATCGAAACTGGGCGAGACGCCGACCTTTCTGATGCTGCTCTTGTTCGTGATCCTTGTGGTGATGTCCTGGGGCTATAACCAGATTTTCACCGGCCGCGCGGCGCTGCTGCATCTGGGGGCGTTCACCGCCACGATCATGACGGCGAACGTGTTTTTCATCATCATGCCCAACCAGCGCATTGTGGTGAATGACCTGAAAGAGGGGCGCACGCCCGATCCCAAGTACGGCAAGATCGCCAAGCTGCGGTCGACCCACAACAACTATCTGACCCTGCCGGTCGTCTTCCTGATGCTGTCGAACCATTACCCGCTGGCCTTTGCCACCGAATACAGCTGGGCCATCACCAGCCTTGTGTTCCTGACAGGTGTGACCATCCGGCATTATTTCAACACCATGCATGCCACCGGCAAGGGGCCGCACTGGACATGGGGTGTGACGGTGATCCTGTTCATCCTGATCGCCTGGCTGTCCACCGCGTCGATGCACGACACCTATGAAGAGGCCGAGGCGCGGCCCCTGACGGCGACCGAACAGCGGTTTGCGTCGGCGTCAGGGTTTGATGATGCCTATGACGCGGTGATCTCGAACTGTTCCATGTGCCATGCCCGCGAACCGGTTTGGGAGGGGCTGCTTTGGGCCCCCAAGGGCGTGCTGCTGGAAACCCAAAGCGACGTGGTGCGCCATGCGCCGCAGATCTACATGCAGGCGGGGCTAAGCCACGCGATGCCGCCGCCCAATGCGGTGCAGATGGATGATGACGCCCGCCGCCAGATCGTGGCGTGGGTGCGGGCGGCGTCGGGGGATTAAGGGCGCGCGGCCATGTGTGGCATGGTCACTGAGCACCCGAAGTTGCACTTCGTCGCAGCACCTCAAACACCAGCCCCACCCACCAAAGCCCGGAATCAAGGTGCAAAGCACCGCCGGGCAGCGCCCGACCGCCCCATGGGCGGGCGCTTCCTCACCGTATTGTGCCTCATCGCCCTCACGCCAAAGATCAGAAATAAAGTGGTATGAACCGACGTGCCGATGCCCACCCGCGGTCGGGCGCTGCCCTTTGTGTCGAGGTCATTCTGAGTAATTTTTCGACTGCTAAGCAGCAGGCAACAGCCCCTCGCAGTGTTTCACCACGAAATCGACGAACAGCCGCACCTTCGGGTCCTGCAGCTTCTTGTGCGGATACAAACACCCAAAGATCGTAGGCACCGGCGGTGTATCAGGCAGCACCTCGACCAGATCGCCGCGCGCCAGATGGCCCGCCACGTCAAAGCGTGGCTTGTTCACGATCCCGCGCCCGTCCAGCGCCCAATCGGTCAGCACATCCCCGTCATCGGCATCGTATTTCCCCGCCACCTCCAGCTTGCGCGGCCCTTGGGCGGTGTCCAGCGTCCAGAAGTATTCGGGCGAGCGGGGGTAGCGCAGCAGCAGACAGTTGTGATCCATCAGTTCATCAGGCCGCTGCGGTGCGCCCCGTTGCGCCAGATAGCGCGGCGCGGCGCACAGCACGCGGGCGCAATCGGCAATCTTGCGCAGCTTCATATTTGAATCCCCCGGCGTGCCGATGAAAAACGCGATATCCAGACCGTCTGCCAATATGTCCACCTTGCGATCCGACAGGCGCATTCGCACCCGCGTGTCGGGAAAGGCATCGACGAATCGTGGCACCAGCGGCGCTATCAGGCGGCGACCGGCCCCCAGCGGTGCAGTGATCTGGATGGTGCCACGCGGCTGGGCCGAATAATTGGCCACCTTGGCTTCGGCTGTTTCCAACGCACCCAGAACGGACTTTGCCTCGTCATAAAACACATGGCCGACCTCGGTGGGCGACAGCGACCGCGTGGTGCGGTTGAACAGGCGCACGCCCAGATGTTTTTCCAACTCCTTGATACGTTTACTGGCCACGGCCGGGGTCAGGCGCAGGTCGCGCCCACCCGATGTGATGCTGCCCAGTTCAACCACGCGCACAAAGACTTTCAGGCTTTCGATATAGGACATGGCGCAGGTTTCCTTGGCTGGTGGCCCTGTCGGTATACTCGCGTTTCACGCCATAATTATCAACACTTCGTTGAAAGTCTTTGCCGAAAGCTGCAGTTTTTCGATGCAGTGCGCTGGTGTATCCTGCCTCAAATCCCGTCTGCCGCAACAGCAGACAGGGCGACCCCGAGGAGACCCCCATGACCCAACGCCACGACATCCGCTTTCTTCTGAATGGCCGCGAGGTCACTGTCCCCGACGTGGGCGCCAGCCGGACGCTGCTGGATTTCCTGCGGCTGGACCGGCGCATGACCGGCACCAAGGAGGGCTGCGCCGAGGGCGATTGCGGGGCCTGCACCGTGCTGGTCGGACGGTTGGGAGCCGACGGTCTGAGCTATGCGCCGGTCAACGCCTGTATCCGCTTTCTGGCCTCGGTCGACGGCTGCCACGTCGTCACCATTGAACATCTGTCCGGTCCCGACGGGCGGCTGCATCCGGTGCAACAGGCGATGGTGGACCATCACGGCAGCCAGTGCGGGTTCTGCACGCCGGGGTTCGTGATGTCGCTTTATGCGCTGTGGATGGCGGTGCCCGAGCCGACGGAAACGCAGGTGGAAACTGCGCTGCAAGGCAACCTGTGCCGCTGCACCGGCTATGCGCCGATCATCCGCGCCGCCGTGGCGGTCAGCCGCTATGGCTCCCCCGCTGCCGATCATCTGAACACCGAGCGCGCCGGCATAACCGCGCAACTGACGGCGCTGCGCGACGGGGTGCGTGTGGTGACAGGGCCGGCGGATGATCTGGCGATCCTGCCTGCGGATGTGGACGATCTGGCGGCGGCGCTGCTGGAGTATCCCGATGCCACGTTGATCGCCGGGGCCACCGATGTGGGCCTGTGGGTGACGAAATTTCTGCGGCCCATTGGGCCTGCGATTTTCCTGGGCCATCTGGATGCGCTGAAGGCGGTGCAGGTAAAGGGTGACGCGCTGCAGATCGGGGCAGGGGCCAGCTACAGCGAGTGTCAGGACGCGATTTCCGCGCATTTCCCGCATCTGGGCCCCTATTGGGACCGTATCGCGGGCTGGCAGGTGCGCAATATGGGCACCGTGGGCGGCAATATCGCCAACGGCTCGCCCATTGGCGACACGCCGCCGGTGCTGATCGCGCTGGGGGCGGACATCACCCTGCGGCGCGGCGATGCGCAGCGGGTGCTGCCGCTGGAGACGTTTTTCATCGACTACGGCAAACAGGACCGCGCAGCGGGCGAGTTTGTCGAAAGCATCCGCGTGCCGCTGGCCGCGCAGGGGCAGATCGACGCCGCCTACAAGATCTCGAAACGGCGGGACGAGGATATTTCCTCGGTCGCGGCGGGCATCAGCGTGACGCGCGACGGCGACCGGATTGCCGAGGCGCGCATCGCCTTTGGCGGTATGGCGGCCACGCCCAAACGCGCGGTGCAGGCCGAGGCGGCCCTGCGCGGCGCGACCTGGTCCGAGGCGACCTTTGAACAGGCGGCACAGGCTTTGGCGCAGGACTTCGCCCCGCTCAGCGATTGGCGCGCCTCGGCTGACTACCGGATGCTGGCGGCCCAGAACCTGCTGCGCCGGTTCTTTCTGGAACATGACGATGCAACCACCGCGCCGGTCCAACTGGCCACAGCGTAAGAGAGGGTATTGCGATGAAAGACGAAGTTTCGATCCGTGGCGCGGTCCACACCGACCGTATTCACGACAGCGCCATCAAACATGTGACCGGCACGGCGGATTACACCGACGACATTCCGCAACCACAGGGCACATTGCACGCCTATCTTGGTGTGTCGAACGTGGCCCACGCCACGCTGAACGCGCTGGACCTGAGCGCCGTGCGTTCCGCCCCCGGCGTGGTCGGCGTGCTGACCGCCGCCGATGTGCCGGGATGCAATGACATCAGCCCCACGGGATTGAACGACGAGCCGGTTTTCCCCACCGACAGGATCGAATTCCACGGCCAGCCGCTGTTTGCCGTGATCGCAGAAACCCGCGATGCCGCCCGCCGCGCGGCAGAGCTGGCGCAGGTGGATTGCACCGTTCTGCCCCACGCGCTGGACCCGATTGCGGCGCAGGATGCCGGATACCCCCATGTCACAGCCCCCTTGAAGCTGGAGCGGGGCACGGTCGATGACGGCTTTGCCGCCGCGCCCAACCGCTTGCAGGGGCGCATCGCCATCGGCGGGCAGGATCATATGTATCTGGAGGGGCAGATCGCCTTTGCCATTCCGGGCGAGGATGACGACGTGGTGGTGCATTGCAGCACCCAGCACCCGTCGGAAGCGCAGCATATGGTGGCGCATGTGCTGGGCGTACCGTCCAATGCGGTCACGGTGAACGTGCGGCGCATGGGCGGCGGTTTTGGCGGCAAGGAAAGCCAGATGAACCTGTTTTGCGTGGTCGCCGCTATGGCCGCAAAGAAATGGAACCGCGCGGTAAAAATCCGCCCCGACCGCGATCAGGACATGACCGCGACCGGCAAGCGCCATGATTTCGTGGTGGATTACGATGTGGGCTTTGACGACGACGGGCGCATTCAGGCGGTCGAAAGCTGTTTCGCCGCGCGCTGCGGGTATTCGTCGGACCTGTCCGGGCCGGTGACCGACCGCGCGCTGTTTCACGCCGACAACGCCTATTTCTACCCGCATGTGCGGCTGACCAGCCGTCCGATGAAGACGAATACAGTCTCGAACACGGCCTTTCGCGGCTTTGGCGGGCCGCAGGGTGTGGTCGCTGCCGAACGGATGATCGAAGAGATTGCATATGCCACGGGCCGCGATCCGCTGGACGTGCGCAAGGTCAATTTCTATGGCGATGCGGGGCGGGATCTGACGCCGTACCACCAGCAGGTGCAGGACAATATCATCGGCCGGCTGGTAGACGAGCTGGAGGAAACCGCCGCCTATCGCCAGCGGCGTGCCGAGATTGTTGAGTTCAATGCAGGGTCTAAAATCCTGAAAAAGGGCATCGCCCTGACGCCGGTCAAATTCGGCATCTCGTTCACTGCCACCCACTACAATCAGGCCGGTGCGCTGGTGCATGTTTACTCTGACGGCTCCATCGCGCTGAACCACGGCGGGACCGAGATGGGACAGGGGCTGAACACCAAGGTGGCGCAGGTTGTGGCCGATGCGTTCCAGGTGGATTTCGACCGCATCAAGATCACCAGGACCACGACCGAAAAGGTGCCGAACACATCCGCCACGGCGGCGTCGTCGGGGTCGGACCTGAACGGGATGGCGGCGCTGAATGCGGTCGAGCAGATCAAGGCGCGGCTGGTGGCCTTTGCCGCCGAGACATGGGGCGTGGCCCCCGAGGATGTACGGTTTCGGCCCAATCTTGTACAGATTGGCGACGACACGCTGCCCTTCGACAGTTTCATCAAACAGGCCTATATGGCGCGCGTGCAGCTTTCGGCGGCAGGCTTCTACAAAACGCCCGACATCCATTGGGACCGTGCCAGCGGCAAGGGGCGTCCGTTCTATTATTACGCCTATGGTGCGGCCTGTTCCGAGGTGACGATTGACACACTGACCGGCGAATACCGCGTCACGCGGACCGACATCCTGCATGATGTGGGCCGGTCGCTGAACCCCGTTCTGGACAAGGGACAGGTCGAGGGCGCGTTCATTCAAGGCATGGGCTGGCTGACCACTGAGGAATTGTGGTGGGACGACAAGGGCGCGCTGCGCACCCATGCGCCGTCGACCTATAAGATCCCGCTGGCCAGCGACCGGCCGCGCGTCTTCAACGTCAATCTGGCCGACTGGTCCAAGAATCGTGAACTGACGATCAAACGGTCCAAGGCCGTGGGCGAGCCGCCCTTCATGCTGGGCATTTCGGTGTTCGAGGCGCTGTCGATGGCGGTGGCTTCGGTGGCCGATTACACCGTCTGCCCGCGTCTGGATGCGCCTGCCACGCCCGAACGGGTGCTGATGGCGGTGGCGCGGTTGCGGGCAGGGGCGTGACGCCATGAGCGCGCTTGCTGATTTCCTGTCGGCCCATGCATCGGTGATCTGCGTGACGCTGACCCGCGTGCGCGGATCGTCGCCGCGCAACGAAGGCACGGATATGTTCGTGGCCCCGCACGCGCTGTGCGGCACCATCGGTGGCGGGCAGCTGGAGCATATGGCGATTGAACGCGCCCGCGCCATGCTGACAGACGGTGCATTGAACGCAGTCATGGACGTGCCGCTGGGGCCGGAGATCGGCCAGTGCTGCGGCGGGCGGGTCGAGCTGTCGCTGGTGCGGATGCGGCAGGGGGACCGGCGCGCGGCGCTGAAAAAGGCGCAACAGGCGCAGGCGGCTTTGCCGTCTGTCTATGTCATGGGCGCGGGGCATGTGGGCCGGGCGCTGGCGGACCAGTTGCAGCACCTGCCGGTGAACTGCGTGCTGGTCGACACCCGCCCCGAGGAACTGGCGCAGTGCCGTGCGGCTGTGGACATGCGGTTCAGCATGATCCCCGAGGTCGAGATTGCGACCGCCCCTGCGGGCAGCGCCTTTGTCGTGCTGACCCACGATCACGGGCTGGATTTCCTGCTGACATCGGCGGCGCTGGAACGGGGCGATGCGGCCTATGTGGGCATGATTGGGTCGGCCACCAAACGGGTGAAATTCCGCAACTGGCTGCGCGATCACTGCGACGGCCAGAGCATTACAGATTTGAATTGCCCCATCGGGGCAAGCGGCAGCCGCGACAAGCGGCCCAGCGTCATTGCGGCCTTTGTGGTTGCAGAAGTGATGGCTGAATTGACCTCTGAAACTGCCGCGACTGCCCCGACAGGGGAACACAATGTGCCTGCAACAGGCGCACAATCAGACCGGACAGGGAGGACCGCCTGACATCAGGCGGAAAGGGGTCCGGTCGCAGTGGAGGAGAGACCGTCATGGACGGCAAAACGTATAACTACAGACTGTTTGCGCGCAGTGATTTCAGCGCATTCTGGGCGTTGTTCACCGACAACCTGATCAACCTGATCGTGCTGGCGGGGGTGTGCCAGTTCGTGTTCGATATGCCCGCGGCCATCGTGTTCGGGCGCATCCTGCCCGGCGCGGCGGTGGCGATCATGGCGGGGGTTGCGGTCTATACTTGGCTGGCCAAACGTGCCGCCACGCGGGCGGGGCGTGATTTCACCGCACTGCCTTACGGCATTTCGACGCCGGTGATGTTTGTGTATCTGTTTGGCGTTATAGGGCCGATTTACTGGGCCACGAATGACCCGTTGCTGGCCTGGCAGGTGGGCATCGGCGCGGGGTTCATGGGCGGCATTGTTGCGGCGATGGGGGCCATCGTTGGCCCGCTGCTGAAACGTGTGACACCGCGCGCGGGCATGCTGGGCACCCTGTGCGGCATCGCGCTGGTGTTCATCGGCACGGTGCCCTTGGCCACGGTGTTCGAAGACCCCTATGTCGGCTTTGCCTCGATGATCATCATCCTGTGGGGGCTGGTGGGGCGGTTCCGCCTGCCGTTCAACATTCCCGCCGGTCTGCTGGCACTGATTGTCGGCACGGTTGTGGCATTGGGCACGGGCAAGGCCAGCGTCAGCCTGGAAGGCGTCGCGTTCTATCCGCCGCTGCCCTATTTCGGAGACCTGATTGCCGGCATCCAGCACCTGTTTGCCAACCCAGAACTGTTTCTGGTTCTGGTGCCGGTGCAGATCTACAACTTCATCGAAACCATGAACAACGTCGAAAGCGCCGAGGCGGCGGGGGATACCTATCCGGTGGCGACCTGTCAGGTGACCGACGGGGTGGGCACGATGGTGGGCGCGCTGTTCGGCTCGCCCTTTCCGACGACGGCCTATATCGGACATCCGGCGTACAAACGCATGGGCGCGCATTCGGGCTATATCATCGGGGTCGGGCTGGTCATTCCCTTTGCCGTGTTCTTTGGTCTGCTGGCCTTTCTGAACAACCTGATCCCCGTGGCCGCCGCCGCACCCGTGCTGGTGTTTGTCGCGCTGAGCCTGATCACCAACACAGCCCATTCGGTCAAGACCGAGCATATGGCGGCTGTCACCATTGCGATGATGCCGCATATCTCGGCGTTCCTGATGATCAAATGGGGTGCGATGATGGGCGCGCTGGCCGCTGTCGGGGCGCAGGCGTTGCCGCAACTGGGTGATCCGGCGCTGACCGCCGCCCTGCTGCAACAAGGTGCGCATTTTGAAGGCCACCTTGCCCTGAGCCAGGGGGCGATCCTGACCGGATTGATCTGGGGTGCCATCGTGGCCAGCGTGATCGACGGTAATTTCCGCAATGCGGGTGGCTTTGCGCTGGCGGCATTCGGCATGTCGCTGGTGGGGATCATCCATTCGGCCAGCCTGCACTGGCCCGCCTTCAGCGGGGTTGCCGTGGGCTATCTGATCGCGGCGGCGTTCCTGTATATCTATCCGATTTTCCACCGCGACGATCTGGTGGAAAACCAGCCGCTGGCAGGTGACGCACCGCAGGTTACCCCAGGGGAATAACCCGTAAAACGCACAGGGCGCACACCGCGCCCTGTGTCCAATCTATCAAATATGGACGTTTCCAAATGACAGCCAGCCAAACCCTGTTGCGTGGCCGCACGCTGAACTTTTCCGCCGAACCGACAGGGCCGGAAGACACCGGCGCCTATCGCTATTGCGAGGATGGCGCGGTGCTGATCGAGGGGGGCATGATCGTCGCCTCGGGCGATTATGCATCCGTCGCGGCCCAGGCGGTGCAGCCGCAGGTGATCGACCACCGCCCGCATCTGCTGATGGCGGGGTTCATCGACACGCATATCCATTTCCCGCAGGTGCAGGTGATTGCATCCTGGGGGGCGCAGCTGCTGGACTGGTTGAACAGCTATACGTTCCCCGAGGAGACCCGTTTCGCCAGCCCCGAACATAGTGCTGCGATGGCGGGCAGGTTCTACGACCTGTTGCTGGGGCATGGCACGACGACGGCGGTGGCCTATTGTTCGGTGCACAAGACATCTGCGGACGCGTTCTTTGCCGAGGCCGCGCGGCGCGACATGCGGATGATCGGCGGCAAGGTGATGATGGACCGCAACGCCCCCGACGCGCTGATGGACACGCCGCAATCAGGCTATGACGATACACAGGCGTTGATCCGCGACTGGCACGGCAAGGGGCGGGCGTCCTATGCGATCACGCCGCGCTTTGCCATCACCTCGACCCCCGCGCAGATGGAGATGGCGCAGGCGCTGGTGGCGGAATACCCCGATTGTTATGTGCAGACGCATCTGTCGGAGAACCACGCCGAGATTGCCCTTACCCGCGAGCTGTACCCGCAGGCGCGGGATTATCTGGATGTGTATCAGTCTTATGGTTTGCTTGGCCCCAAGGCGTTGCTGGGCCATGCCATCCACCTGACCCCGCGCGAGATTGACGCGCTGGCCCAGACGGGAAGCCGTCCGGTGTTTTGCCCCACGTCGAACCTGTTTCTGGGCAGCGGGCTGTTCGATGACGCGGGCCTGCGCGGGCGCGGGATCGGCAACGCGATTGCCACGGATGTGGGGGCGGGCACCAGCTATTCCATGCTGCAAACCCTGAACGAAGGCTACAAGGTGCTGCAATTGCAGGGCCAGTCGCTGCACCCCTTGCGCGCGTTCCACTGGATCACGCGGGGCAATGCGGTGACGCTGGGGATGGAGGACAGGATCGGCACGCTGGAGGCTGGCACCGAAGCCGATGTCGTGGTGCTGGACGCGCGCGCCACACCTGCGATGGACCTGCGGATGGACCGTGCGGGCAGCCTGTCGGACGAGCTGTTCATCCTGCAGATGCTGGGCGATGACCGCGCAGTCGCGCAGGTCTATGTTGCGGGGCGGGCCAGCAAGGGGGCGCAGACTGCGCCGGTGCTTGAGGCGGCCATTTAGTTCAAAAGCCGATAACAGGGCACCGATTATCAAATCAAACCGAAAGGTGCTGTTGCGCATTTCCGTCTGGTCGGGGGGGCTGTTCGCGCCCATATTGATCCAGATTTCAAATCCTTGCAGGAGATACCCATGTCAGCAAAATATTATGCCCCCACGGGCGGGCATCCGGGACAAGAGCAATTGCTGACCGACCGGGCGATGTTCACCGATGCCTATGCGGTGATCCCCAAGGGCACGATGCGCGACATCGTCACCAGCTTTTTGCCATTCTGGGAGGGCACCCGCCTGTGGGTTCTGTCGCGCCCCCTCAGCGGTTTTGCCGAGACGTTTTCGCAATACATCATGGAAGTCGCCCCCGGTGGCGGGTCGGACAAGCCCGAGAGTGACGACGGCGCCGAGGGCGTGTTGTTCATCGTCGAGGGCACCGCGACCCTGCGGGTGAATGGCGAAGTGCACAAGATGGTGCCCGGTGGCTATGCGTTCCTGCCGCCGAGCTCCGGCTGGACCCTGCACAACGAAAGCGACGCGATGCTGCGGTTTCATTGGGTGCGCAAGGCCTATGAGGCGGTCGAGGGGCTGCCGATGCCCGAGGTGATCGTGACCAACGAGGCGGATATTGCACCCACGGTGATGCCGGAGACGGATGGCAAATGGGCGACCACGCGCTTTGTCGACCCCAGAGATTTGCGCCACGACATGCATGTGACCGTTGTGACCTTCGAGCCGGGGGCGGTGATCCCCTTTGCCGAGACGCATGTGATGGAGCATGGGCTCTATGTGCTTGAAGGGAAAGCGGTTTACCGGCTGAACCAGGACTGGGTCGAGGTTGAGGCCGGCGATTACATGTGGCTGCGCGCGTTCTGCCCGCAGGCCTGTTACGCGGGTGGACCGGGGCGGTTCCGGTATCTGCTGTATAAGGACGTGAACCGGCATATGAATTTGCGGCGGACGTTTTAGGGTCTCGCGACATAAGGGCGGCGCCTGACCGGGGTGGGCATCGCCACCCTTGTAACTGGCACTTTATCTCACGTCTTTGGCGTGAGGTATTTGGATCGCAAGACGGTGAGAAAGCGCCCGCCCATGGGGCGGTCGGGCGCTGCCCGGCGGTGCTACGCACCTTGATTCCGGGCTTTGGTGGGTGGGGTTGGTGTTTGGTGATGGTTGCTGGGGCCAAATGTGGGCCATTGAAAAAATTCGCATCTAGCGCTTAACTTTGCCGCAGTGCAAAATGTCGCGGAGTTCAGTGATGCATGAAAAACGATTTTACCATGAAGTATTAGGTCCGACAATAAATCTCCTAAACCGCACTGAACAAAATGTATGTGTTGAGCCAAATTTCAATGACTTAATATCCCTCGCAAAACAGGTAGCTTCTGCTGCATATCATTTTCGGGAGCCAATACTTCGTCACAGGGGCGAAGATAGGGTTGACCTAATGGCAGATCAAACCGCAGAAGAACTTAGACAACGTCTCGGTGATGTTGTCGATAGCAGCAAGCACGGTGTGCTGCGGAACCCAGATCGAACTGTAACCTTTCGAGCAAGCCTCGCCTTTGAATATGATCAGAGGTTTGGATACCGGTTTCTGAGAACTGAAGTATTGGCGACAAATGGCCGCTATGGATCGTATAATATTTGCGATACCATCCAAAATTTTCTTCCTTTTTTGGCAAAAGAGCTAAGCCTACCTGGGAGTGTGGAGGAGAGAACTCTGAAATCTCATCCGTTTTTGGAGTGGGCAGAAACATATTTGATGCCAGAAAGTGGCTTTGATCTCGAAGCGGTGGGTATTCGGACCTATCAAAAAGACGCCAATGGGATACTAACTCTTTCTAACCTGCCAGAGGTGAAGTTTCGCGTCATACAACACTAGCTCTCCAACCCTACCCCCCCAACGTCGCTGACAAATCCCGCGCCGCCGCCCGCACCGCTTCGCTCAGCCGTTCGATATCCTCCAGACCCACGCGGCTCGTCGGGCCAGAGACCGAAATCCCCGCCACCGCCTCTTGGTGAATGTCGAACACCGGTGCCGCGATGCAGCGCATGCCGATGTTGCGTTCTTCGGCGTCCACCGCATAGCCGCGCGCCCGGACCTGTTCCAGATCGGCGCGCAGGGTGTCCAGATCGGTGATGCTGTGCGGGGTAAAGGCGGTGAGCGTCTTGCCCGCCAATGCCCGCTGCAACCGCGCGTCGTCCATTTCCGCCAGCAGCGCCTTGCCGATGCCCGAAGCGTGCATGGGCGACAGGGTGCCGGGGGGGAAGAAGGCGCGGATGGTGGCCTCGGTCTCGACCTGGCTGACGAACAGAACCTGCCCGCCGCGTTCGATGCCAAGGTTGGCCGTCTCTCCCGTCTGCTCCATCAGCCGCCGCATCACCGGGCGGGCGCGCTCGACCAGACTGGTGCGGCGCAGGAAACGCGCACCGATGACAAAGGCGCGCGGGCCGATGTGCCAAAGCTGTTCGACGGCGTCAAATTCCACCAGCCCGCGCCCTTCGAGCGTGACAAGGATGCGGTAGACCGTCGCCGGCGACTGGTCGGTTTCGGCCGCCAGCGTGGTCAGCGCCTTGCCCTGATGTTCGCTGAGAAACTCGAACACCTCCATGGCGCGGTCCAGCGATTTGATGGTGTTTTGCGCGGTCTTGTCCGACCAGTCGCGGGGGCGACCACGGGCGCGGCGGGGTTCGGAGGGGGGATTATCTTGGGAAACCATATAATGCCTTTGTATTATTGCGAAAGCCGCTTTCGCGATGTGAAAAACTCAAACCACTGACAACGCTTGATTATTCTCTTTATAGCATTTTTGAAAAACGTTTTCAAAAAAATTGGGTTCGCGCACAGCCTGTCCTAGAGTGGGTGAGATACATCAAGGAGACGGACATGAGCTTTCAGAACCCAGTTTTCATTCCGGGGCCGACCAACATCCCCGAAGTTTTGCGCAAAGCCTGCGACATGCCGACAATCGACCACCGGTCGCCCCTGTTCGGCCAGATCCTGCACCCCGCCCGCGCCGGCGTGCGCAAGGTGCTGAAAAGCGAAAGTGCCGAGGTGTTCATCTTTCCCTCGACCGGCACCGGTGGCTGGGAAACGGCGCTGACCAATACGCTGAGCGCGGGTGACACTGTTCTTGCGGCGCGCAACGGCATGTTTTCGCATCGCTGGATCGACATGTGCCAGCGCCACGGGCTGAACGTTCAGGTGGTTGAAACCGCGTGGGGGCAGGGCGTGCCGACCGACCGCTACGCCGAAATTCTGGCCGCCGACACGGGCCACCAGATCAAGGCCGTTCTGGCCACGCACAACGAAACCGCAACAGGCGTGCGGTCGGACATTGCTGCCGTGCGCAAGGCGCTGGATGCGTCGAACCATCCTGCGTTGTTGTTTGTTGACGGCGTGTCTTCCATCGGGTCGATGGACTTCCGGTTTGACGACTGGGGCGTTGATGTGGCTGTGACCGGATCGCAAAAGGGCTTTATGCTGACGGCAGGTCTGGGCATCGTCGGCTTCAGCGCCAAGGCGATGGAGGCGACCAAATCCGCCAAGCTGCCGCGCACCTTTTTTGATGTGCACGACATGGCCAAGGGCTATGCCAACAACGCCTATCCCTATACGCCTGCTGTCGGTCTGCTGAACGGTTTGAACACCGCCTGCCAGATGTTGCTGGGCGAGGGGCTGGAAAATGTCTTTGCCCGTCACCACCGCATAGCCGAAGGGGTGCGCGCCGCTGTCGGGGCCTGGGGGCTTGAGCTGTGCGCGGCCACGCCTGATCTCTATTCCGACACGGTCAGCGCCATCCGCACGCCCGAGGGGTTCAATGCCACCAGCATCGTGACCCATGCGGCCGATGAATACGGCGTGGCCTTTGGTGTGGGTCTGGGCGAGGTCGCGGGCAAGGTGTTCCGCATCGGCCATCTGGGCAGCCTGACCGACGTTATGATGCTGTCGGGGCTGGCCACCGCTGAAATGTGCATGGTCGATCTGGGGCTGGATATCAAATTGGGTTCGGGCGTCGCCGCAGCGCAGGACTATTACCGCACCAGCCGCACGGTGCAGCAGCAGGACGCCGCGTGATGAAGGACAACGCAATGTATATCCCGACCTTTGACGACATGCTGGCGGCGCACGACCGGATTGCGCCCTATATCCACCGCACGCCGGTTCTGACGTCGTCTTTCCTGAACGAACTGACCGGGGCGCAGCTGTTCTTTAAATGCGAGAACTTCCAGAAGGCCGGCGCGTTCAAGGTGCGCGGCGCGTCGAATGCGGTGTTCGGTCTGTCCGACGCCGAGGCCAAGCTTGGTGTGTGCACCCATTCGTCGGGCAACCACGCACTGTCGCTGAGCTACGCCGCCGGGCGGCGGGGTATCCCGTGCAATGTGGTGATGCCCCGCACCGCGCCACAGGCGAAAAAGGACGCGGTGCGCGGCTATGGCGGCATGATTACCGAATGCGAACCGTCGACCACATCGCGCGAGGCGGTCTTTGCCGAAGTTCAGGCGCGCACGGGGGGCGACTTCGTGCACCCCTATAATGACCCACGGGTGATCGCGGGACAGGGCACCTGTTCGCGCGAGCTGATGGAACAGACCGGCGGGTTGGACATGGTCGTGGCCCCGATCGGTGGTGGCGGCATGATTTCGGGCACCTGCCTGACGCTGTCACATCTGGCCCCCGAGGTGCAGATCATTGCCGCCGAGCCGGATCAGGCCGACGACGCCGCGCGCAGTTTCCGCGCCGGTCATATCATTGCCGACGACGCGCCCGACACGATCGCCGACGGGCTGAAGGTGCCGCTGAAAGACCTGACATGGCATTTCGTGTCGAACCACGTCAGCGACATTCTGACCGCCTCGGAGGATCAGATTGTCGGCGCGATGAAACTGACGTGGAAGCGTATGAAAATCGTCATGGAAGCCAGCAGCGCGGTGCCGCTGGCCACCATTCTTGCCAACAAGGACCGCTTCGCTGGCAAGCGGGTCGGAATCATCATCACAGGTGGGAACGTCGATCTTGACGCCCTGCCGTGGTCCAATTGAAGGAGCCAACACCATGAATGCACCTGTTAAATTCGACAGCCTCGAAGTGGGCTATGACGTGCCGGCGCTGCCGGGCATGGACGCCGCAGACATCCAGACGCCCTGTCTGGTGCTGGATCTGGACGCGCTGGAACGCAACATCGTGAAGATGGGCGATTATGCCCGCGCGCACGGGATGCGCCACCGCGTGCACGGCAAGATGCACAAATCGGTCGATGTGGCCAAGTTGCAGGAACGTCTGGGCGGGGCCGTGGGCGTGTGCTGCCAGAAAGTGTCCGAGGCCGAGGTCTTTGCCCGTGGCGGGATCAAGGATATTCTGGTGTCGAACCAGGTTCGCGACGCGGCCAAGATCGACCGGCTGGCACGTTTGCCCAAGTTCGGCGCGCGCACGATTGTCTGTGTGGATGACCTGGCCAACGTGGCCGAGTTGTCGGCAGCGGCGGTGCAGCACGGCACCGAGATCGAAGTGCTGATCGAGATCGACTGCGGTGCGGGCCGTTGCGGCGTGACCACCACCGATGCGGTGATCGAGATTGCCAAGGCGGTTGAGGCGGCGGACGGTCTGACGTTTACCGGCATTCAGGCCTATCAGGGCGCAATGCAGCACATGGACAGCTACGAGGACCGCAAGGCCAAGCTGGACATCGCAATTGCGCAGGTCAAGGACGCGGTCGAGGGGCTGAAAGCGCAGGGGATCACCTGCGCGCTGGTTTCGGGCGGCGGCACCGGCAGCTATTATTTTGAAAGCAATTCGGGCGTTTATAACGAACTGCAATGCGGGTCTTATGCGTTCATGGATGCCGATTACGGGCGCATTCTGGATGCCAGCGGCCAGCGCATCGACCAGGGCGAATGGGAAAACGCGTTCTTTATCCTGACGCAGGTGATGAGCCACGCCAAGGCCGACAAGGCGATTGTCGACGCGGGTCTGAAGGCGCAGTCGGTGGACAGCGGGTTGCCGGTGGTCTTTGGCCGCACGGACGTTGAATACGTCAAATGTTCGGATGAACATGGCGTGGTCGCTGACCCTGACGGCGTGCTGAAAGTGGGCGACAAGCTGCGGCTGGTGCCGGGGCACTGTGACCCCACCGCCAATGTGCACGACTGGTACGTCGGCGTGCGCGGCGACAAGGTCGAGGTCGTGTGGCCGGTGTCGGCACGCGGCAAGGCCTACTAAGCTTTTCGTGACAGAGGACCCGGCCCGGGAGGGGCCGGGAAGTCGCCTGTATTGTATGCCCGATCCTTAGGCAGTGGCAAACAGGTGCGCGAAAAGATAGTTAAAAAACAATAATTTAATACTATCTGAAAGGGAGGAATGCATGACACATGTGATGCAGGAGGGCGCAGCCAGCGCCAAAACCGGCGCCGGTATGGAGGCCCATGCCGCGCTTGATCCGGTGACACCGGACGAAAAAACCTGGGGCTGGTTCGCAATTTTCAATATCTGGGCGAACGACGTTCAGTCGCTGTTCGGCTACTCGTTGGTGGCGTCGCTGTTCATCTCTTACGGGGTGAGCGGCTGGACGGCCTTTGCAGGCCTGATCGTGGCGGGGCTGTTCACCATGTGGATGGTCAACCTGTCGGGCGCGCCGGGCGAAAAATACGGCATTCCCTATCCGGTTCTGGCCCGCGCCAGTCTGGGCACCCAGGGGGCCAAACTGCCCGCCATTCTGCGCGCCACGGTGGCGGTGTTCTGGTACGGGGTGCAGGTCTATTTCGCCTCGACCGCGCTGGCCTTGCTGATCCGTTCGTTGACGGGGTCGGCCGGCGGTGCTGAATTCCTTGGGCTGACCGGCATCGACTGGGTGTCTTTTGTGCTGGTCTGGGCCTTTCACATCTTCATTTTCTGGCGTGGCATGGCCTGGGTTGAAACCTTCCTGAACATCGCGGGGCCGTTTGTGTATCTGGTGATGATCGGGCTGGTGGTTGTTCTGTGGCAAAAATCCGATGGCGAACTGCTGTCCGCGACGGCCACGATCTTTGCCAACCCCGATGCAACCTTCCTGACCGAATTCAACGGGTTCGTCGCCATTGTCGGCACCATGCTGGCCTATTTTGCCGCCGTGATGATCAACTTTAGCGATTTCTCGCGCTACTCCAGCAGCAAGGCGTCGATGGTCAAGGGCAACCTTATGGGTCTGCCGCTGAACATGATCCTGTTTTCGGCACTGGCCCTGCTGACCACCGGCGGTGCTGCCGTGGTTTACGGCGAGGCGATTATCAACCCGACCGAGATTGTCGAGCGCACCGACAGCATTCTGCTGAGTGTCATTGCCGCGATCACCTTCTTTGCGGCGACCGTCGGGATCAATCTGGTGGCCAATTTCATCCCGGCGGTGAACGGCATTGCCAACCTTGCGCCCAGCAAGATCAGCTTTCGCATGGCCGGTCTGATTACATCAGGCTTTGCCTTTGTGATCGGCGGGCTTTGGACCAGCTTTATCAGCGAATTCGGCATCGGCGGTTTCGTCAACACGCTGGGCGCGACGCTGGCACCGATCTTTGGCATCATGATTGTCGACTATTACCTGCACCGCAAGGAAGTGCTGGACCGCGATGCGCTGTATGATCTGGACGGCGGCCAGTACCACTTTGGAAACGGCTGGAACAATCCGGCGGTCAAGGCCTTTGCCATCGCTGCGGTGTTTTCCGTGGCGACGGTCTGGGTGCCTGCTTTGGGCTTTCTCAACGGCTACGCCTGGGTGATTGGCGCGGTGCTGGGTGGTCTGATTTACAACCTGTTCGCCAAGGGCCGCGTGCCTGTGGCCTGAGATTTCACGCAAGGGTCGCCGCGCCGGTTGTGCGGCGGCCCACCCACCAAAACTTACCCTAGAGGATACCGAATGCTTATCGTTCCCGAACGCGAGATTGCCAACCTGATGACCCGCGCAGCTGCCTTTGATGCTGTTGAAAAGGTTTTTGCCGCCATGGCTGCGGGCGATGCCTATAACTTTCCTGTCGTGCGCGAGGCCATCGGGCATGAAGATGCGCTCTATGGTTTCAAGGGCGGCTTTGACCGCGCGGGGCTGACGCTGGGGCTGAAGGCGGGCGGCTACTGGCCGAACAATCTGGAAAAGCGCGACCTGATCAATCACCAGTCGACGGTGTTTCTGTTTGATCCCGACACCGGTAAGGCGCGCGCGATGGTGGGGGGCAATCTGTTGACCGCCCTGCGCACGGCTGCTGCATCATCGGTGTCAATCAAACATCTGGCGCGCAAGGATGCGCGGGTGATCGGCATGGTCGGCGCGGGCCATCAGGCGACATTCCAGCTGCGCGCGGCGCTGGAGCAGCGCGATTTCGACAAGGTGATCGGCTGGAACTATCACCCCGAAATGCTGCCAAACATCGAAAAGATCGCCAACGAGGCAGGCGTGCCGTTCCAGGCGGTCGATCTGCCCGGCATGGTCGAGGCGGATGTGATTATCTCGATCACTTCGGCGTTTGCGCCGTCGCTGATGGCGGACCATGTGGCACCCGGCTGCCATCTGGCGTGCATGGGCACCGACACCAAGGGCAAGCAAGAGGTCGAGGCGGCGCTGCTGGCGCGGGCCACGGTGTTTACCGACGAGGTCGCGCAATCGGTGTCGATTGGCGAGGCACAGCACGCGGTGGCGCAGGGGCTGATTGCCGAAAGCGACGTGCACCAGTTGGGCGCGGTCATCAACGGCACCCACGCGGGGCGGGTCAGCGACGACCAGATCACGCTGTTTGATGGCACAGGTGTGGGCTTGCAGGATCTGGCTGTGGCGGCGGCTGTTGTGGATCTGGCAGTTGCGCAGGGGATCGCGATTGAGGTGGATTTCTAAGGCGCTGCTATAGCCACCGAAACGCAGTCTATGGGCCACCCGACGGGCGGCCCATATCTGTATCAATCAGGCTCAGCCGTCTTTGTAATACGACGCATAGCCGTTCAGTGCGGGCGCACCGCCGAGGTGGGCATAGAGCACTTTGGACCCTTCGGGGAAGAAGCCCTTGCGCGTCAGGTCGATCATGCCTTGCATGGATTTGCCTTCGTAGACGGGGTCGGTGATCATCGCCTCTGTGCGCGCCGACAGGCGGATCGCCTCGTTGGTTTCGTCCGAGGGCACGCCATATGCCGGGTAGGCGTAGTCTTCGTTGATCACGATCTCTTCGTCGCGCACGGCGCGGCCAAGACCCACCAGCTCGGCGGTGTCGTCAACGATGCTGCGCACCTGGGCGCGGGTCTGTTCGGGCGTGCCCGAGGCATCAATGCCAATCACGCTTTCGGCGCGGTCCTGTGCGGCAAAGCCCACGATCATGCCCGCCTGTGTCGAACCGGTGACGACGCAAACGACGATATAGTCAAACTTGAAGCCCAGCTCTTTCTCCTGCTCGGCCACCTCTTCGGCAAAGCCGATATAGCCAAGCGCGCCGTATTTGTGCACCGAAGCACCGGCAGGGATGGGATAGGGCTTGCCGCCCTTGTCCTCGACGGATTTGATCGCGTCTTCCCAGCTTTTGCGAATGCCGATGTCAAAGCCGTCATCGACCAGACGCGAATCCGCGCCCATCAGGCGGGTCATCATGATGTTGCCGACGCGGTCATAGACGGCATCGTGGTGGGGCACCCATTTCTCCTGGATCACAACGCAATCCATGCCGATTTTCGCGGCGGTGGCGGCGACCATGCGGGTGTGGTTGGACTGCACGCCGCCGATGGACACCAGCGTGTCGGCGCCCGAGGCGATGGCGTCGGGCACGATATATTCCAGCTTGCGCAGCTTGTTGCCGCCCATGGCAAGGCCCGAGTTGCAGTCTTCGCGCTTGGCATAGATTTCAACCTTGCCACCCAGGGCTTCGGTCAGGCGGGGCAGGTGTTCGATGGCGGTGCGCCCGAATGTCAGCGGGTAGCGTTCGAATTTCTCAAGCAGGGACATGGTTTTCCTTCCGGTTTGGCTGTGGGGCATGTTAGGGGAAGGTGAATGAAATGTGCTTTCTAATTCGGGCATAAAAGATTCATATTAGCGAATTCAGGCAATCAGGATGTTTAGTCTTGAGAGGTTTTGGGTAGGATTATGGAAGAATCTTCCGCCGACGGAATTGATAGAATCGACCGCAGGATTCTGCGCCTGTTGCAGCGTGAGGGGCGGCTGACCAATGCCGAGATTGCGCAGCGTGTGAACATCAGCCCGGCCACCTGTCACCGCCGCACCCGCCGTCTGTTCGAACAGGGGCATGTGCTGGATGTGCGCGGGCGGATCAATCCGGTGTCGATCGGGCTGGGCGCGTTGGTGATGGTGGGGGCGGTGCTGGACCGGTCTACGCCGGAAAGTTTTGCCGCCTTTGAACAGGCGGTGACGGCGATGCCCGAAGTGTTGGACTGCAATCTGGTGGCAGGGGATTTTGATTATCTGCTGAAAATCCGCGTGCGCGATATGGCTGATTTCAACGCCCTGCACAGCAAGATGTTGATCGCCTTGCCGGGCGTGCGCCAGATCCGCAGTTTTTTCGTGATGAAAGAGGTCAAGGACAACGCGCCCCTGCCGTTTTAAAGCGTCCGGCCTTCAACCTGAGGTATTGAATGTCGCTTTTCGCGTTGAGCCGCAGGCGAAGGCAGCGAACAAGTGATTCATGTTTAAGGCCGGGCGCTCTAGGGGGCAAGCGCCTGTGTCAGCGCGTCATTGCGGCCCGCGACAATCTCGGCCAGAAGCGCGCCGCTTGTTGGTCCAAGGGTCAGGCCCTGATGGCCGTGGCCAAAGTTGAACCACAGCTTGTCGTGGCGCGGGGCGCGGCCCACAACAGGCAACATGCGCGGCATGCAAGGGCGCACGCCCTGCCACTGGCTGTCAGGCACCGCGCCCTCCAGCGCAAGCAGATCGCCCGCTGCGGCGGCACCGTGGGTCAGCTGAGCCAGATTGCGCGGGGCATCGGGGCGGGCCAGATGCGCGCCGGTGGTGATGCGCAAACCCTGCGCCATCGACGACACAACAACGCCGTGATCCGCCAGCAGATAGGGCCGCGTCAGCTGGCCCTGCATCGCGTAATGCCCGTGATAGCCGCGTTTCATCACCATGGGGATGCGATAGCCCAGCTGTTTCAGCAGCGCAGGCGACCACGGTCCCAGTGCCACCACCAGATGTTCCGCGCTGAGATGTCCGCCGTCGCGCTCGACCCGCCAGCCGGTTGCGGTTGGGGTGATCGTTGTCACGGTGGTTTGCAGGATCGTGCCGCCGCGTGCCGTGAACAGGTTTGCATAGGCGCGTATCAATGCGCCGGGGTCCGATGTGCTCCAGGTTTCGTCCCAGATGATCGCACCGGCGGGGGCGCGGGTCAGGCTCGGATCTTCGGCGCGCAGCTCTGCACCGCCGAGCGTACGCAGTTTCAGCCCGTGGGCCGCGGCCTGATTTTCCGCCAGGCGCGCACGGGTGTCGAAGCCTTTGGCGGTGTCATAAATCTCGCCCAGTCCGGTGCGGCGGATCAACGCTTCGGCCCCTGAATCCGCAATCAGGCTGGCGTGGTCCTCTGTCGCGCGCGCCATGAGGGCAGCATAGTGCTGCGTAATGGCGGCATGGCGGGCCGGTGCCGAGTGATGGTAATAGGCCAGCAACGCCTGCGCCGATCCGGGCAGGGCCAGCGGGTCAAGGCGCATGTCGTTGCTGCGCCCCAGCCCGTAGCGGATCAGCGTCCCGAAATCGCGGGGCATGGCATAGGGGGCGCGGGCCTCGTTCTGGATGACGCCCGCGTTGCCGTGGCTGGTTTCCTCGCCGGGGCCGCGCGCATCCACCACGCGCACCGCATGGCCCTGTGCCTGCAATGCCAATGCTGCGCCAATGCCGATGCTGCCGGCGCCCAGAACGATGAAATCCCCCATCTGTGTCAGCCCTGCGCAATCACGGTGATTTCGACCTTGGCGTCGATCATCAGGGCGGCGGCCAGCGTGGTGCGCACCGGATAGGGCTGGGGAAAGGCCGCGGCATAGACCGCGTTGAAATCGGCGAAATCCGCCGGATCGGTCAGGTAGCAGGTAGCCGAGATCACATGCGACAGGTCCAGCCCTTCGGTGGCCAGCGTCGCCTTGATATTGGCAATGCAGTTTTCGGTCTGGGCGGTGATGCCTTCAGGGATCTTGCCATTGGTGTCAAAGCCCAGCTCGCCCGACAGGTACAGGGTGTTGTCGATGCGGCGTGTTTTCGAGAGGGGGATATTCATGGTGGTCTCTTTCAGTTGAAGGTCAGGAATTCATCCGCCTGCGACAGCGGTGGCGCGGCGCGCAGGGTGGCAAAGTCGGGGGCAGGCACCGCCATATCGGTGCCTGCTATGATCGCTTCCAGTTCGGCGGCGACGGCCAGCACCCCCAGATCGTCGTGACGGCGGCCCACGATTTGCAAACCGAACGGCATGGCGTTCGCATCCATACCGCAGGGAATGGTAATAGACGGATGCCCCGCAATGGTCGAGGCATAGGCCATCGCCAGCCAGTGATAATAGCTTTTGGTCGGCGTGCCATCAATTTCGCTCGGGTACAGCTCGCGCCACGGGCGGGGGCTGAGGGTGACGGCGGGTGATATGATGAAGTCATGCGTTTCAAAGAACGCCTGCCAGTCGCGGTGATAGCGGCTTTGGGCGAACAGGGCCTGTGCCACGTCTTCGGCGGAATAGCTGCGGCCTTCGCGGACGTTGTCAGCGACGTTGGGGCCGACCTGATCGGGGGTTTCGTCATAAAGTTTTGCGTGGACACCCAGGAACTGCACACCGCGCAGGACGGAAAAGATGCGGTCGGCGTCGGTGCAATCGGGGGTGGCTTCGGTCATGTCGCCCATGAACGGTGCCAGCTTGGGCAGGATCGCGCGGAAATGGTTGCGGATCAGGCGTTCGGTGGGGGCAAAGCCGTAATCTTCGGTGACCGCGATGCGCAGGGATGTCAGATCGCGGCGCGGCAGGTTGGCAAAGCCAGCCGCATCCCACGGTGTGCGTCCGTCGATCACGGTGGTGAACGGGTCGTTGCGGTCGGGCCGTGCCAGCACGGACAGCATCAGCCCCGCATCCGCCACGCTGCGCGCCATCGGGCCGGAGGTGGGCATGGGGATCAGCCCCGCCGCGCGGGTGTTGCCCGGCACCACGCCGGGGCTGGGCCGGTAGCCCACGATGCCGCAATAGGCCGCCGGGTTGCGCAAGCTGCCGCCGGTGTCCGATCCTGTGGCCAGAGGGGCGTATTCGCAGGCCAGCGCCACTGCCGAGCCGCCCGATGATCCGGCACAAGTGCGTGTCAGGTCGTAGGGGTTTGCGGTCACGCCGTTGACGCGGTTGCGGGTGTTGCCGCCCGCACTCCATTCCGGAGTATTGGTCTTGCCCATCGGCAGACCGCCTGCGGCACGCATGGCGGCAACAATGGCGTCGTCGCCGGTGGCGATGTTGTCGGCAAAGGCTTCGGACCCGAAGGTGGTGGGCAGGCCCGTCACGTCGATCATGTCCTTCACGGTAAAGGGCAGGCCGTGCAACGCCCCCAAGGGCGCACCCGACATCACGGCGGTTTCGGCCTTTTTCGCCCCCTCCAGCATCCCGTCAAAGTCGCGCGCGATCAGGGCGTTCACCGCGTGGTCCAGCGTTTCAACCTGCGCGATGCACGCCTCGGCCAGCTCGACCGGCGACAATTGTTTGCGCGCGATCAGGCGGCGGGCGTCGATGGCGCCAAGGCTGGCGGGGTTGGTCATGGGGTGATCTCCTGTGGCAGGTCAAGGGCGGCGGGCATGGCTGCGGCAGCCTCCAGAAAGTCACGGTGCGCGGTGTCAGGGACGAACAGGCCGCCGGTGGCCCAGACGACGTGGACGATGTTTTCGGGCGCGACATGGGGCATGTGAGCCGTGCGAAACGCCGCACCGGCCGCGCTGTTCATCAGATGGTGCGGTCCGGCAAAGCCGGCGGTGGCGGATGGTTCGAATCGCGGCCCGTGCGCATGGCCCGCCGCGACCCAACGCAGCATGTCCGCGTCGCCCACGGTGCAGACACCCGCCAGACGGTCGTGCATGCGCGCGCGCACCAGCGGCGACAGGGTGGCGACCGCCATGCCGTCAGCCTCGGTCCGGTTGCTGAGGCCCAGATCATGGACGGACGGCGCATCGAACGCCATATGGCACAGGGCCGAGGCAGATTGCTGCGGCTCGACGAAAAAGCTGTGCGCATGGGCGCCGAACACCGCCCGCGCGCCATAGGCGATGCCACCCGGCGCGCCGCCGATGCCGCAGGGCAGGTACAGGCACAGCGGGCGGTCGGGGCCGATGGCAATGCCCATCGCGTCCAGTTGCGCGGCCAGTTCCGCCGCTGCCGCACTGTAGCCGCGAAACAGCAGTTCCGAGGATTCATCGTCAACGAAATAGCTGTCGGGATCATCCGCCGTGGCATCGCGCGCGGCGGCAACGGCGGTGGTGTAATCCGCGGTGTGCAGCACCACCTCGACCCCCAGCTTGCGCAGGCGCTCGACCTTCCACGGCTTGGCGTCGCTGGACATATGCACGACACAGGCATACCCAAGCGCGCGCGCGGCGATGCCGACGCTCAGGCCCAGATTGCCGGTGGATCCCACAGCAATCGTGCGGGCCGCGAAGAAATCGCGCATGTTGGCCAGATCGGTGAGGGGCGCGTCGGGGGCCAGCACCCCTGCCGCGCGGGCCTGGGTGACGGCGCACATGAACACCTCGAACAGGCCGCCGCGCGCCTTGATGGACCCGGCCACCGGCAGGGCGTGGTCGCCCTTGATCAGCAGGGTGCCTGCATAATCGCCAAAGGCTCCGGCAGGGGCCGCGATCAGGTCCGAGGCGATGCGCCCGCCCGAGGCTTCCAATTCAGGGAACAGCCGCGCCAACAGCGAGGCCAGCATGGCCCAGTCATCGCGGGCCTGGTCCAGATCGGCGCGCGCCACGGGATCGGGGGCGGGCACATAGGCGGGATTGACCCACAGGGCCGACTGCCCCGCACGCACGGTGTCGCGCAGGGCGATCATGTCCTGAGGGGCAATGGGCACCGGATCAATCCTTTGGCAGGCCTTGTTCGGCCAGATCGGCGAACAGTCCGGTCATTGCCACCAACGCCTGACGCGACAGGGATTTCAGGATATGTTCGTTGGGCGCGTGCTGCGAGCAACCCGCATAGGAATGCGGCACCCAGATCGTCGGCAGGCCCAGCACCTCGGCAAAGCAATCGTTGGGCAGCGAGCCGCCAAGGTTCGGCAGGATGTCCGGCGCTGTGCCCACGCTTTTTTCAATCGACGCGGTGGCGAAACGGACCATCGGGTGGTCGGGGTCCAGCCGTGTCGCGGGGAAGCTGTTGCGGCTGTGCGCGACGATCTTGACCTTGTCGAAGCCTTCGCGGTCCAGATGGCGGCGCAGGGCGGGCAGGATGTCGTCGACCTCTGTGCCGACCACAAACCGCAACTGGCAGGTGGCGCGGGCAGATCCGGCGATGGCGTTGACGGGCGCGGCGGGCACGCCTGCGGTCATGGCCAGAATGGCAAAGCTGTTCCAGCCGAACACACGCTCGACCGGGGTCAGGTCCGCCTCGCCCCAATCGGCGTCCAGGTCGATGCCGGTGTCGTGGGCGGGCAGGGCGGCCAGCACCTCGCGGATGCGGGGGGTCAGGCTGGTCGGGCGCCACTCCGGCACGCGGATCTGGCCGCGCGCGTCGGTGATGCTGGCCAAGGCGTGCGACAGGATCATGGCGGGGTCCGCCAGCAGGCCGCCGAAGTTGCCCGAGTGGTTGGCGCCCTCGCGCAGGTTGACCTCGAGGTCAAAGCTGACGCCGCCGCGCGATCCGGTGAAGATCGTGGGCGCGGCAGGGCGCAGGCGCGGGCCGTCGGACGCGATGAACACATCCGCGCTGAGCAGGCCGGCGTTGGCGGTGCAGAATTCCTTCAGGCCGGGGGATCCGGCCTCTTCGCCCATTTCGATGATGACCTTGGCGTTAAAGCCCAAGTGGCCCTGCGCCTTCAGCACCGCCTGCATTGCACGCAGGTTGATCAGGTGCTGCACCTTGTTGTCCGCCGCACCGCGCCCGTACAGGCGGTCGTCTTCCTCGATCAGCTCGAACGGGGTCAGCCCCTCGCGCCACTGGCCCTCTTGCGCGCGCACCACGTCGCCGTGGCCATAGGTCAGAACCGTGGGCAGGCTTGCATCCTCGATCCGCTCGGCGGTCAGGATGGGCGGGCCGTCGGGCACGGGATTGTCGTGAAATTGGCAGGTGAACCCCATGGCTTCCAGCATCGGGGCCATGTCGTCGTGCAGATAGGCGTGCAGGTGCGGCTTGCCGCGTGGGTCCTGGCTTTCTGTTGGGCGCGACACCAGCGTTGCCAGCTCGCGTTGGAAATCACCATCGTCGAAATAGATTTCGATATTGGCGCGGGCAGAGTCTTGCAGGGTCATTCAAGGGGCCTTTTTGTGTTCGGGTTCAGCCACGCCATCGCCCCAGGGGGACATGGTTTCCGTGGTGCCGGAGTTGCTGGTGCCCTCGCGCATCACCCCTGCGGGGCAGGCAAAGGCAAAGGGGAAAGGCAGCCGTTGCGCCAGCGCGAGCGGGAAATTCTCCGACAGCGCGTCGGCCACGGGACCGGCAAGCCGTTCGTCTGCCACAACCTGCGCGCCGCCCGAGGCGTCAATGCGCGGCGCTTCGATGGCGTCCTGCATCGACATGCGCTGTTCCATCAGGTGGCCACTGATCTGCGCCACCGCGGGCATGATCTTGCGACCGCCGGACGCCCCCAGCGCGAAGCGGCGGGTGGGGGTTTCGCCCACGACGGGGCAGACGTTCATCAGACAGGTTTTATCAGCGGCCAGCGAGTTCGGCTTGCCCGGCTCGGGGTCGAACCACATGATGCCGTTGTTCAGGTTCAGGCCGGTCGAGGGCGACACCACCTTGGCGCCGAACAGCGACAGCAGCGTTTGCGTCATCGACACCATGTTGCCGGCGCTGTCCACAATGGAAAAATGCGTGGTACAGCCGGGGGCCTTGGCGCTGTCGTGGTCACCCATGTTGGTCAGCCGGTCCGCATAGGCCGCGCGCAGCCCGTTGGCGCGGGCGACATAGGCGGCGGGGCTGTCGGCATCGGCGGCGTCATAGCCATCCTGCCAGCGTGTCAGCGCATCGGCCAGCGTGGGGCCTGCGGTCAGGCCGGGCATGGCGTGGATGGTGCCATCGCGGAAGGGGATCGCCAGCGGATCGGACCATGTGACGCTGTAATCGCGCATGTCGTCCATCGACAGGAAGCCGCCCTTGTCTGTGACATCGCGCACGAGGGCGGCGGCGATGTCGCCGCGATAGAATGCCTCTTCGCCTTCGCGGGCAAGCTGTTCCAGCGTTTCGGCCATCTTGCTTTGGTCGAGCCGCTGATCGGCCAGCGCGGTCCAGCCGGAGCCCTTGGGCCAGACGCCGTCATCAAGATAAAGCGCGGCGGCATCGGGGTCCAACGCCAGATCGCGGGCGCTGGAGGCGATGATGAGGGCCGTGTACCAATCCACATGCAACCCGCGTTTGGCCAGATCGACGGCGGGGGCCAGCAGCGTGTCCCATGGCATTCGGCCAAAGCGGCCGTGTGCTGCGGAAATGCCTGCCATCGTGCCGGGGACGGCGACCGAGGTGGCACCGGTGACGTTGCGGTCCTCGACCACGGCCTCCCACGGGAACAGGTCCGATGCCTTGCCGGCACCCGACAGCGGATAATGCGACACGTCCAGCGTGGCGGACGAGCGCATGCCATAGTTCAGCGCATGGGCGCGACCTTCGTCGGCGCGCCACAGCATCATGGCACCGCCGCCCATGGGGCCGGACATCCACGGTTCGACCACGCCGATGGCAAAGCTGACGGCGACGGCGGCGTCGACCGCGTCACCGCCTGCGGCCAGGACTTCGGCCCCGACTTCGGCGGCGCGCACATGCTGGGCTGCGACGACACCGCCCGAGGTGGCCGTTACACCCGGCTTGCGGGTCTGCTGGCTGCGCGAAAACGACCCGCTCATGCGACGGCCGGGGGCAGGGTAGAGACATCGGGCACCACCCAATGCTTGCCCGGCTGCGCGTCCAACAGCATTTTGGTATAGGGGTGCGACGGCGCGCCAAAGACCTGTTCGACGGTGCCGCGTTCCACCACATCGCCCTGTTGCATGACGATCAGCGTGTCACAAACCTGGGCGGCGACGCGCAGGTCGTGGGTGATGAACAGGACGGTCAGCCCCATCCGGTCGCGGATTTCATTCAGCAATTTCAGCACCTCCTTTTGCACGGAGACATCCAAGGCCGAAACCGCCTCGTCCGCAATCAGGATTTTCGGCTCGACCATCAGGGCGCGTGCGATGCAGATCCGCTGGCGTTGACCGCCCGAGAACTGGTTGGGATAGCGGTTCAGCACCTCGGGATCGAGCCGCACGATCTTCATCAGCTCGCGGGCACGTTGCATGGCCTTCGCGCGGTTTTCGCCAAAGTTCACCGGCCCTTCGACCAGCTGGTCGCCAATGGTGCGGCGCGGGTTGAGCGAACCGTAGGGGTCCTGAAACACGATCTGGATGTGCTTGCGATAGGGGTGCAGGTCGTGGCGCGACATCAGGGCAATGTCCTTGCCCTCGACCGAGACCACACCGCTTTCGGGGTCTTCCAGACGGATCAGGCATTTGACCAGCGTCGACTTGCCCGAGCCGCTTTCGCCCACGATGCCCAGGGTTTCGCCCTGATGGACGGTAAAGTTGACGTCCTTGCAGGCGTGGACCGTCCGCGAGGGACGGAACATGCCGCCAGCGACGTGGTAGGTCTTGTTCAGGTTCGACACCTTCAGCACTTCGCGGCTGGTGATCGGTTCGGGCACGTCGCGGGTGCGGCGCGGCACGGCGTCGATCAGCAGGCGGGTGTAGGGGTGTTGCGGACGGTTCAGGACCTCTTCGGCGGTGCCCTGTTCGACGATTTTGCCGTGCTGCATCACCACGACGCGGTCGGCAATTTCGGCCACCACGTCAAAGTCGTGGGTGACGAACATGATGCCCGCGTCATGCTTTTCGCGCAGTTCCTTGAACAGGTGCAAAATCTGTTGCTGCGTGGACAGGTCCAGCGCGGTTGTCGGCTCGTCCGCGATCAGCAGGGCCGGGTCCAGCGCAAGGGCCATCGCAATCACGATACGCTGGCGTTGACCGCCGGAAAGCTGGTGCGGGTAGGAGTTGTAGACGCGCGGCGGGTCGGGCAGGTGGACCTCTTCCAGCAGTCTGATCGTGCGGGCCTTGCGTTCGGACGCGCCCAGATCGGTGTGTTGCTGGAACATCTCCTCGATCTGGTCACCCACGGTATAGCAGGGGTTCAGCGCCGACATCGGTTCCTGAAAGATCATCGCCATGCGACGCCCGCGCAAGGCGCTGTGCGCGCGCTTGGACAGCTTCAGCAGGTCGTGCCCGTCAAAGCGGATCTCCCCCTGCGAGGGTTTCAGCGCCTGTGGCAGCAGGCCCATGGTGGTGAAGGCGGTGATCGACTTGCCCGAGCCGCTTTCACCCACGATACAGACGATTTCCTTTGGCATCACTTGCAGCGACAGGTTTTCGACAGCATGGGCGCGGTCGGCGGCCTTGGGCAGGTCAACGGTCAGGTTGTTGATGGACAGGATGGGATCGGTCATCAGTTGCGCCCCTCTGGTGCGGTGACATCGCGCAGGCCGTCGCCCAGCATGTTGATGGCGAGGACAAGAAAGAACAGCGCGACGCCGGGAATGGTGATCAGCCAGGGTTCGAACAGCAGCATGTCCTTGCCTTCGGAAATCATCAGGCCCCAGGACGGGGTAGGCGGTTGTACGCCAAGGCCCAGGAAGGACAGCGCCGCCTCGAGGATGATGGCGTGGGCCATTTCCAGCGTGAAAATCACGATCAGGTGGTTCATCACGTTGGGCAGGATGTCCTTGACCAGAATGCGCGGCAGCGAGGCGCCCAGCACTTCGGCGGCGGCGACATATTCCTGTTTGCGCACCTGCATTGTGGCCGAGCGCAGCACCACGGCAAAGCGGTCCCACAGCAGCAGACCCAGAACCGAAACGACAACGACCAGCGAGCCGCCGAACAGCGCCACAACGGCCAGCGCCACCAGTACGACGGGCATGGCCAGACGCACGTTGATCAGGAAGGTCACGATCATGTCGACGCGGCCACCGAAATAGCCCGCCAGAATGCCCAGCGTCGACCCGATGATGCACGAGATCACAGCGGCCATGATGCCGATCATCAGCGAGATGCGCGCGCCATATGCCAGCCGCGCCCAGAAGTCGCGGCCCAGCCCGTCGGTGCCCAGCCAGTGTTCGGATGTGCCGCCCAGAAACACCGGGGGTTTCATGCGCGCCATAAGGCTTTGCTGGTAGGGGTCGAACTGGGTCAGCAGCGGGGCAAAGATTGCGATGCCCACGACGATCAGCATGACGACGGCACCGAACATCAGACCCTTGTGGCGCAGCGCGCGTTTGCGCATGGCCTGAGCGGGTGTCAGCGGTTTGTCGCGGGGGGCCTGCACGGGCAGGTCGGCGGATGTGGTTGTATCGGTCATGTCTATCCTCAGCCCACGCGCAGCCGTGGGTCCAGCCAGGCGTTCAGAACGTCAGCCAGGAAGGTGAACAGAATATAGAAGGTGGAAAAGATCAGGATCAGCGCCTGCATCGTCGGCAGGTCGTTCCGCGCGATGGATTCCCATGCCAGATAGCCGGCCCCATGCAGCGCAAAGACGGTTTCGACGACGATCGAGCCGCCCAGCATAAAGCCCATCTGCACCGCGGCCAGGCTGACCACGGGAATGATCGCGTTGCGCAGGGCGTGTTTGAACATCACCTTGCGGGTGCGCAGCCCCTTGGCGCGCGCGGTGCGGATATAGTCGGACGACAGCACTTCCATCATCCCTGCCCGCGTCAGACGCATGATGGCAGGGGTGGCGTAATAGCCCAGCACGACCGTGGGCAGCACGAAATGCGCCCATGTTTCATTGCCCGACGCGGGCAGCAGCCGCAGCTTGATCGAAAAGATCACGATCAGGATCAGACCGAACCAGAACGACGGGATGGCCTGGCCGACCACCGACAGAAACAGCGCAAAGCGGTCGATCAGCGAATTGGGATTGGCCGCCGCGGCAACCCCCAGCGGAATCGCCACCGCCAGCGCCAGTGTGATGGCGAACAGGCCCAGCTTCATGGTGACGGTCAGCCGGTCGGCAATCAGCTCGGTCACGGGAATGTCGAAATACCATGAATCGCCCAGATCACCGGTGACCGCCGAGCCCAGCCAGTCGCCGTATTGTACGATCATCGGCCGGTCAAAGCCGTAGCGTTCGTTGACCAGCGCGATATCTTCCGAGCTGGCGTTTTCGCCGGCAATGGCCACAGCCGGATCGCCCGCCATGAACAACAGGCTGAAACTGATGAATGAAACGGTCAGGGCCACCAGCAAGGCAAGGCCAAGACGTTTAAGTATGAAGACGGCCATTGTGCGTCACCTTCCGGGCAAAGAAACAGGCACGGGCCGCGCAACATAGGCTGCGCGGCCCGTCAAAGGTTACTTCCAGGCGAAGTCTGCCAGACGGATGACTTCATCATCCGTGGGCGTAAAGTCGACTTCTTTGCTGAGCACATAGTTCACGTTGTATGTCCACAGCGGCACCCAGTACGCTTGATCCGCGATTTTGGCATGTGCCATGGAATACAGTGCCTGGCGTTCGGCGCGGTCGGTGATCGAACCGGCCTTTTTCACCCAGTCCATGATTTCGGGGTCATGTGCATCGTCCAGCGGGCCGCCGGTAAAGAATTCACCCGTGATGGCCGACACGTCGGGCAGCGAATAGGACCCCCAGGTCTGGAACGAAATTGCGACTTCTTTCTTCTCGCGCTTTTCGCGCAGGGCGGCGTATTTGAGATAGTTGAAGTTGGTCGTGATGCCGACCTCGTTCAGGAACCCCATCAGCGCTTCGGCATAGGGCCGGTCACGATAGGCGTAGAAGTCGATTTCGAAACCGTCGGGATAGCCGGCCTCGGCCAGCAACGCCCTGGCTTTTTCGGGGTCGTAGTCATAGGTTGTCACGCTGAGGTCACAGCCGAACTGGATCGGGGCGCAGCCTGCGTTCACCACCTGCGAAGATCCTTTGACCAGCGCGTCGACAATCGCCTGACGGTCGATGGCGTGATAGATCGCCTGACGCACCTTTTGCTTGGTCATCGGCCCGTCGGGATCAGCCGCACCTGCCGCATCCATGGTGATATAGCCCACGCGGATCGCCTGGGCATTGACCACGTCGAAACGGTTATCCATTTGCGCCAGTTTCTCGGCCTGATCGGCGGGCACGTTCCACAGGAAATCCAGACCGCCGTTGAACAGTTCGGCCACCTGAGTGTTCATATCGGGGATGGTTTTGATCTCGATCTTGCCAACCTTCGCCTTGCCTTTTGGGCTGTCGTAATAATCGGGATTGGCGCTAAGTTCGTAGCGTTTGCCCGGCTCGACCTTGTCGACCTTGAAGGGGCCGGTGCCAATTGGCTTGGTAGCCATGCCGCTGGGGCCGACCTCGGCGTAATATTCGTTGGGATACATGACGACGACGCTGGCCAGATAATCCTCGGCCGGCGGGAAAGGCGCGTTCAGGTTGACGCGCACGGTATAGTCGTCGACCTTTTCGGCGCCTTTCATCCAGCTGACGTTGGTCATGACCTTGACGCCGTTGTCGGGGTTCACAACGTAGTTGATGGTATAGACGACATCGTCGGCGTTGAACGCCTCGCCGTTGTGAAATTTCACACCTTCGCGCAGTTTGAATTCAACCGTGACATCGTCGATCCATGTCCATTCGGTCGCCAGATTGCCTTTCATCTCGCCTGAAACGGGATCGCGATACAGCAAGCCGTCCCAGACGCCACGCGTGAACAGGATGCCTTCGCGGGCAGAGTTGTAATAGTTGTCGACCGATTCCAGTTCTTTGGTCACGGCCATATGCAGGATGTCGTCTGCCTTGTTGGCAAAGGCAGGTGCGGCAACGGCCAAAGTCAGGGCGGTGCCGGTCATCAATGTTCTAAATGTCATCTTGTCCTCGCGGTTGGAGTGAGTGTTTTGTGTTTTTTATTCTTCTTTTTGTATACAACATCGGCAACTTGTAATTGGTCAAGTGAATATTGAATCTTTTTTCTCTCGGGGCGCGCTTGACCAGCCGCGCTGTGTTTTTGTGCATTGGGGCGGATTTCAGGTGCCGCGTTGCGGCAAAGACCTGTGCGAGAAACCTGTTCTTACCCGCTGCCAGCGGGGGCGTTCACGCGCAGATTGTCGGGATTCTTGTGACAGGCGATCAGGATGCGGCGGTTTTGAGACTTGCCATCAGGCTGTGGAACCGCTCGCCCTGAACGGCAACATGGCTGCGCAACGCATCGGCCGCCGCATCGGAATCGCCCGACATCAGCGCCGAAACGATTGCCTCGTGTTCGGTCAGCGACTGTGCCATGCGCCCGCGATAGCGCAGCTGCTGTCGCCGGAAGGGACGCAGGCGTTTTTGCAGCTTCAGGCTTTCCTGCTCCAGAAAACTGTTGCCCGATTCGCGGTAGATCGTGGCGTGGAACCGCTCGTTTTCGGTGTAATACAGGTCTGCGTCCTGCGCGTCCGCGGCGACCCGGCAGCGTGCATTGGCCAGGCGCAGTTCGTCAAAGGCTGCATCCGAGATACGCCGTGCGGCCAGTCGGGCACAGACGGCTTCCAGCTCGGCCATGACCTCGAACATCTCAAGCAGCTCCAGCGGTCCGGGCTGGCGCACAAAGGCACCGCGTCGCGGGATCAACGTGACCAGGCCCGAGCTTTCCAGACGTTGCAGCGCTTCGCGCAGCGGGGTGCGCGAGACGCCGAACTGATCGGCCAGCCGCACCTCGTCCAGCCTGTCACCGTCGGCAAAGTTGCCGTTGAAAATCATATGCTCCAGTGAGCTTGCGATGTTTACCGCACTGCGTTGTTCCATGGTTCAAAACGCTAGACCGTCGATTTGAGGGAAGCAATAATTATTATCTTGTATACAAAAATATTGACCTAAAAAACAGGATGGGCCTATGATTGAGGCAGCACCGGCGTCTGCGCGCCGCAATGCGACCCTGTTTGGGGCGTGTTTTTACGCGACGAGGATTTGAACAATGACCATTCTTGCCGATTTGCTTTCCACCATGTTCGAGCGGCGCTACCGGAACATCGGTCAGGGGCGGACATCGTCGCGCCCGATCGAAAGTCTGATGGACGATTTGCTGGGCAGTGCGGGGGAAACCTCGGAACAGGCATTGGCACAGGACATTCTGGGACAGTACGCCAGTCTGGATGACAGCGGAAAGCTGGGATTCCTGCGTCACCTTGCGCGGGACATGAACATTGACCCCGAAGCCGTGCGTTCGGCGTTGGACGCTTATGAACAGGCGCCGTCCAAGCTGACTTATCGCGCCTTTATGGGCGCGGCGGAACCACGGCGGCAGGAACTGGTGCGCCGGTTGAACCGGGTGCCGGGGGCGACCGGTGCGCTGGTGCGGATGCGTGCCGACCTGTTGCGCCTGGCGGGGGATGACCCGGAACTGGCCGCGCTTGATCTGGATTTCAGGCATTTGTTCATGTCGTGGTTCAACCGCGGATTTCTGGTGCTGCGCCCGATCAACTGGGAAAGCCCCGCACATATTCTGGAAAAGATCATTGCCTATGAAGCGGTGCACGCCATTCACAGCTGGGACGACCTGCGCCGCCGCCTGCAACCGCAAGACCGTCGCTGCTTTGCCTTTTTCCATCCGGCCATGCCTGACGAGCCGTTGATTTTTGTCGAAGTGGCGCTGACCAAGGGCATTCCCGGTTCGGTTCAGGCACTGCTGGCCGAAGACCGCGCCGCATTGGACCCCGAAGCCTGCGACACCGCCGTATTCTATTCTATTTCGAACTGTCAGGCAGGGCTGGCCAGCATTTCGTTCGGCAATTCACTGATCAAACAAGTGGCGGCGGATCTGTCGTCAGAGTTGCAGCGGGTGAAAACCTTTGTCACCCTGTCCCCGATCCCCTTGCTGACAAAATGGGCCGATCAAGAAGGCATTGAGATGCCTGACGATCCCGAAGCCCGCCGCGCCCTTGCCGCGTATTACCTGCTAAAGGCAAAGGGGCACGGCGATGCGCCTTTTGATCCGGTGGCCCGCTTCCATCTGGGCAATGGCGCGCTGGTACATGCGGTGCATGCCGATGCCGATGCCTCGGACAACGGTGCGGCACAATCGGGCGGTGTGATGGTAAATTATCTTTATGATCTTGCCCAAGTTGCGGTAAACCACGAAAACTTTGCGGCCAAACGCAAGATCGTCGCCAGTTCCGAGGTGACCTCGCTGGCCAAAACATTCGCCAACGCGACCAGCGCGGAAAGGTAACCCTATGGCCAACCCCCTTTATGATAACCTGTTTGGCAAACACGCCGGGCGCGATGCGCCGTTTCTGCATCTGGTCGATGGCACGGTTATTTCCTATCGCGATTTTCTGGCGCAAACCGCGCAGCTGGCGCATGTGCTGACGGGGCTGGGCCTGTCGCCGGGGGAGCGGGTTGCGGTGCAGGTGCACAAATCTCCGCAGGCGCTGGCGCTGTGTGCTGCCTGTGCGCAGGCCGGTCTGGTGTTCTTGCCGCTGAACACGGCCTATACCACCGACGAGCTGACCTATTTCATTGAAAACAGCGGCGCGGCACTGGTGGTTTGCGACGCGGGCAAAACCGCATCGCTGACGCCTGTGGCCGCAGGGCTGGGTGCCAAGGTTGAAACGCTGAACGCTGATGGCGGCGGATCGCTGACGGACAAGGCGGCGGCTGCGCCCGACAGCTTTGACACCGTGGCGCGCAATGCCGACGATCTGGCGGCGTTTCTGTATACCTCGGGAACCACGGGCCGTTCGAAAGGGGCGATGCTGACCCAGAGCAACCTGTTGTCAAATGCGCAGACGCTGGCGCAGGAATGGCAGTTCAGCGCGGATGACGTTCTGTTACATGCGTTGCCGATTTTCCACACGCACGGGCTGTTTGTGGCCACCAATGTGACGCTGGTCGCGGGTGGCAGCATGATCTTCATGCCCGGTTTCGATCTGGACGAGATCCTGGCCCAGATGCCCCGCGCCACGTCGATGATGGGCGTTCCTACCTTTTACACCCGCCTGCTGGATGATGCGCGCTTTACCAAAGAGGCGGCCGCGCACATGCGTTTGTTCATTTCGGGGTCGGCGCCGCTGCTGGCGGAGACCCATGTGCAGTTTGAAACCCGCACCGGTCAGCGCATTCTGGAACGCTATGGCATGACAGAGACCAATATGAACACCTCGAACCCATACGCGGGCGAACGCCGCGCGGGCACCGTGGGCTTTCCCTTGCCGGGGGTCGAACTGAAGATCACCAACCCCGAAACCGGCGAGACCTTGCCACAGGGCGAGGTCGGCGTGATTGAAGTGCGCGGGCCGAATGTGTTCAAGGGCTATTGGCAGATGCCCGAAAAAACTGCGGATGAATTGCGTGCCGACGGTTTTTTCATCACCGGCGATCTGGGAGTGATCGACGAGGCGGGCTATGTCAGCATTGTTGGCCGGGGCAAGGACCTGATTATTTCGGGCGGTTACAATATCTATCCCAAAGAGGTCGAACTGGTGCTGGACGAACAAGGCGGCGTGCTGGAAAGCGCTGTGATCGGCGTGCCGCATCCTGATTTTGGTGAAACGGTTGTGGGCGTTCTGGTGGCGCAGCCGGGCCAGTCGCCGGACACAGATGCGATTATGGAGGCCGTCAAGGGACCGCTGGCACGGTTCAAACACCCACGCCGGCTGGTCGTGGTGGACAGCCTGCCGCGCAACACCATGGGCAAGGTGCAAAAGAACCTGCTGCGCGACGCCTATAAGGACATGTTCATGCTTGCGTAGGGGCGTGGACCGAAATCGCCTGCCAGCTCAGCCTGACTGCCCCGCATTCTCGGCCTGTTGTCGGGCGGCCTCAAGCAAAGATGCAAAGCGGTCGATCTGGGCGTTGCGGATTTCGCTGATGTCTACCAGAGGAGCAGACCAGTCGATCTGATCAAAATCTGGCGCCACATAGACGGGCATCAGGTCTTTGAGCCAACTAAACCGATCATCTGCTTCTGCACGGCACAGGACCACAGGAATTCCCGATGCCAGGCAGGGTGTCGTGGCATGGTGCAGCGGGGTAATAATCCGTTCAGCAGTGTCCATGTAATGTTGCAGCAGCGCTGTCGTTAGGGCCTCAAGGTCGGCACAATCCTCGGGCGTCAGCGGAAAATGTGTCATGTCCCGACGCTGACTGACGAATTCGATACGTTCCAGCATGTCCTTTGGAATCGCAGGCAGCAGCGTCCCTGGCAGCCGACCTGCGTTGGTTCCATGAATACAAAGGATTCTTGCGGTAGCTGCATCAGGGGCGGCTGCGCGTGGGGGCAGGGAAAGCGTCAGGCAACCACTTATGAAATTGTCGATCCCAAGTGCTGTGAAATGCGCCGCGGTGGCGCTATCGCGGCATCCGATGGCGCCCTGGGTCCGGAAAAAATCGCTGTGTTTGACGATCAATTCTTTGCGGGCCTGAAATCCGATCCAGATTGGCGTGATCGCGGGCGGGAGCGGGAAGCACCAATGATAAAAACAGGCGTTCATGGGCAAGAAAACCGGCGGACCATCATAGGTGGAAAGCGTTTCGCGGTCGATTGGGACGATCTGTGCATCGTCGATGCCGAGGCGAGAATACAGTCGGCGCACCGCGAGAGTCTGCATATAATCACCCAAATTGACCGAAAACTTCCCCGTTGCAGCGTACTCGCGCTCAAAATGGCCGAATCGAGAATAGCTGAAATGCAGCACGCCAAATTTCATTTTGATTGGCCTTTTACCGTTGGTGTCTCAACAGCTTCGGCCTGCCATTGTTTCAGCAGGGCACTTTCGATGTCCCAGTCGTGGGGCGTCGGAGTCAAGCGTGGGGGGTCCGAGAAATAGGCTGTGTTACCGCCCGTGGGCTGATCATCCAGTTGGAAGCCTTCGATCGAAATGTCAAGCAGACTGCCCCGCAGCGCGCGTATCCAACCCAAAAGTGAAATCCCGCTGGAGGGTTTGCTGCCCACTTTAGTGGCTATCTCGAAATAGGTAAGCGGGTCGATTGCATCATGAGGAATGCCCGAATGGGTGGCCTCGCGGGCGAACGACAGTCCCGCAGGGCTGCGCCACCAGACTGGGTCGCCAGGCGCGACCACCAGATCAAAGTGCTGCCCTTCGCGGCGCCAGTTGCCCAGAAGCGTCGGTGTACGGGCCCAGATGTTTGTTTTCTGGCCGACATCGGCAGTGCGCGTGCCACCCGCCCGGAAGTTGTTGAATCGAATAACCAGATCATGGTCGTCGATCTGCTCTCCTCGTCCGCTGCCGTCAAGCGTGGGGGCATTGCCCACAACGCATATGCGTGCGCCAGAGCGGATCGCGTCCGCAAATCCCCCCATATTACGGCGAAACCTGAGAAGTTCTTCCAGCGTCGGAGCATAGCGTTCCCGCAACGAGGGTTTGAACGGTGCAACATTTGCCAGCAGACCCGCATAACCCCAGAACGCAAAGGCGTCTGCGTGGGTGTCGAGCGCCTTGTTGGTCAAGCGCAATGCATTCTCCATCTGGTCTGCTTCGGCGCATAGCGCCGCGTGCTGCATGAGTGTCGAAAGGTTTAATGGGGCAATCTGCTTGAGGGTGAATTGGGTCAGACTGCGGGCGGCCGCTCCGCGAAACCACAATGCCCGGCGCAGCTGAGCGCGAACTGCCGTATCTTCCTGCGCATTCAGGATGCGGGCCGGGTCCAGAATGTCCTGAACGGTGATACCGAAACGGTCTGTCATGTTTAACCCAGCCTTGCCTTGAGTTTGGCCAGATGCACGTTAACCAGCGTCAACGCCGCGTCGGCGCTGCCCGCTTCTGCGTAGCATCGGCATTCCGGTGCGTTGCCCGAGGGGCGCAGGTGCACAACGGCACCGTCCTTGAAGGTAACGCGCAGCCCGTCGGTCAGGTCGATGGCCTGCTCGGCATCGACGCCTTCAAAGAAATCGGCACGGGCGTTGGCGCTGTCCGACAGCGTCGCGATCAGCGCGCTTGATTGTTCGGAAGGCACCTCTTGCACGCGGTCCGCTGCGGTAAAGCGCGGGGGCAGGGCGGCGACCAGCTCTGACAGGCTTTGGCCGGCGGCGCGTGCTGCGGCCAGCGGCGCGACCAATGGCAGGATGCTGTCGCGTGTCATCAGCGGTGGCAGCGGACCGGCGGGGCCGTTGGCGTCGAAGCCCAGCAGAAAGCCGCCGTTGGCCTCATAGCCTGCGACCTGCGTTGCCGGATCGGTTTGCAGCATCTGTTCCATTGCGGCGATGACAAAGGGGCTGCCGATGCGGGTGCGGGTGATGGCGGCGAACTGTGGCATCGCGTCGATGGCGGTGTTGGACGAAACCGGCGTGACCAGAGTGTCAGCCCCCAGCATGGCGGCGGTGATCGGCCCCAGCAGATCACCCGGCACGATGACCCCCTTTGCATCCGCCAGCATCGGGCGGTCGGAGTCGCCGTCGGTGGATACGATTGCATCTAACCCGTGGTCGCGCGCCCATCCCGCCAGCAGGTCGCGGGTGGCGGGATCAACCGCTTCGGTGTCGACGGGGATAAAGACATCAGAGCGGGCCAGCGACACGGTTTCTGCCCCCAGACTGCGGAAGATTTCGCCCATCACATCGCGCGCAACCGAGCTGTGTTCGTAAACGCCCACCCGCAGACCGCTCAGCGCATCGGCGCCAAATGCGTTGCTGTAACGGGCGACATAGGCGGGTAGGGCCTTTTCGTGGGTTTCATGGCCGCCCTGAGTTGCGGAAGGGGTGAACGCAGTTTCAAGCACCGCTAGAATGGCCGTTTCGTCAGCCTTGGACACCTCGCCGGAGGGCACATAGAATTTCAACCCGTTGCGGTCGGCGGGAATGTGGCTGCCGGTGACCATGACCGCCGCATCGCCTGCCTGCATCGACGCCAGCGCCAGTGCCGGTGTGGGAACGGCCCCGTGGTCGATGGCGGTCAGACCCGCAGCACGCACCGCAGCAATCACGCTGGCCGCGATGGCCGGCGACGAGGGGCGCAGATCCTGCCCCACATGCACCGCACTGCCCTGCGGACAGGCGCGCAAAAAGGCGTGAACATAGGCGCTTACCAGCTCCGGGGTCAGTTCCGTGACAAGGCCGCGCAGGCCGCTGGTGCCAAATTTGGGGGGCATAGTGGGTCCATCCGTTGTTCTGCCCCTTCTATGCCCTGCACCCGCCACAGCATCAAGGGCCGCCGCAGGTGTTGCGCGGTGCGATCGGGGAACGTGCGCTGTGGCAGGGCGATGTTAAGCCTGCACCGGAATAGTGCCCGCCAGCAATCATCCGCTCAGGAGCACCCAATGTCCGACACATCTCCCGTTTTGTCGCTACCCTTTATTCAAGCGGCGCAGTCGCAAAAACACGTTACCCACAACGAAGCCCTGCGGGTGCTGGATGCGGTTGTGCAGCTGGTTGTGGTCACGGCCGATCAGGACACGCCCCCTGGCGCCCCCGAGATCGGGGCGCGCTATATCGTGGCAGAACCCGGCAGCGGCGCATGGGCCGGTCAGGCGGGCAATATCGCGGTTTGGCAAGAGGGGGGGTGGTTCTTTGTTCCCCCGCAAACCGGCTGGCGTGCCGAGGTGCTGAGCCCTGCGGGTGCCGTTGTATTCGATGCAGCAACCGGATGGTCGGCCCCGGCGCAAACCACGCAGCAACTGGGCATCAATGCCACCGCCGATACCACCAACCGGCTGAGCATTTCCGCCCCCGCGACCCTGCTGAACCACGAAGGTGCGGGCCATCAGCTGAAGGTGAACAAGGCCGCAGCGGGCGACACTGCGAGCCTGCTGTATCAGACCGGATTTTCGGGACGCGCGGAAATGGGGCTGGCGGGGGATGATGATTTTGCCATCAAGGTCAGTGCTGACGGGTCCGGCTGGCAAACCGCGTTGCGTGCGGACGCGGCCAGCGGGATCGTCGACTTTGCCCAAGGGGCCACAGTGGCGGGACAGGAGGTGCTGAGCCGCGGCGACCTGCAAGGCACGGTGTCACAGGTGGGTGGGGCCGCAACCGGTGCCGTGATCGAACGCGGCAGCAATGCCAGCGGCGACTACGTCCGCTTTGCCGACGGCACCCAGATTTGCACCCGCGAAGTTTCAGGCGTTGATACCGATATCAGTGCAGGCGCGATTTTTCGCGGCTCACCAACATCTCTGGATTACCCCGCCGCATTTGCGTCGGGAACGATTGTGGCAGGGGCAGGCAGTTCTGTGAATACCGGACATATCTGGGTCAACGGGCGCGCCACCTCTACAACCAGTTGGGCCTACACCACATTCTCTTATGTCGCCCGCACCGGCGATACGATTGCGCTCATGGCGGTGGGGCGGTGGTTTTAGGGCCTGTCACCCTCGTCTATATCCTTGAGCATCAGGTTTTTCCCATCCCGGCAGTAGCCGTAAGCTTCGAGAACCTCGTGGGTCAGGCTATAGGTGATCGACTTGGCGCCATCGGACAATTTCTTATATTTGGTTTCCGATTTGGTATGGATGGGTTGCCACAACTTGATGCCGCCGTGACCGATTTTGCCGACCTTATACATCTCATGCGACCGCAAAACGCCGTCGTGCCAGGCCAGCCCTAAATGACCGACAATCCGGCGCAGAGAAGTTTCGGGGGCGAGAATAAAATCTTCATATCTCACGACAGGGAAATTCGATTTCTTGTCGTGCATCATTTTGCGGGCATAGAGCGATAGGAAACCAAAAATGGTAGGCCCTTTGAGCATTGACGGCGTCATCAGCGGGTCGATCGTGCGTGACCAACGTACTTGCTGGTTCCTTTGCCGCTCGGCCTGATCTTTTGCGGGCGTATCGCGAAAGGCACTTGCAACTATCGAAAATGGGTTGCGGATCAGAACAAAACCGTTGCGTGGGTCTGGACCCATTAATATTACGTCGTCAGTTTGACAGATTTTTCCGCTGAGAAGGAGCATCTGTGCAGGAATAGTGGTTCTATTTCAAACAGATGCGCCGCCTCCTCTCGGGACATTGCTGTGCAATGCCCTGCCGGGCAATGGGCTGCGGGAAAATCCGTCAAACCCGTCACGCCGAAGGCGTGCCAATATTATTAAGCGCACCTACGGATATTATTAAGCGCTCCTACGGAGCGACGGGCGGCAATTTCACTTCATTTCAGTGGCTTGGGCCGCTTGCAAATAGAACCTACCACTGCCCGGCAGTGCATTTGCATGGCAAATGTCACGAGAGGGGATTGGCAGCACGACCCAAACCACTGAAATTTCGCGAAATTGCCGCTGACAACGTTAAATTAATGGGTCCAGACCCTAATCTGGTGGACAACTTCGATGTTCGGGTGACCATTCAAGCATCGTTGCACTCGCGTTTCACCAGACCGTGAGAAACTCGCCATGTGATAAATTTAATGTTCTGCCAGGTGGGCTTCCCCCAAGAATACGTAATTTAGATAGTGCGCGCTGTGACGCGAGGAATTGCTTGTTCAAACGCGCCGACCGGTTCAGGTCCGCGCGTAGACATCCTCGTAGCGAATGATGTCATCCTCACCCAGATAGCTGCCGGTTTGCACTTCGATCAACACCATTGGCACCTTGCCGGGGTTTTCCATGCGGTGCACGGCGCCCAGCGGGATATAGACCGACTGGTTCTCGGTCAGCAGCTTGACCTCATCATCGACCGTGACCTTGGCCGTACCGGCCACTACGATCCAGTGTTCCGAGCGGTGGTGATGGCTTTGCAGGGAGAGCGCTGCACCGGGGTTGACGTGAATGCGTTTGACCTGGAACCGTTCAGACAGGATCAGGGTTTCGAACCAGCCCCACGGGCGGTGGTCGACGGGGAATTGCACGGCCTGTTTGGCCTTGCGTTCTTTCAGCACCGACACCGCTTTCTTGACGTTCTGGCTGTCGGACATATCCGCCACCATCACCGCGTCACGCATCGCCACAGCGACCACGTTTTTCAGCCCGATGCCAACCAGCTCGATTTCGTCACTTTCCGAGCGCAGAAGGGTGTTTTCGCAATTGAACGCAGTCGTGTGCGCGGTCAGCGCGTTGCCCGCGTTGTCCTGCTCGCTTTCCTGCCATACAGCTTCCCAGCTGCCCAGATCGGACCATTTTCCGTCAAAGCGCACGACGCTGACGTTGGCGGCCTTTTCCATCACGGCATAGTCGATCGAGATGTCGGGCACCGTGGCCCAGATTTCGGGGTCGATGCGGGTAAAGGACAGATCCTGGGTGGCCGCGGTCATGGCGGCCTCGACGGCAGACAAAACATCGGGTGCATGGGCGCGAAAGGCGTCGACCATCACATCGGCGCGTACCAGAAACACACCTGCGTTCCACAGATAGCGTTTGTCGGCCAATAACGTTTCGGCTGTGGCCTGGTCCGGCTTTTCAATGAAGCGTTCCAGTTTCATCACCTGCGGGTGCGTCTCGGCACCGCTTTCCAACCAGCCAAAGCCAGTTTCGGGGCGGTCGGCGGCGATGCCAAAGGTGACAATCTGACCCTCGCGGGCGGCCGCGGCACCGGCGGTGACAGCGGCGCGAAAGGCATTTGCGTCAGCAACAGCGTGATCCGACGGCACCAGCAGCATCAACGCCTGCGGATCACTTTGTGCCAACAACACGGCAGCAGCGGCTGCGGCAGGGGCGGTATTGCGCCCTTCGGGTTCGATCAGCGTGCCCTGGGCGGTAATCCCGCATTCGTCCAGCTGTTCCCCCACAATAAAACGGAAGCTGTCGCCCGTTACCAGAATAGGATCGGCAAAGCCCTCGCCAGAGAAGCGTTTGGCCGAGGCCTGGAACAGGCTTTCATCGCCCATGATGTCTGCGAACTGTTTTGGAAAGCTTTTGCGCGACAGTGGCCAAAGGCGCGTGCCGGAGCCACCACAAAGAAGGATGGGAGTGATCATTAAATAGTCCTCATTCAACAGCGTTAATCAGTTCGTAATCTGTGGAGTAATAGGCCAACAGCTTCGCACGGATTTCCGGGGTCAGAAATGACCCTTCAGCCAGCGAAGGCAGGCTTTCGAGGGCGGCAGGCAACATATCCTGTGCACCTTCGTGGTTCGTACCGACGCCGCTACCAGAACGGTTCACAGGCGGGGCGTCAAGCGCAACGTCGGAGCGTTCTTCCAGATCCGTGACAGCGCGGGCCAGATTGTCGAAAGTGTAAAGATGGGGCCAGTCGTGATCACCAAGATACAGATGCTGGGGGCGCCAGTGCGGATCAAGCCGCTCTTGTGGCATGGCGACAACGTGATCTACAAAAGCCTGGAACGAAATGCCGCGCGCATAATCGGGTTCTGTCATTCCCTCGGCGGACTGTATCGCGCGCACCACCGGACCGGTGTGGAAGGTGACATTTGCGTGCTCTGTGCGGTTTTTCACGAATTTCTCGATATAGGCACTGAGCAGGCGCCGTGCCGGATCGCGCAGAATGGCGAACCGGAACATGTCGGGATCGGCGAGAAAGCCTTGGGCATCTTCAAGCGCGTAATCCGACAGTTGCATACCGGTTTTGACGTGGTCGGTCAGAAAATGCACACTGCGCAGAACGGTTTTCTGATGCGGATAGCCTGAAAGCTTGACCATCGCCTGTTTGAAGAAAGAACAGGCGTTCTTGCCGATGGGGCAATAGATCACCTTCTGCTTGGGTGCCACGAAATACTGCGCCTCGGGCCACCTAAGAGCGTTCTTGCGCGAGCGTGGCGACGCCCGGAACTCCTGGCTACGGTACAGGTTCGAGATCAAGGCATCGAAACTGTCAAAATTCAAAGTCGATATTTCTGCGGGAGAGCGCCCCAGAAACATTTGGTAGGCATCTATGATTGCCTCTTGGCTGACTGCTGGCATGTCGGGTGCGGTGTCCTGCGGGCTCATGTTAGGTCTGGCGTAAGTTGGGGATTGGCCCACATCTGGACCCCGTCGATTGCTAATTTCGGACGCCCCTTTTGGATGCGTACAAGGGCGGGACGTTCCATCTCCAGTCGCCATCCGGCGGCGAGAAAATGCGCGGTCAGGTGACCTTCGATCTGGCGCGAGTGTGTGCCAATGAGAATCCGTGCAACATGGCGACGGATGTCAGGGAAATTGCCCAGTACATAGTCGCGCTCGGCGCCCTGAATGTCGATATGCAACAGATCGACGCGCTGGTTCTGCGACAACTCGCTCAGCGGATAGCAGTCAAGCACCTGCACCGCCGGGTCGGCCTTGGCGCGTTCAAGTGTCGCGGCGTCGGGGTAAAATACCGCTTCGCCATTCCAGATACGTTCGTCTGCATTGGGCGCGGGGAAAAGCGCCTGACCCGTTTTCGGAGCGGCGATGCCGTGGAACAGCGTGTAATCCTGCGCATCAAAGCCGTTCAGCGCCAATGTTTCGCGCGCATTGTCCAGATGTTGCGCGTTGCCCTCGACCCCGATCAGATCAACCTTGAGACCGGCATTGCGCGCAGCAACGCCGGTGTTGGTCAGCCAGCAGGCCCAGCCACAGCCCAGTTCGATAATGCGGAACGTATCCTTTGACTGGTTCACGCAGCGCAAGGCTGCGGCCCATTCCGCAATGTCTGCGTGCCAGTTGCCCGGATCGGGTGGCCCTTCCACGGTGCCCGCCAGTTCCATCAGCCGGGACGGATGAACCTGCGGCGGTATTTGCGCGCCGATAAAATTTGTCACGACACCCGGGGTGGGCGTCAGGCCATGCCGTGCGGCCAGGTCGATTACTGCAACAGCGTCGAACGAGCTGTTATACTGATAAAGGCTCTCGATCGCCGGGCGTCTTCCTATCCCCATCTCAGCGACCCTTCAGGATCTCGCGCAGCCGTGCGCCATAGCGTTCGGCGATCGCGGTCGTCGAGAAGTTGGCCTTGATATAGTCCTGTGCCGCCTGTGCCTTGGCCGCCCGCTGTTCGGGGTTGTCATAGGCAGCGCGCAGCTGTTGGGCTGCGTGATCCACCGAAGGTTCGGCCCAGACCGATCCGCGCCGCACAAAGATGTATTCTTCCTGGCGCAGCGGCACCTCTTCATAATCGACCATCCACGCCGTTTCGTCCGAGCAGAAATCCATGTTGCCCGAATAGGCGGTGCACACCACCGGCACGCCAAGGTTCATCGCCTCGATCATGCCAAAGCCCCAGCCTTCGGATTTGTGCAGGGAGACATAGACATCCGATCCGGCCTTGAGCCGCAGAAGATCGCGGTAGGACAGGGTTTCGTTCATCACGATGATGCGCGGGTCGGTGCTGATCATGGCGTCCACCTGATCCCACAGGTTCACCTGCACCGTATCGAACACGCTGTCGCGGTTCTGGGTCTTGACCACCAGACGGGCGTTCGGCACGCCCTTGAACGCCTTTTGAAAGGCCTTGAGCACGTTGACCGGGTTCTTGCGCTGCACAAACGAAAAGCTGTCAAAGGCGACGAGGCAGACAAAATGCGAACTGTTGAACTGGAAACGCCGTTCGACAAAATCGCGGCTGTCGGCGCGTTCGATGTCGGTGTTTTCCTCGTAGCACATGCCGACATTGACCACCGGTTTGCCGTTCGCGTCTTTTTCATAGATCGTGACGCCGTATTCGGTCGACACCCAGATTTCGTCGAGCATCTCCATGCCAAGGTAATGGCAATAGGCAGGCTTATCGAGCTCCCAGAAGAAATAGCCGATGTTGTAGGCTTCGGAAAAGACATCCGGCTGATAGGCAAAGGCCAGCGGGATCGACTCGGCGTTCAGGTGGATCATGTTGATCTTGGCCGGGCCATAGTCCTCGATCATCGTGTCCGACGAAAACCCTTCGGGCGCGGGGTTGTCCAGGTCGAAATCGACACCGCGCACGTCCAGACCGGTGGCGCGCAGGATGTCGGCGGACAGGCGCGTGGCCTGACCCAGCCCCGAGGCTTTGGCCAGCGGGCCGATCAACTGCACATCGACAGTGCGCGCGTCGGGGTCCACGGGCGGCATTGCGGCCGCTTCGAACCGGTTGCCCGACTGGTCGCGGGTCATGAAGCTGTGGCTGGCCAGATCGAAATGCTTGGCACGCAGCGCCGCGGTATAGCTGTCGCGGGTGATCGTGATCGGCCCCTGCATTTCCAGCGAGTCGTCATTGTCGCGCGTTTCGTCCTGCTCGGCCTCGGGCAAGGGCAGCTTGGCGCGCAGCGCGTTGACGAAGTTTTCGAAATCAGACGGGCCACCATCCGCACCCGCCGCCAGCAGGCGGTTGATGATGTCGCGCGGGATATAGCGCAACAGGTCGGGACGTTTGGCGCCCATCACCAGCATCGACAACGCCAGCGTCTTGCGCCCTTCGGCGGTGCCGGGCTTGAGGAAATGCAGGCGCGGCGTGTCCTTGAAGAAACGTTCGGTGAAATAGCTGAGCGGATAGGCATCCGAGCGGCGCGACGGGTGTACGCCGCGCAGGAAGTCGGCGTAGCGGTCGGGCACAAGGCAATCTTCGAAATACATATGCGGCGCATCCTGATGCGCCCACCAGAACAGCGTATCCAGATAGCTGTCGCGGTCATTCAGGTTGATGTTCGCCATCATGTCGGGACGGCCCGACATGCGCCACCACATGATCCGGCTCAGCGCATAGTTCTGCCCACCCATCACCAGCGGCGCGTTCAGATAGTCCAGCACCTCGGCGCTTAGCGGAACGCGGCGCTTTTCCTGACTGCGATAGGATACCAGATACCAGTACAGAAACCGGTCTGCCGCTTCGAGACCGGGGGCCACGCGAAAGCTTTCGTCCATACGGTAGCGATAGCGCACATAGTCAAGATAGGCAGGATGGCCGGTTTCGCCCACTTCGGGGATGATCCCGTCCTTGGAAGACATCAGCTCATGTTGCTTGAAGGGCGGCTTCGTAATGGCCGGCAGCGGGGCCGTGCCCGCGCGCAGGTCTTCGGGCACATCTTCCAGAAGCAGCGCCAGTTCGGCCAGCTCGTTCGACAGGACATGGGCGCAGGCGTTCAGATCGCCCTTGTGGGGATCGGGGTCCGAGGTGTCGATGACGATCTCGACCTGCCCCAGAGTCTGTTCGTTCGACCCCATGGTGCGCACGCTGATGTGGCCGCCCGCCTTTTGGATCGTGCGGAACATCTGGTCGGTGACGGTGAATGAAAACCCGCACTCGCGTTCGCAACCGTGGGCGTCCTGCACATCGGCGCGGCTGATATCGGCATAGCCCGCAGCCAGCATTGTGTCGCCGCTGAAGACGCCCACCGCCACACGGCCCTTTTTGGTCACACGCTCGTAAGCCCATCCACGCAGGGTGCCATCGCTTTGCATACCTTCGACGTGACCGTGAAACGCGCCCTCGGCCGGGGTGGGCATCAGTCTGCGCTTGACGCGGCTGGCCTGCTTGCGTGCCATGGTCAAAAGAGGAGAACCGTTAGAGCCTGTCACGGGAAATTTCCTTCTTGAAAAAAACATCGCGGGCTTGGCCCGATCCTAAAATGCACGTCGGGCACCGCCTGAAGCGATACCCGACATCTTTGACTTTGCGATCAGCGGTGTGCGTCAAAGTCCGACTTGGCCATCATTTGTGCCAGATTTTGAATGTCGACCGAAGCTTTCCATCCCAGTTTTTCCTGGGCTTTGCTCGGATCGCCGATCAACAGGTCAACCTCTGCGGGGCGATAGAACTTTTTGTTCACTTTCATAACCAGCTTGCCGGTCTTGCGATCGGTGGCGGTTTCGTTCTCGTTCTCGCCGGACCATTCCAGATCCATTCCCAGCGCTTCGGCTGCGTAGGTGAAAAAGTCGCGGATCGTGGTGGTAACGCCTGTTGCCAACACATAATCGTCGGCTTCGTCCTGTTGCAGCATCCGCCACATGCCTTCGACATAGTCCTGGGCAAAACCCCAATCGCGTTTGGCATCCATATTGCCCAGCTCGACAGGTTGATCGCCGCCATGCGCCAGCGCCGCGAGGCCCAGCGTGATCTTGCGGGTCACGAATTCCTTGCCGCGCAGCGGGCTTTCGTGGTTGAACAAGATCCCCGACGAGGCATGCATGCCAAAGCTTTCGCGGTAGTTCATGGTGATGTAGTGGCCGTAAACCTTGGCGACACCATAAGGCGAGCGCGGGTAAAGACGTGTTGTTTCGGACTGTGGCACTTCTTGTACCAGACCAAACATTTCCGAGGTCGAAGCCTGATAGAACCGCGTTTCGGGGCGGATCGTGCGCAAGGTATCAAGGATGCGCACAACAGCCATGCCATCAACATCTGCGGTATAGACCGGCAGTTCCCAGCTGGATCCGACAAAGGACTGTGCGGCAAGGTTATAGAATTCGTCCATCTCGATGTCGCGAATAACGCGGAAGATGTTGTTATGTTCGGTCAGATCGAATTCATGCAAGTGTACATCATTAGAGACTCCCAGAATATCGAGCCGGGTGTTCTCAGGCTGCGAAATGCGGCGCACACCACCGTGAACTTCGTAACCTTTGTCCAGCAGAAGCTTGGCCAGATAGGCGCCATCCTGACCTGTAATGCCGGTGATAAATGCTTTTTTCATGAGTTGTCACTTTCCGCGTATGAAACGCCACTGTCACTACGAGGCTGACCGCTCGAACGCAACATGGAATAAGGTTGATTGGGTCCTGGGCATGAGCCGAGACCCGAGATGATTTGATTGCTTCTATCCGCTACGCCGACGCCTGCAATGATTGAATGTACACTGATCGCATCGCGCGCTTTCTTGCCGGATAAACTGTGAAAAGAGCCATGTTTTTGCCCATATTCGTCTTTTACGTCTCTGTTGGGATCGAACATATCCTGCAAATTACTCACTTTTCGCGATCTTACTTTGTCGGTTGCGGGGCCCAGCCGACAGCAATGTCGGTGTCAATCTGGTTATAGCTCCAGGCACTGCGCAGTTGCTGGCGAAAGCGGTTGGGCTTGGGCGGCAAGCGCAGCCCGTCCTTGGGTGTAACGGGGCAGGGCGAGGGGGCCAGCACATCACGCCAGAAGTCGGGACAGATCACCGCATCGTCGATCGTGACCCCGCGCTGGCCAACCGTGAAGCGCTGGGGCGTATATTCGGGCAACAGATAGTGTCCCTTTTTGCCAAAATAGCGCGCTTCCAGCACACAGCTTGACGACAGCGCCGCGACGCCGGTCAGATTGTCATGAGAAATCAACCGATAAAAGTTGTCTTCGGTGACTTGCGTTCCGGGCATGATTTTCAGCAACTGCGCGCGCGTTTCGGGCTGGGGTTCCAGCGGGTGTTCCTTGATCAGCAGGTGATCATAGTCTTTGGCCACAGTCTTGAGAACGTCCAGATGGTCGAGCACGGTTGCGAATTTTCCGTTCTCGATCACAACTTTGTCGAATTGGGTCTGCAAGATCACCAGCAGGCTGTTGGGGCGCGGCGGTTTTGGATTTACCTTGGCCACATTGGACGACAGCACGCCAGCATACAGGCGGATGAAATCCTCATTGACCGCATGGGGCTGCAAGGCTTCGGTGATCGGGGTGCTGTTCGAGCTTAATTCGAACAGCAGATCATCCATGAACCGCACAGGCGCGAGGGAGCAATCGACAAAGCCGATATCGTGGCGGTCCAGAAAGGCCACCAAAAACGGCGGTAGTTCAAAGCCGACGACAAAGCTGCCCTCGAAATACCGCAGCATCAGATCCTCGACCGGTTGCGGCAATTCTTTTGCGTCAAAGATGCGCGGCCAGTCTTTGATGCCAGGTGTCAGGCCCATCATGCGATAGATTGCTTCGACCGTGCCCGCATCCAGAACAGATCCGTTGACCCAGTTGTTGTCCCAATGCACGATGCCAGATGGCAGGCCCGTGGCCATCTCCAGCGGGGTTTTGAGCAACTTGTAAAGCCACATGATGTTTTCATGCTGCGTCGGTCGCAAACCAGCCACCGAAGGGCGCATGAAGTCACCCGAAAACACGATCCGCCGCGCCGTGACTTCGGGCATGGGGGTTGGAGTGCTGCTGGCTGCTTTCTTGCCTAAACGGATCATGAGGCGCGAAGCTCCTGACGGTGGGATATTTGGGCACGCATCAACCGCTCGAATGTCGGCAGCCAACTGTCGCTGTCCTCAGCGGTTATCCGCGCCAGCATGTCCTGCGACAGCGCCTGACGGCGGGCAGGATCATCAAGCAGCGTACCGATACGTTGGGCAAAGGTGTATTTGTCATTGATAATCAGTTCGGCGGGCAGCAGGTGCGACAATCCGCGCGCGCCTTCGTCCGATGTGAGCACCGGCACACCATAGGCCATCGCCTCGAGTGTCTTGGTCTTGATCCCACCACCCGCATAGGTCGGGTTCAGCGCCAGATCCACCGCGCGGTAGATCCACCCCAGATCCTCGACGTTTTGGTGGTGTACCAGCTTCACGTTCGGCGGGCAGCTGTCGGGAATAGTGACATTGCCCACCACATGCAGCGTAAGCTGGCGACCCACCAGCGGCAGCACCTGTTCCAGCAAATAGGCCAATGTCAGGTCGTTGATATCGCTTTTCGCGGCGATAAACATAACTTCGCTGGCCTGTTCGCGGATCGAATAAAGTGGTTTCGCAGGCAGCCGGAACGGCGCGGTCACAACGGGCGTGGTCGTGATCGCGGCGAATTCGATCTGGTCCTCGTCCGACAAGGCCAGCGCGATGTCGTATTCATCAAGCTTTGCCCCTTCTTCCTCTGGTGTCATGGGAAAGGTAGGGGTCAGCCCATGGCGCGCAAAAGAGCGGGTGCGTTGGGACTGGCAGTCGTGGGTGTCAACGATGCGCAGCACGTCGCCTGCAATGTTTTGCACCATCCAGTCGCGGTTGAAATAGGGGGTCAGTACCGCGTCATAGCCGCCGGTTTCCACCAATCGCTTGATGCCTTTGACCGTGACCTGTCGATCCGGGCGCACCCCTGCAATTTGCCAGTCAGGCGTTTCTTCATGTACCTGCTTAAGCGCGCTGCGGTCGATCAGACGATAGGGCGCCTGCGCCATCTGGGCGTTGTAGCGTTCCGGCATGGTCACAGATGCAATGACACTGAGATCGCAGACCTTCGCCAATGACCGGCACAGGCTTTCCATGCGCACGGCCGTGCCGACACGTCCCTCCCAAAAGGGAAAATCACACAACGCCGCAACTTTCATGCGGCGGCGTCCACTATGCTGGTAAGGGTAAAGCCTTGGATGTTTGCCCCAAGCAGACGGCTGTCTACCTCGTTGGGCGTCCTGAAGGATTCCAAATGGAATTCCACCGGCAGATAATTGGCTGACTTCACATCTTGAGCTGACAGGTCAAGTACCGCTTCAAACCGAGCGATTGTTCCTCTTTCCGTCACTTCGATTTCGGCCATTTTCCCCGCCGAGGAAATGGTGAGACCATCAAGCTGTTCTTCGTGCATCACATAGCCATTGATGGTCAGCTTTTGCGCGCCCTGACCCAGATGCGGCACACAGGCCAGAGATGTCGCACCCGGACGCATCCAGCGGTGACAGATATTGTCTGACATTTCCATCGAGTACCAGCCATCGGCTAGAATTTCGGGACCGAAGCTGAATGTCTTGCTGCGCGAACCAAGCCCGCTGACACGCTCTCCGTAGGCCGAAATGACCATCGGATCTTCATAGATGCTGGCCGGATCGCGGGGATTGCGATTTTCCAGCTCCAGACGCATCAGATAGACCTGCGCCTGAAGCTGAGAAATCCGCGTGTTGACCAACGCATAGGCCTGTGTCGGAGTCAGCTCTCCACTGATGGTATTTGCCTCTTCAAAAACCGAGGCGATATGGGCAGGCAGATTGCTCAGCGCTTCCATGTCGACCTTGCTGCTGATCTGGCCGTGGTTGCGGTCGATCTGCATCAGCAAACTGACCTGCTCGGCGATCTCGGCGGTGGTTTTTTCCGTCATATGAAAAGGCTCCTTTGCCTGTGGGTTAGTAAGAGCAAGAGGGGAGAGTCAAGCCTCGGACTACCCGTTCAGGTTTATGGATTCCTGGCCTTTGGTCAGGTCGTCGATCTCGCGCAACTGGCCGATCAGCTGGGCCATTTTTGTCACCGGGATCATGTTGGGGCCGTCGCTGGGTGCATTGTCGGGGTCTTCGTGTGTCTCGATGAAAAGCGCCGAAACACCAACCGCAACAGCCGCACGCGCCAGCACAGGCGCGAATTCGCGTTGGCCGCCGGATGTGGTGCCCTGACCGCCTGGTTGCTGTACCGAATGGGTGGCATCAAAGACCACCGGATAGCCCGTAGCAGCCATGGTCGGCAGGCCACGGAAATCACTGACCAGCGTGTTATATCCAAACGAGGTACCACGGTCGCACAGCATGATTTTTTCATTGCCGGTCGAGGCGATTTTCTCGGCCACGTTGCCCATGTCCCAGGGTGCCAGAAACTGGCCCTTTTTGACGTTGATCGCGCAGCCGGTCTGGCCGGCGGCCAGCAACAGATCGGTCTGGCGGCACAAAAAGGCGGGGATCTGGATCACGTCCACCACTTCGCCCGCAGGGGCGCATTGGGCGGCGTCGTGCACATCTGTCAGGATCGGACAGCCGAATTCGTCACGGATTTTCGACAGGATGGTCAGACCCTCGTCCATGCCCAGACCGCGCTGGGTGCTGATCGAAGACCGGTTTGCCTTGTCGTAGCTGGCCTTGAAGATAAAGCGCGTGCCGGTGGCGGCGCAGGCTTCGGCGATCTTTTCGGCCATCATGCGCGCGTGATCCAGCGATTCCAACTGGCAGGGGCCGGTGATCAGCGCAAAGGGGTTCTTGGCGCCGATAGCGATGTCGCCGACATTTACGATACGGGGTTCGGTCATTGCATTGCCTCCAGGGCTTTTTCAATACGGGGGACGTCGGTAGGATTGTTCAGCTCCCAGAACACGCGGCCGCGCGCGTCGACTTCGACGCAGCGCACAGGGATGCCCGCGTGCAGGAACCGAAGCTGTTCGAGCCCTTCGAGGGTCTCGAGCTGGCAGACGGGGGTGGCCACATAGGCAGCCAACGCTTCGGGGCGATAGGCATAGACGCCGACGTGGTGAAACACGGGGATCGGATCGGGCAGCTTGCCGGGATCTATGTAGGGCAGGACTTCCTTGGAAAAATACAGCGCGTTCATCGCCCCATCAAAGACGGCGGTGGTGCCGCCGACCCGGCCGTGCGCGCGGTCTTCCTTGAAGGCGTCATAGGTGTCGCGGTCGCAGCGCAGAACCGGGGTTGCCATGCCAACACCGGCATCCTCTTTCATTGCACCAATCAGCGCCTCGACAAACCACGGCGGGGTCAACGGCGCATCGCCTTGAAAGTTGACGATCAAATCGGCGTCGATGCCGGAATTCTTCATCGCATCCGCACAGCGCGCGGTGCCGTTTTCGCAGGCTTCACTGGTCATTACGACCTCGGCCCCAAACCCGCGCGCGGCCTCGGCAATACGGTCGTCATCGGTGGCGACATAAACGGCGTCAACGCCTTTGATCGCACAGGCGGCTTCCCAGCTCATCTGGATCAGCGTCTTTTGCGTGCCGTCCTTCTGACGCAGCGTGGCCAGTGGTTTGGCCGGATAGCGTGTCGAGGCATAGCGTGCGGGAATGAAAATGACGGTCTTCATAGAATCTCCAGTGTCGGACTGAGCGTGTCCGGGGCAGCGGTAATGGGGGTTCGGTTTAAATTCTAGTCAAAAGAGCAATTGGTGAACAGCCTGTGGCGGACCCAAGCGGCCCGTGGTTTTGGGCCTTAGCACGGGACCGTTCCAAATGCCACAACACAGGCCCGAGGCGGATCCGCCCCGTACCCGAATGCCTTTTGACGTGGCCGACCTCATGGGATCAGGCAACACCCGCACGCAGCAGATCGTGGATATGCAGGACACCCAACGGACGACGCTGTGCATCAGCAACCAGAAGCACGTTGATCTTGCGTTCGTTCAGAATGGCCAGCGCTTCGGGTGCAAGGCACTCGGGCGCTACGGTCAAGGGATCGGGGTTGGCAATCTCGGCGGCCGTGCGGTCCATCAGCCCCACCATATTGCGCCGCAAGTCGCCATCTGTGATGACCCCGGTCAGAGCGCCGTCTTTCACCAGAACGCCGATGCCGAACCCTTTTGAGGTCATGGCCATCAGAACATCCTGCATCGGTGCATCTTCCTGCAAAACGGGGATTTCATCACCGCCATGCATCAGTTCGGCCACCGTGCGCATCTGTGCACCGAGTTTCCCGCCGGGATGGTAGATTCCGAAATCTTCAGGTGCGAAATTGCGCTGCTCCATCAACGCCACGGCCAGCGCATCGCCAATCGCCAGTGTCAGCGTGGTCGAGGTGGTGGGGGCCATGCCGATCGAACAAGCCTCGGGCAGCTTGGGCAATGTCAAACGATAATCCGCTGCCTGCATCAAAGTGCTGTCGGGGTTCGATGAAATCCCGATCATCGGGATCGAAAACCGCTGCGTGTGGTAAACCATGTCGCGCAGCTCGGCGGTTTCGCCGGAATTCGAGATCAGAACACAGGCATCGTCGCGCCCAACCATGCCCAGATCGCCGTGGCTGGCTTCGGCACAGTGGACGAAATACGATGGTGTACCTGTTGAGGCGAGGGTGGCCGCAATCTTGCGCCCGATGTGTCCCGATTTGCCGATGCCAGAAATGATCACGCGCCCTTTGCATTGCAAAATGGCGCGTACGGCGGGGACAAAATCGTCGGGCAGGTTCTGTGCCAAATAGGACAGGGCGTCGGCTTCGGTCTTCAATACGCGCGAGGCGGTGCGCTGGATGGTCGAATCAGAGCTTTGATCGAATGTAACAGTCATGATATTTCCGGCTTACTAATGAATTCAGCGAGGACATTAGCATAGTCGTTCGCCAACTGCCATTGCCGCTTGAACCATTCGGCGGTGACTCTCCGAGGCGCGTTTTGAGCAGTTTTTCAGCAGAACCACCATAGGGGGAGCTGGCAGCGTCTAGCGACTTGCTTTCGAGGTGAGGCGCGTCTAGGAAAGCGTGCGAACGTACACGAATAAGCCTATTTATCCATATCTAGCAGAAGATTTCAAAGGACCAGACAGCATGCTTAACATTGCTCTCGCCGATTCATTTCACCTGCACGAGAGAAATTTTCCATCCCTTTTCAAAGTGCTGGCGTCGAACCATTATGAAGCGAACACATTGCTCGACAAAAAACAGGACGGTTACGGCCTGATCACCAGTTTGGGCAAATACACCGACCTGGCCGACCGGGTAAGCCCGCTGATGGCGCGCTCTATCCAGACGCAGGCAAGCGTTTTTGCGGCCTACGACGCTGACAGCCTGTATAACGCCAAGGTTGCGCACCTTAACCTTTGGCCTTTGTGCCGGTCTGAAATGCTGGCCTACCTGTTGTCGATGGACAACTGGCAAACCGATGTGATGCCCAAAGACGACCGCATGATCTTCGACAAGGCTTTTGCCGAAGACCACGAGACATTGGCGTTGAACATGGCGGTTGCCAGCCACTGGCTGAACCACTGGTATGACATGCGCGGCCAGATATTCAAAAACCACTTCTGCTGTGTGTTCTCTGGTTCGATGACATACGCTCGGACCTTGCTGGAATTGCTACGCCGTAGTCAGACCCGAGCGATCGTGATGGAAAGCACATTCACTGGCAACGATTTCCTGTTCGAAGAGATGTATCATCCGATCGCCAACAACTGTGGCGCCCAACACGCAACATTGCGCAAGTCGCGGCGCAACCCTGATCTGGAAGTGCCCAGCCAATATGACCGCGAGGTTATCAAGGCGCGCAACAAGGTGATGCAGGCCAACAACAAGAATGTCGTCCAGCCACCGGTACGCGATTTGCCACGTTTCCCCGAGGACCGGCCACAAGCGTTGATCGTGGGACAGGTGGTCAACGACTTTTCCCTGATCGAAAACGGCTTTCCCTTTGTTTCGTCGGTGCCCGTCTATCGCGAAATGATCGACCGGCTGCTGGAAGACACCGAATGCAATATCATCTTCAAGGCCCATCCCTGGGAGATGAAAAAAGTACACCTGCAAACCCCGCGCACCTTCGACGCGCTGGCCGAGCATGTTTCAAACCTGCCGGACGAAAAACGCGCCCGCGTGATGCTGGTGGAAGATGTCAACATGCAGGCGTTGTTGGAAGACAGCCAGTTTTGCCTGACCTTCACCTCGCAGACCGGGATCGAAGCAGCGATGCTGGGACTCAAGCCTATCGTCTTGGGGCACGCATTCTACTCTGAAGCGGGCTTTACCCACGATTGCCAAAGTATCGACGAGATGGTGGCGGCAGTCAGCAGCGGTGAGGGACTTCTTGATCTGGAAGGCTATCGGGCCTTTGACCGGTTCCTTGTCGATCTGTTTCAATACGGCACTGTATCCATCCACAGATCGGGCGAGTTGAAGATCTCGAAAATGCTCATACGCGAAACACCGCTGGAACAAAAAACACCGGTGCGCACCGAGCTGGAGCTGAGCGAGATCGAAATAGGCGCGCGGACACCGGCGCACGTCTGGTCAGGTGTGTTGCGCAAAAAGCTGCCCTTGCCGCCCGACAATAAGGTGGCTGAACTGGCAAGTGGGTTGAAGATTTCTTTTCGGGATTTCCCGACGCATTTCGAAATGTGCGGTTCAATCCATATGGTGGAAATGTCCGTCGTCAACGACACAGAGCACTTCTTTCCGATGGTTAGCCGAGGAAAAAGCTTCAACCTTTCGTATCATATTTTCAAAGCAGATGGGGAGCGGGTCGTGTTGAACGGCCTCAAAACAGCGCTGACCAAAGACCTTTATTTCAATCATCAAGGCCCGATTCAGTTCCAAACCCCTGAAGAGCCCGGCGCCTACAAAGCGGTTCCTGCCGTTCTTTACTCTGGCGTGTGCTGGCTGGACAGCGATTCATCTTGGGAGTTTACCGTTGCATAAGATTGCCACACAGGATTTCAAATCCACCTTGCCCGCCAATGTGAACTATCCGCTCACAATCAATTTTGTTATCACTCGTGATCTTAAGTCAAAGATTTTCCACGATATTTTCAAAAGATACGTGCAGTTTGATCCCAGCCTGATCCAGATTAAGATCAGCGAGGAACCCGTGGAAGGGGCGGATGTGTATCACTACCACCGCCCCCACCTTGAGACCGAGTTGAAAGAACCTGCTGTCGTCACGGTGCACCACGATCCGCGCGACGTGGACCCCTGGCTGGACCCCAAGAAATTCTGGCAGGTCTACTGTCAGACAGCGCGGATTGTGTGTCTGAACTCGCTTCAGGTCGAAGACCTTGCTGCGGTGGATATGCACAATACCGTCGTGATCCCGCACGGGTTTGATACGAACATATTCGCGCGTCAGAAAAAAACCTTTGACCCCACGCGCAAACTGAACATTGGCATCGTGTCAAAACGCTATGACCGCCGGTTCAAGGGCGACGCCTATATTTTCGAGAGCCTTGAATTGTTCGATCCCGATCGGGTGCGCTTTACCTTGGTGGGTGCGGGCCGTGCGCTGGATGCTGCACGCATGCGCGAGCTGGGGTTCGAAGTGGATGTCTTTGAATATCTACCTTACCGCCTGTTCGGCTCCTTGTATGCGCAGATGGATTTCCTGATGATGGTGTCCACCTATGAGGGTGGTCCGGCGAACCTGCCCGAAGCATTGTCAAGTTCCACACCGGTGCTGGCCACCATGTGCGGTATGGTGCCCGACCTGATCCGTGATGGCGAAAATGGCGTGATCCTGTCCGGTGACATCCGGCTCGATGCGCCTGTTCTCAAGGCGATCGTGAACAACACAGATGGCATCACCGACCGCCTTTTTGAAGGGGCGCACACCCTTGATACGGTGATCTCATGGGAGGACGTGATTGCCTTGCATATTCGTATGTACAGCGAGATTGTTCAGGAACTTCAGGACGCTTGACGCGGCACTTGAAAAGACCCGCAACATGTAGGCATGTTTTCAACCTATTGTAACTAGGGGCTGTATCTGTAAATTGCCCTACATGTTGCGGGTCCTCGGCAGTGATCGCTCGGGATCAGCAGCCTTTAGAGAAGAGAGAGCGTATGATTCTGTGTAGTGGCTGTTCCAAATCGGGGACGCATTTTCTAACTAGCCTCATGCTTTCAATGGGCAAGACGCAACAGGGTGGTACGTTGATCAAGCGACCTTCGGCTGAACTTTTTTCGACCAGCGTAACCCCGCTGGCAAAGATTTTTGCCTTGGATGACACGCATTTCATACACTGTCACCTTATCCACCGTCCCCAGCTGGCAGAGCGCCTGAAAGCGCATCGGCATCTGTTCATTCTGCGTCATCCGCGCAACATTGCTGTGAGCTGGATGCGCCATCGTATCAAGCAGAACCCGGAACTCGAAGCCAGCAGTGAATATCTCGAGAACGTTATCCGTGGTGGTATGTTTGCCCATTCTGTACCGGATTTCATTGCCATGCACCTGCCCTGGCAACGTGACGAAAGCACATTGACCGTGCGCTTTGAAGACCTCGTCGCGCGGGACATGCCCACACTTGAAGCGATTGCTGCCTATGTCGGGGGCGAACCTGATCCCCTGCATTACGACAATGCCTTCGGGTCAGGGTCGACCTTTATGGGGACCTTCAGCACCTGGGCTGAAAATCCCTTGTGGAATGATGCGGTTGAAAAAGCCTGGGTCGAAACCGGCGGTCCCAAAGTGGAAGCCGACGCAGGCTACTAACTGCAGCGAAAACCAACAGACATCTGTTGCAGCAAAAAAACGGGCCCCGACACAGCGTCAGGGCCCGTTTTCTATTTGCGGGTCAGGGGACATGCCCCTGACCTGTTGATTCATGCAAATGTGAAGTCCGAGAAGTCGGTCAGCGTAACCCCGACAATGGTGATCGAGTCCGAAGTTGCATTCACATCGACGATGGTGTTGCCACCTGCGTTGCTCAACGTCAGATCTCCTGCGGTAAAGCCCTGCATGATGATATCGTCAAAGCCCATCGTGAAGCCTTCGATCGAGTCATTGCCAAAGCCAGCCGCAAAGATAAAGTCATCTGCGCCGATCCCGCCCAGGATGCGGTCGTTGCCCGCACCGCCAGTGATCGTATCGTTGCCTTCGTTGCCAAAGATTTCGTCCGATCCGTTGCCGCCAAAGATCAAGTCGGATCCGTCACCGCCAGAGATCGTGTCGTTGTTATCCCCGCCAGAGATCGTGTCGTTGTTGTCTCCGCCAAGGATGCTGTCGGCACCGCCGCCGCCAATGATGCTGTCTGCGCCAATGCCGCCGTCAATCGTGTCGGCGCCGTTTTGACCGTTCAACGTATCGCCACCAGTGCCGCCAATCAGTATGTCGTTATCGGCCCCGCCAAGCAGGAAGTCGTTGCCGCTGCCGCCATCAAGCGAGTCAAAGCCATTGCCGCCGCGCAGGGTGTCGTCGCCAAGTCCTCCGATCAGCGTGTCTGACCAATCCCCGCCGTCCAGGCTGTCGGCACCGCCGCCTCCGTCCAGCGTGTCATTGCCGATACCGCCCGAAAGCGTGTCATTCCCGGCATCGCCCGAAAGATTGTCCGAGCCATCTTCGCCAAAGATCAGGTCGTTGAAGGAACCGCCCGAGATGGTGTCGTTGTTGCCACCGCCGCGAATGGTGTCGTTACCGGCACCGCCGGTGATGCTGTCGGCACCGCTTTCGCCAAGAATGCTGTCAGAACCGTTTTCACCGATAAGGGTGTCAGCACCGTTGCCACCTTCCAGCGTATCGCCGTTGCCACCGCCGAACATCAGGTCATTGTCATCGCCGCCGTAAAGCACGTCGATGCCGGTGCCGCCGCGCAGCACGTCATCGCCCGCCTGGCCGTTCAGAATGTCACCACCGTTGTTGCCGATCAGCGTGTCGTTCCCGATCGAGCCCTGCAGCACGTCGTTGTCGTTGCCCCCGTCGAGCCTGTCGTCGCCGGCCCCGCCGTTGAGCGTATCGACTCCGTCACCACCCAGGAGCGTGTCATTGCCGCCGTTACCTTCGATACTATCATCGCCGGCAATGCCATTCAGCATGTTGTCGAGAGTGTCGCCGATGATTGTATCGTCAGCCTGGCTGCCGATGGCATTCTCGAAGTTCATCAGAGAAACAGTCCGGGACCCGACGGTTCCCCAGTCCAGGGTTTGCGCCAGAAGGTTGATGGTATAGGACACACTATTTTCGTTGCTGGCATCAAAGACGTCTGTGCCGGTGCCGCCGTCGAACAGGTCGCCGTCAGCGGTATCAGTGTCACCGGTCACGTTGCCATTCAGCACGACGAAGGTGTCGTTACCGGCGTTGCCCTCGATCAGGCCGCCACCGACAGCCTCGATCGTGTCGTTGCCGTTGCCGCCGCGCATCGTGTCGTCGAAGGTGCTGCCGCCAAAGATGATATCGTTGCCGTCGCCACCTTCGATGTAATCAGTGCCGTTGCCGCCGGACAACGTGTCGTTGCCAGCGTCGCCCATAATAGTATCGCTGCCGCTGTTGCCGTCGATCAAGTCGTTGCCACCGCCGCCCTCGATCTCATCACCAATTGAAGAACCGCTGATCGTGTCGTCGCCGCCGTTGCCGTGGGCATAGGTCAACCCGCCGCCCATGATGATGGTATTGCTGCCATCACCGTCAAGATAGCGTTCAATATTGGCGATCGTGGGCGTACCCGTGTCGAAGTCCGAGGTGATCGTACCCGCAAGGAAATCGAAGATGGCACCATTGACCTGCCCGGCGGAAACCGCGCTGTGATCCAGCTCGTCGACACCAGTGCCGCCGTCAACGTTGTCGAGGAAATCGCCCGCGCCAACAATAATGGTATCGTTGCCGTCACCGCCATCAATGCTGTCGGTATTCAGCCCGCCGTCTATCACATCGTCGCCGGCGCCCCCACTGATCGTATCGGTGAGGGATCCGCCAGAGAGGGTATCGTTGCCGTTGCCGCCGTTGATACTGTCGCTGCCGCTGCCCCCATCGACGACATCGTTGCCGTTGCCACCGTCGATACTGTCGCTGCCGAGGCCACCATCGATGACATCGTTGCCGTCGCCGCCAAAGATTGTATCGACGCTGGTTGATCCGGTGATGGTGTCATTGCCGCCGCTGCCCTGGGCAAAGGTCAGACCGTTGCCCATAATGATGGTATTGCTGCCATCACCGTCAAGATAGCGTTCAATATTGGCGATCGTGGGCGTACCCGTGTCGAAGCTTGACGTGATCGTGCCCGTAATAAAGTCGAAGATGGCTCCGTCCACGTCCGTGGCCAGGACAGCCGTGTGGTTCAGTTCGTCAGTGCCTGCGCCACCGTCGACATTGTCGAGGAAATCACCTGCGCTGACAAAGATACTGTCGTCGCCGTCGCCGCCCTCGATGCTGTCGGTGCTCAGACCGCCGTTGATGGCGTCGTTGCCTGCCCCCCCTATGATCGTGTCGATGCCTAACCCGCCCAGCAGGTTGTCGTTGCCATCGCCGCCGTCAATGCTGTCGTTCCCGCTATTGCCGGAGATGTCGTCGTTGCCACCCACACCAAAAATTACGTCACTAGAGCTCGATCCGGCAATTGTGTCGTTTTGCTGTGTGCCAGTGGTCACGCCATCGCTCGCGTCCACGGTGATGAAATTCTCGCGCGGGTCGTAGATGGCCGTCAGCACCTCAACGTTGTCGGACCAGGTGATCAAAATGCGCCCGTCCGAAGTCAGGCCCAGTTCGGGTGTCGTTTCGACACCCGCAGTGGAAATAGTCACAGTACTCCCTACCGCCACGCCCGAGGCATTGAACCGCCGTCCTTCCAACGTGTTGAGCGTGTCATTGTCCCAAACCACAAAGAACCCGCCATCCTCAAGCCCGATGACATCAGGTTCATTCTGGCTGTCGGTACCAGACGCAATGGTGGCAAGCGCCACCGCCGTTGACCCGTTGGCATTGCGAACCGAGGCAACGATATCAAGGCCGACCTGCCAGACCACAACGAACCCGCCACCCGATAGGGCCGCGATATGAGGGTCGCTGTCTTCAGTGGCATCACTGTTGATGTTGATGCTGAAACCGAGCGTATCGTCGGCGTTAACCGCCCTAACCTCAATGTCGTAGTCCGTGTCATCCTTTTCGCGGAAGACAGTAACGACCACATCATTGGTCAGCGTTGCACTGTCAGGGTCGATCGGGTTGGAAGTGCTTCCACTAGTATCGTCATCGGAACGGATCTGGATCAGCGATCCCACGGTGCCATTCGCCTCGACCACGCGGCCGACGATATCCTCGTCGTTCCCGTTGTCGGATTCATAGGTCACAAGGAAAGAGTTGTCCGACCGCATCGCCACCGATGGGTCGCGAAATACCGTAGCCGAACTTGCATCGATTTCGACAAACCCCGACTGCGTGCGCGTACCGGCGGCATCATAGCGTCCAAAGATAATGTCGTTGTCGGCGCCATCGGAGAATTCATAAACCAAAACGAAGCCGCCGTCGTTGGTGGCGGCGATCACGGGATCTGATTCACTGCGGGCAAAGCCGAAGCCGCTGTTCAGAAACAACGTACCGCTTACCGGATTTCCAAGCGCGTCATAGATCACGCCAACGATGTCCGTTCCCGCACCTGAGGCGGCAGTATCATTTGAATCGGTCCAGGTGACCAGAAAGTTGCCATTGGACAAACCGGTGATCACAGGATCGTTCTGGGTGTCCGTGGTTATCAGGTTGGCGGTGAACTCATCGAGCCAGACAAGGGGTGTAGTTGTCATGGGAATATCCTTTGCATCCGAGCGGCGCCCGGTTTTTTGTGTCCAAATGAAGTGCTAAACCGCAAAATTGTCGGCTTTGTTAATATACGATTAAGGTGCAGGGATCGTACTGGTCTGGCAAGTAAGGAATTCCAGTCCAATTTTTTCGGCAAATATTTGCAAAGGTTGGTGGGGCGCGTCAGTTTGCGTTGACGTAGGGTTAAGACCTTGAATCTGTTGATAAGGTCATTTCCGCGCGCCAGATTCTGCCGAGGGAATTCTGTCAAGAAATTCCCCCCTAATTATCGCCATAGCGTGTGTTTTCTGGTCAGGTTCGCTTCGATTTTTCCTGATTCTCAGGCCGTTTGATCTGCTGAAACATGCTTTTTCATTTGGATCTAAGCGCCTTGCATCCGCTGTTTCGGGCGCATCTTAGTGGTCCGCTAAACCTGCCTGGAGCCGCCACATTGGATGGACACTGCGAGACCGCAAAGATAGGTTGCGTCGATCGTTCATGATAAAGGGTGTGCCACTGGTGTTGCGCAGATTGTACCTGATTTTCCTGCGCTACGCGGAACATAACCTGTCCCTTGACCGCCCCGGCGGGCCGATAGTCGACGAAACGGGCGCAGATTTCGGGCGGATCGAACGGATCGCGCTGCGTGGAAACCGTTTGATCGTCGAAGGCTGGTCCGAGGCCGCGCGCATCGGGCTTGTGCTGAACCGCACGCGGCTGTGGACGGTGCCGGAACTGACCCAGCCCGGATCGGATGCGCGTGGCTTTACGCTGGATATCCCGTTCGAGGTTGGAGACCCGATCGTACAGGCCGACGATGGCGGTGGCGCGGTCAGCTGTGTGTTTGCGGGGTTTTCCGGCGGACAGATCGCGCGTGCACGGGCCAGATTGATCTTTCCGTACATTCTTGCTCTGGTCCGGTTGTTGCCGACGATCTGGCAATGGAAACGCAACGGTGATCTGGGCGCGCGCGAAGTGGTCAAGGAACGGCTTGGCCTTGTGCCCGCGTCGACATCGGCCGAGATGATGGGCGGCGCGCTGGTGCCCGCGCAGCCGGTTGCGACGCCGCATCAGGCCGTTACCATTTTGCTCCCTGTCTATAACGCCTTTGACGTTCTTGGCGAATGTCTGGAACGTCTTGCGGCGCACACCGATCTGGACTGGCATCTTGTCGCGGTCGAGGATTGTTCGTCCGACGAACGTGTCTGGCCGATGCTGCAAGGCTGGGCTGCCGATCAGGGCGACCGCGTGACCTTGTTGCGCAATGACCGGAACCTGGGGTTTATTGGCAGCGTCAACCGTGCGCTGAGCGTGGCTGCAGACCGTGATGCGCCGGTGGTGCTGTTGAATTCCGACGTATTGCTGCCGCAGGGATGGGCAACGCGGTTGCTGGCGCCCCTTGCCGACGACACCGTGGCCACCGTGACGCCAATGTCGAATGACGCCGAGATTTTCACGGTGCCGGTGATCTGCCAGCGCCACCCGTTGCAGCCGGGCGAAGCCGATGCGCTGGATCTTGCCGCGCAAGACCTGAACGGGGTGCTTGGGCTGGTGGATGCCCCCACCGGTGTCGGGTTTTGCATGGCGCTGTCGCGCAGGTTTCTGGATCAGTTGCCGCAACTGGACACGATTTTCGGGCGCGGCTACGGCGAAGAAACCGACTGGTGCCAAAAGGCGCGCGCATTGGGCGGGCGCAATGTCTGTGTGCCGAACCTGTTTGTCGAACATCGCGGCGGGGAATCTTTTGGATCAGCGGCCAAACAGGCGCTGTTGGAGCGCAACGGCGCCGAAATCAGCCGACGTTACCCCAGTTATGACGCCGAGGTGCAAGAGTTCATCCGCGCCGACCCGCTGAACACCGCGCGGCTGGCGCTGGGGCTAAGCTGGGCCGCAGCGCGGCAGGACGAAGTGCCGGTCTATCTGGCCCATGCCATGGGCGGCGGTGCTGACAAATACCTGCAAGATTGCATCGGCCGGCATCTGGGCGCGGGGCAGGCCGTGGTCGTGTTGCGTGTTGGCGGCGGGCACACCTGGCGGCTTGAGCTTTACACCGGGATGGGCACGACGCAGGGGCGCACCAACGACAGCGCGCTGGTCGAGCAATTGTTGACCCGCCTGCCGCGCTTGCGGCTGATCTATTCCTGTGGTGTCGGCGCGCGCGATGCTGTGGTTCTGCCACAGGTGCTGTTGCGCATCGCCCGTGCCGAGGGGCGCACCCATCCTGTCGAAGTGTTGTTTCACGATTTCTTTCCGATCAGCCCGTCCTATACGCTGCTGGGCAAGGGTGGGGCCTATCGCGGGGTGCCGGTGGCAGGCGGCCCCCTGGCGGACGATCCCGCGCACAGCTACACCCGCCCCGGACGGCCCGACGCCACATTGGCAGACTGGCAGGCGGCGTGGGGGGCGTTGGTGGATGCGGCGGACCGCTGTGTGGTGTTTTCCGCCAACAGCGCCGAACTGGTCGCCCGCGCCTATCCAAACGCTGCCAGGTCGCTGGTGGTCGTGCCGCACCAGCTGGTCGACAGGGTTCCACAGATTGACGCGGTCGATGACGGTATTCCCGTGATCGGGGTGCTGGGCAACATCGGCTATCAAAAGGGCGCGGCGGTTCTGCAAAAGCTCAGCCGCGATCTGGCGCGGTCGGGCGCTGCGCGGCTGGTGGTGATCGGGCATCTTGATCCGGCATGGCCGCTGGCGGCCCCTGCGCAGGTGCACGGCAGCTACGAGCTGCGCGACCTTGAAGGGCTGGTGGCGCGTTACCGTATTTCAGGTTGGCTGATGCCTGCGATCTGGCCCGAGACCTTTTCCTTTGCCACCCACGAAGTGCTGGCCACGGGCATGCCGGTTGTCTCTTTCGATCTGGGTGCGCAGGGCGATGCAGTCAAAGCGGCCCTGGCAGCGGGAGCGCCCGGTGCCGTGCTGCCGTTGCCCGAGGCGCGCGACATCGACATTGCCGCGCTTTTGACAGCGCTGCGCCCCACGACCCGAGACGCATGATGACGACTGACCACAAGCCCCGGATGATCCTGCACGTCGGCGCCCCGAAATGTGGCAGCTCCGCCTTGCAAACCGCCCTCAGCGCGACCCCTGACCTGTACGGGCTGGATGGTACGCACTATCGCTACACCTGCGCTTCGGGCTCGCTGACCGGCAAGTGGACCGTGCAATCGGGCAACGCACTCACGAGCGTGGCGCGGTTGTCGGCCTATGGATACGCCTCGTGGCCCAATCTGGGCCCTCAGGAGAACCACGCAAGCCTGTTTGATGCCATGCGCCAGACATTGCAGCGGGGCCGGCGCCGCAACTATGTGCCGATCCTGTCAAGCGAGGGCTGGATCAGCCATCACGCAGCCTTTGCCGAGGCGCTTGCAGCCTGGGGGAATCCGCCGGTGGATGTCGTGGTGTTCCTGCGCCCGGTCATCGACTGGACAAATGCAGCCTTTTATCAATGGGGGATCTGGCACCGGCCCGATCTGGACAGCTGGCTGGAACGCTCGAACATGCCCTACAGCTTTGCCGACGATATCGCCGCATGGGCAAAAATCCCCAATGTGCGGATCCGGGTGCGTGGACAGCGCCCGGATGTGGTTGCCAAATTTGCAGACTTCTACGGGCTGCCGCTGAAGGACGACGTACAGCGCAACACGGCCTCTTCCGCGATTCTGACCGGCTTTTTGCTGCGCAACCGTGCGTTCCGGCCCACCGGCCACGCGGGAGCCATCGAATTTGTGGTGCAACGCTGGTGCCCGCCAGTTCCGGGGCGCAAGCTTTGGGCGGTCCTGTCGCGCCATGTACAGGCCCTGCGTCCTGTGCGTCTGGCGGCAGTGGAAACCCTGAGCGCGGTTCTGGAGGCACAGGATCTGGCGGACATCATGTCAGATTCGCGCTGGATAAGGGAATTACCTTATCACGAAGACATTCGTGAAGGGGTGACGCGCCTGAACGATCCCGCGCAGTTCGGACCGCTGTTCGATGCCCTCAAATCGGGCGTTTTGTCGGCTGCTTCAGCCGCGGGCACGACCCCGCCCGATCTGCCCGATCGCCCCCCCGAAGGCTCTGACATCGAGACGTGGGATGCCGCTCTTTTTGTTTTGCTCGAAGCGTTGCAGGCATTGGATGCTGAAGTGCGTCATCAAAGTATCCCGCGCTGGAAGCGGATCTTGATGGCCTATGCGCCAAAGCTGCGGCGCAGTTGACCTGCACGTTACAGCATCAACAGGTCCTGATGGTAGCGGCGCAGCAACAATAAACCCATGGCAAAGCAAGCCAGTGAAATGCCAACAACATAGGGAATCGAGATATAGCTTGCGTCATAGGTTCCGTAAAAACCCGCGCGCATCAGGCCGACTACATGAACAAGCGGATTGTACCACAGGTAATCGCGATAGGGTTGCGGGATTGCGTTGAGTGGAAGAAGCACGCCCGAGATAAGAAACATGGGTCGCATAAGGATCGACCAGAACCGCTGAACGACATTGAAGCGGGTGAAGGTGTAGGCGTTTAGCGTGCCAACTCCCAATGCCAGAAATGCTGCAAGCGCATAGGATTGAATGATGACGGGCAAATCAAGGGTGGTACGGGTTTCGAACAACAAAAGACAGCCAGAGAAAATGATGTAACCGACCAGAAGAAGCGTGACCATGTTCAGGATGAAACGTGCCATAATCGCATCGACAAAGGTCACTGTCGGGTAGGCAAGCAGCTGTTTGGAAAACATCAGACAGGTTGCGATCTTGCCGTGAATGTCGTTGAACATCATGAATGGCAGCATACCCGTCGCATAATACATCGGAAAGCTGATCCCGACGGGCGGATTGCGAAATCCTGCCGAAAAGACCAGCGATAACAGTGCAATACCTGCGGCAGGTTCGATGACAGCCCATGCGTATCCACCCGGCGAACGGCCATAGCTTGTTGACATCTCGCGCATGATCAGTGCCACAACAGACCGTGCGGTGGCAAATCGCCGCATTGGCCGAGCGTTGCTTTGGGGAATGGAACTCATGTCTGTCATTCTTCATCCATATTGGCTATCTGGTATCGAAAGACCAGACGATGTACGCAATGACCAGTAACTACACGAGAGGTCCTTAGTGGCACAAGAACCAACCGCGACGGGCCAACCGGGTCAGGTCGCAAACGCTGAACAGGCGCAGACCTCTCAGGCAGCAAATGTGCAGGCGCCACAGGCCAAGCCGCAGCAGGCCGCCAATCCGGCACCGCAACCCGCAGCGAAACCGGCACCGCAACCGGCGCCACCCCCTCCTGCCAAGCCGGCCGGGAAACCTGTCGCGACGCCTGCACGGCAGGCGTTTGCGCGCAAACGGCACTTTGGGGTCTTGTTGAGCTTCTTGATCTGCGTGCTGGTGCCCAGTGTTGTGACAGGTGTCTATCTCTACAGCGTGGCGGTCGATCAATATGCGTCCAAGGTTGGCTTCTCGGTGCGCCGCGAAGACGCAAGCTCGACCTTCGAGTTGTTGGGCGGACTAACGAATTTTTCGAATTCCAGCTCGTCCGATACGGATATTCTGTATGAATTCATCCAAAGTCAGGAACTTGTCGCGGATATCGACGCCGAACTTGATCTGCGTGGAAAGTGGTCAAAGCCGAAGGACGACTTTGTGTTTGCCGTCGACCCTGACGCCCCGATTGAAGATTTGCTGGATTACTGGAACCGTATGGTGCGCATTTCCTACGGGGCAGGGGCGGGGCTGATCGAAGTCGAGGTTCTGGCGTTCAGCGCCGAGGACGCAACTGCCATCAGCCGTACCCTGTTCGAAAAAAGCTCGGACATGATCAACGAGTTGAGTGACATTGCCCGCCAGGACGGAATTCGCTATGCGCGCGAAGAACTTGACGAGGCGCTTGTCCGGCTAAAGGATGCGCGCGCCGTTGTGACCAGGTTTCGCAATGAAAACCAAATTGTTAATCCCGAGATCGACATCAAGACACAGTCGGGCCTGATCGGAAACCTGCAAGCGCAACAGGCCCAGACCCTGATCGAGATTGATTTGTTGCGCGGCAGTGTGAACGAGTCAGACCCCCGTCTGTTACAGGCCACCCGTCGGCTTGAGGTGATCGAGAACCGTATCGCGCAGGAGCGCAAGAAACTGGGGGTTGGCGGCGCCGGTGATGACGGCACCGCATTTGCGGACCTTCTGGGCAATTATGAACGTCTGGTGGTTGACCGCGAATTTGCTGAAAAATCCTACGTCTCGGCGCTGGCCAGCTATGATGGGGCCGTGGCGGAATCGCGTCGTAAAACGCGTTATCTGGCCGCCTATCTGGAACCCACCAAAGCCGAAACGGCGGTTTACCCCAAACGGTTCACGATCCTTGCGCTGGTCACTTTGTTCCTGACGCTGATCTGGTCGGTTTTGACGCTGGTGACCGTTTCCGTGCGGGACCGCCGCTGAGGTTTTGCAATGATCCGTTTAGAGAATGTGACCAAGATTTTCTCGCTTGAGGGCAAGCATAAATACGTTGCCGACAACATCAATGCGGTTTTCCCGACGGGGAGATCGGTGGCGCTGTTGGGGCGCAACGGGGCAGGTAAATCCACCCTGTTGCAGATGATCGCGGGCACGTTGACGCCGACATCGGGGCGGATCATTTCGACCGGAACAATCTCGTGGCCCGTGGGTTTTGCCGGATCGTTCCACCCGGAACTGACGGGGGCGCAAAACACCCGTTTCGTGGCCCGCATCTATGGTGTGGATACCGATGATCTGACAGCGTTCGTCGAGGATTTTGCCGGTTTGGGGCAACATTTCCGGCTGCCGTTCCGCAGCTATTCCTCGGGCATGAAATCGCGTCTGGCCTTTGGTGTCTCGATGGGCATCGGTTTTGACACCTACCTGGTAGACGAAGTGACCGCGGTGGGCGATTCAGCCTTTCGGGCGCGGTCAAGCCAGGTGTTTCTCGAACGGTTGAAAACTTCGGGTGCGGTTGTCGTGACCCATGCGATGGCTCAGGTGCGCGAGCTGTGCGACGCTGCTGCGGTGCTGAACGATGGCAAGCTGGAGTATTTCGACGACATCGAAGCGGGCATCGCGCAACACGAACGCAATATGGCGGCGCTAAACGCGGCCTAGCAGAACGGCAAGATACAGCGCAGCAGTGCCCAGCCGTCCCTGACGGGTGATCCCGTGCCGACGAAAAACCCGCAGGCGGGCAGGGCCGCGTTTGTGGCTCTGCAAATCCGACAGAACGGTGCGGGCGCTTGGGTTCAGCACGGTCTCGCACCGGCGCAAGGCCGTCGTATTGGCCGCGACCCATCCGCCAAAGGTAGTGCCAAGAAGCTGTCCCAGACGGGTCAGCAGCGCACGCGTGCCCTGATGTGATCCCATCGTATTTGTGCCGTGTTGACGGTACAGCAAAACCTTGTCAGGACGCACGATAACATGCCCGCCGGCACCGGATATCAACTGGTACAGCCACCAGTCATGATAGGGGATGCCGCCGGGCACCCCCGCGGCGCGCACCAGCGCCAGTGCCGCGGCGTTCATCATTGCGGAATGGCCCGACACGATGTTTTGCACCAGCGCATTGCCAAAGCCCGCCGTGCCACCGCCCAGGCTGTGCCCGATGGGCGTCAGGTCTTCGTCCACATGCACGCTTTGCGCGCCGTACAGGCACGGCGCAGCGCCGCCAAGATCACGCAGACCCAAGGCCAGCTTTTCGGGAAGCCACACGTCGTCCTGATCAGACAGCGCAACCGGCTGCGCGGGCAGGTCGGGGTGACAGAGCAAGGACAGAAAATTCGCGGCCACCCCCTGTTGTGGTCCGTCAATGATGCGGATCGTCCGGCCAGCGCCGTGGTTGCGCGCAAAGGTCTCAAGGATGTCGCGGGTGGCGTCATCAGACCCGTCGTCGCTGACCCAGAGATCCCAATCGCCGTGGGTCTGCGCCACATAGCTGTCCAGTTGCGCGCCAAGATGGGCGGCACCGTTGCGGGTACACAGTGCAATTGTGACGCGGGGTGGGGGGCTGACTGACATGACAAAGTGGTGGCGCAAAACCTGTGGGACTGCAAGCGGTACGCGTTCGCATCGGCAAACAGGGCAGCGCAGATCAGGATCGTGGCGGAAAACCGTCAAACCAGCCCGAACTGGGCATAATCCGGCCCAGATTATCGCCGATAACTGGACCGTGGTGTTTTCTTAAGACATCTACCTTAGGAAACCAGCGTCGAAGGGAAACGAATGACATTGTCCGCCGCCGAACAGCTTTTGATCGAGATGATCAACCGGGCCCGTCTTGACCCCGAGGCCGAGGCCGCGCGCTTTGGCATTGATCTGAACGACGGGCTGGACCCCGGCACGCTGGACGGCACGCCGCGTCAGGTTCTTGCGCCCAATGACCTGCTGAATGCCGCCGCCGAAGCGCACAGCGACTGGATGCTGGCCACCGACACGTTCAGCCACACCGGCGTCGACGGATCGTCGCCGGGTGAACGGATAGCGGCGGCGGGCTATACCTTTGCCGGCCGCTATGCCAGTGGCGAAAACATCACCTGGCGCGGATCGACCGGACCTATCGACACCGATACGCTGATGGAACAGCATCACCACCGCGACCTGTTCCTGAGCAAGGGGCATCGGGTCAATATGCTGCACGACTTCTATCGCGAGATCGGGGTGTCGCAGCAGGAAGGGGCCTTTACCTCGAACGGCAAGAATTACAACGCCGGCATGGTGACCGAGAATTTCGCGCTCAGCGGCGCGTCGGTGTTCCTGACCGGCGTTGTCTATGATGACACCGACGGCGACGATTTCTATTCGATTGGCGAGGGGCGCGGCAATGTCGCGGTTTCAGCGGCAGGCAGCAGCACGCGCAGCGCCGCCGAAGGTGGCTATGCGATCAAACTGTCAGCCGCTGCGGATGTCGGCGTGACGCTGGGCGGCATTGCCCTGCGCGTTGATCTGTCGGGGGGCAATGGCAAGCTTGATCTTGTGGGCGCGGATGTGGTGCTGACCTCGGTTGACACAACGCTGGACAGCGCGGCAGGCAGCCTGCGCGCGTTGGGGGCGGGTGACATCGCGCTGACCGGTCACAACGGCGCGGACCTGTTGATTGGCAACGCGGGCGACAATGCCATCGACGGCCGTGGCGGGCTGGATGCGGTGCAATATGACATGGCCCGCGCCGATGCCACGCTGACGCGTGGCGACGATGGAACCATCGAAGTCCGCTCGGGCGCGGGGGTCGACAGGCTTGCCAACATCGAGCAGGTGATTTTCAACGATGAAACGGTCTCGCTAGAGGTGCTTTTCCCGTCCGTTCCGCAGATTGCCCATTCGGGTGAATTGCTGATTGGCGGGCCGGGGAATGACGCGCTTTATGCGGGCGGTTTTGCGGCAGGTTATGCGCCGGAAATCTCGGCGCAGGTGTTCCGTCTGTATCAGGCGGCGCTGGCGCGCACGCCGGATTCCGCAGGCCATGCCGGTTGGACACAGATGCTGTTCGACGGCGCGCGGTCGCTGGAAAATGTGGCGTCGGACTTTGTCGCCTCGGCCGAGTTTCAGACGACCTATGGCAACCTCGATACCGGTGCCTTTGTCGATCTGCTGTATCAGAACGTGCTGGGCCGCGCAGCGGATGCGGGCGGGCGCGCCGGTTGGGTGTCGCGCATTGACGACGATGGCATGACGCGCGCGCAGGCGGTCGTCGGCTTTTCGCAAAGCCGCGAATTCACCAATGCCACCGACGCAGCCGCAACCGGTTTTACCACCATGCGCACCCCGGCGACATGGAGCGACGACATTTTCCGTCTGTATCAGGCGACGCTTGACCGCGCGCCGGATCGTGCAGGCTTTGATGGCTGGAGCGACCAACTGAGCAACGGCACGGCCTTTTCTGCGGCTGTTGCAGGTTTTGTGAACTCGACGGAATTTCGCACAGTCTACGGCGACCTTGATGACGGGGCCTTTGTCGAGCTGCTTTATCAAAACGTGCTGGGCCGGGACTCGGACGCAGCTGGCCGACAGGGCTGGCTGGAAACGCTGGCGCAGGGCGGGACGCGTGTCGACGTGGTGACCGCATTCGTGCAAAGCGCGGAATTCAAGCGTGACACAGAGCAGTCTGTGCACGACTGGATCGCCGGGCAGGGCGTGCATGACGTGATCGTCGGCGGCGCAGGCGACGATGTTCTGGCGGGCGGCGCGCTGACAGATGCCTTTGTCTTTGACGCAGCACAGGACGGCCACAACACGGTGCTGGATCTGGAGGCCTGGGACCAGTTGCATTTCAACGACTTCGGCTATGCAAATGCCGCAGATGTGCGCGCCCATCTGGTTCAGTCGGGCGCGGATGTGATGTTTGACGATCAGGGGGTCGAGGTCACTTTTGTGCGGACGTCTCTGGACATGATCAGCGATGACATGATCCTGACCTAGCCCTGTCTTTTTGTCAGTCCTCGACGTTCTCAAGGAACCACTGATAGGTCTGGGCCAGCCCCTCTTTGAACCCGATGGTGGGGGTCCATCCCAACGCCTGCAATTTCGCCGCACTCATCAGCTTGCGCGGGGTGCCGTCAGGTTTGGTCAGATCGTGGCGCAGCTCCCCTTGCAGGCCCACAACATCCATCACCAAACGGGCCACGTCGGCAATCGACTGGTCGGTGCCCGAGCCGATGTTGATGTGTTCGAAATCCTCGTATTCCGCCAGCACGAACACGGTGGCGTCGGCCAGATCGTCCACATGCAGGAATTCGCGCAGCGGCGTGCCGGTGCCCCAGATTTCCATGCCGCTTTCCCCCGCCTTTTTGGCACGGTGCGCCTTGCGCATCAGTGCCGGAATGACGTGGCTGGATTGCAGATCAAAGTTGTCATTGGGGCCGTACAGGTTGGTCGGCATCGCCGACACAAAGCGTGATCCGTACTGGCGCATATAGGCCTGACACAGCTTGATCCCCGCGATCTTGGCAACCGCATACCATTCGTTCGTGGGCTCAAGCGGGCCGGTCAGCAGGCTGTCTTCGGTGATCGGTTGCGGGGCCAGTTTGGGGTAGATGCAGGAGGACCCCAGAAACAACAGCTTTTCCACCCCGACCTTATGGGCGGTGGTGATGATGTTGTTCTGAATGTCCATGTTGTTGTACAGGAAATCGACCGGATAACTGTCGTTGGCCAGAATGCCGCCCACTTTGGCGGCCGCATCGACCACCATGTCGGGCTTGTTGGCGCCCATCCAGTCTTCGACTTCGGCACGGTTCATCAGATCGCAGCCGTCGCGGCCCACGGTCAGAACTTCGCAGTCTTCGCGTTCCAGACGGCGCAGCACGGCACTGCCGACCATACCGTTATGGCCTGCCACCCAGATCCGCTTGCCTCTGAGTTTTTCCGAGACGCCTGCTGCCAAAGATCCTGTCACTTCACCACCTCGAATTCCATTTGCCATATCGGGTTTAGCTTGCGCTCGAACGGTTGTCTATCAACCCCTCCAGGTGAAAATTCTGTTCTGAGTCACGAGTTGTCGAAACCGGCGAACGGGTGCCGTGGTCATCCCGCGCACAGGCCGGTTTTGGCCGATTGCGACATTTGCCCTGTCTGTTACCCGTCTAAAAGCGGTGTTCGGCCCCCAGCCGCAGGCTGAAATCCAAGCTGTCGCGCCATTGCATGTCCAGAACCACACGGTCGGCGGGGCGGCGGCGGTGGCCCAGGTCAATGCGCAGAAAGACAAAGTTTTCACGAAAACCTTCCGTGCGGTTTACATCCAGCAAGGCCGAACCGAGATGGCTGCGTGCCCGTATCATATCTGTCCCCAGACCAAGGCTAAGGTCGGTGCGCCAGTTGCCCAGATCGGGAAGCGCGGCGCGCAAGGCCATTGCGGGGCTGAGCGCCAGATGATGCAGATCGACCGTCAGATCATCACGCAGCACCCCGACGCCGTCGGCAATAAAATAGCGCGTGCGCCCGTATTCCAGCCGCACCGACCCCACAAGGTCCAGACGCGGTGTCACTGCCGTTGCGTGGTGCCACCGCAGCGCCAGCGCGTGATGACGCTGCACCTGCACAGGCCCGTTGGCCGACACCGAATCCCCCAGGCTGCCCCCGTGGCCCGCACCGCCACCGCCAGATCCGGGCGGACGTCCAAGAAACTGGTCGACCGCACCGTTCACCGCATCGCCATGATGCCAATAGGCGCCACTTCCTGCGTAAATGCTCCATTCTGCCCTAACCGGCACCGTAAGCCATCCGAGAACAAGGAGCGACACGCATAGGTAGTAAATCCCCCGCAGAGCCCAGTTAGGTGTTTTCATCAGCGGAATCATGCCTAAAGTGTTCCGGTAGAAACCTGCAACTGTACAGAACTAATTCATTTTTTCGCTGCTTACTGCGGCAGCCAGATGACGGAGACGTATTAATGACGCGCCCCAATCTTTTTATCAGTTCCCTGATCAACTCGGAAAACAGCGACGTTTCAAGCCTGTTCAACACAGCGGCCATCGATGCATTCGAGCTGGATTTTCAGGCGCAGATTGACGCGTTGGGGTCTGACGGCAGCCTGACCAGCGCCGCACTGGACGGCGATCCGACCAGCATCAAGGCGAACGAGATTATTTGGGGCAACACCACCAACGGTGCGGTGCTGACCGGCAGCGGGCTGGACCAGATCAACAATATGGACCAGCTTGACCAGGCTTTGGAAAACGGCGTGGCGTCCGGTGCTTTCGACACCATGCGGATCTATGCAGGCGGGCAGAATGTTCTGTCACTGAACTTTGCCACCAGCGCGCTGACGCTGAGTTCGGGCAACCAGTCGGTTGCACTGCTTGGCGTATTGCCAACGTCGCTTCAGGACATTTTCGACTTCCTCACGCAACTGGACAATGTCGCTGACGGGGTGGATCTTGACACGGCCGTGCAGATCCTGCGCCAGTTCGACCTTGGCGGGCTGCGGATCGTGGACAATGGCACAACGCTCTTTGATCTGGCCTTTGACAATGACGGTCTGCGCATCTCGGCCGCAGGGGGACAGTTCCGTATCGACGGCAGCTTTCCGGCGGACAGTCTGGGCGACATCATTGACCTTGTCCGGGACCTGGACGAGCTGGACAAGACCGCCGCAGGCTTTGTCAGCCTCAGCCAGCAACCCGATCTTGAAATAAACAGCATCTCGTTGACCGCCGCCGATGGCACCAAGCTGATCCGCACAAGCGGTGCGCTGGACGAGGTCGACCCGCTGTTCAACAACCTGATCATCGAAGGCACCTCTGGCGATGACCGCGACGTTTTTTCCGATGGCGACTTTGCGGACGCCAACCAGATCGTGATGCAATTGGGGGCAGGCAATGACAGCGCCCTGTTCTTCGGGGGACAGTTCGGGCTGGAAAGCGGTGATACGCCGGTGCGCGTGAACGGCGGCGCGGGTTTTGACACCGTCAGAGTTTACGATTTTGGCTCGCAGCAGGTGGTGGCGGATTTCAACAATCAAAGCCTGTCGGGGCGGCAGCTGGAGGACCATTTCAACTATAGGATTGATCTCGAAGCCGTCGAAGCCGTCGAGATCAACACCGCGCAGCGCGCTGTTGTTCTGGGCGACAACGCCGCCAACACCGCCATTGCGGGTGACGTCTTTGGACGTTTCGAATTCTTTGGCGGCGGCGGAACCGACACACTGGATCTGACCAAAGTGGTGCGCATGTCCACCAATGTCCCCGGCCTCAGCCAGTCCGACCTTGCCGGTTTCAGCGCAATCTATGGTGGTAACAACAGCATCGAGATGTCCCACGGCGATCTGCATGTGACGTTTGTTCTGGGCGACGTCGAACAGGTGCGCGTTAAGGCAGCAGGGGGCGGCACGACGACTGTGTCGCTGACCGAGCTGCTGCAATCCACGTCAAGTCTGGCGCGCTTTATGGTTGGCACCAGCGAGGACGACAGCCTTTCGGGTGACTTCGGGGCGGATGTGATTTTGGGGCAGTCGGGGAGTGATTACCTCTATGGCGACGGCATCCAGGCCAACCTGACAGGCGACATCGCGGGGCAGGTGTACCGGATGTATCAGGCGACGCTGGACCGCGCGCCCGATGCTGTGGGCTATGAAGGCTGGGTGACCAATCTGTACGAAGGCACGCAGACCCTGACCAATCTTCCCAACGGTTTCGTCAACAGTGGCGAGTTCAAGAACACCTATGGCGCGCTGGATGACAGCGGTTTTGTAAACCTTCTGTATCAGAACGTGCTGGGCCGCGATGCGGATGCGGGCGGGTTGCAGGGCTGGCTGGACGCGATGGCCGCAGGCACAACCCGCGCCGGCGTTGTTCTGGGCTTTTCGGAATCGAAAGAGTTCAAGCTGTCGACGGCGCAGGCTGCGGCGGAATTTGCGCTCAGCCAGTCGGAAAGCCACTGGACCGACGAGATTTACCGCGTCTATCGCGCCACGCTGGACCGCGACCCCGACGCGGGTGGCTTTGCCGGCTGGGCCGAAATGCTGGGATCTGGCACGACCTACGGCACGATGGTGAACGGTTTCGTGAACAGCCGCGAATTCAAGAACACCTATGGTGCGCTGGATGATGCGGGCTTTGTCGAGCTGCTGTACCAGAACGTGCTGGACCGTGCCGCGGATGCGGGTGGCTTGCAGGGCTGGCTGGATTTCCTGTCAGGCGGCGGCACCCGTGCGGGCGTGGTCGAAGGCTTTGCCCAATCGGGAGAGTTTAAACTGGGCACCGCGGCCGATCTGACCGCCTGGGTCAAGGCGCAGGGCCGTCAGGACGTGGACCTTGTCGAAGGACCCCAGGACAAGCTGATCGGCGGTCCGGGCACGGGCCACGACGTGATGATGGGCGGGCTGCTGTCAGATGTCTTTGTCTTCGAGGGCAATCAACCCAGTCGCGCCACCATCGTCGACTTCGAGGCCTGGGACGTGCTTCAGCTGAACGGTTACAACGACATCAACAATTTCGTCGATTTCCGCAACGCGCTAAGCCAGCAGGGCGCGGATGTCATGTTCGCAAGTCAAGACACCGAGATTACGTTTGAGAATATGAAGATTGCCGACTTTACCGGCGAACAGGTTGAATTTTTCGCGGGCTTTTAGGCCCGCTTCCGACAGGTTGGGTGCACGGGGAGACCAACCTTTTTGTACAGCGGGCTGAGAAAAACCCGCTTTTTATCTAAAGAGGGAACATATGATTAACATTAAATTTTTCGGAAACACGTTTGATATTCTTGAAGATACATTTGGGGATATCGACGTCACATCGTTTAACAGCACCAGCATTGTTGTGCGTGATAACACAAGCGGATTTGTCACAACGATCAACGGTACAAATTTTGTTCAGGACGCATCGGCCGAGTCTGGTTTTCGCGGCACGGTGACCGGCTTTAGCACGGTGACAGGCACGGGCGCACAGGTTGCAACGGTCACGGGGCTGTCGGTTGAGGCCGACACTTTCGACGCAGCAATCGCGGCAGGGGCCGAGGGCAACAATGCGCTGTTGTCGGCACTGTTCAGCACCGACAATGTGACCGTTGACGCGACCATGTCCAACATTGGAATTGATCTTGATCGGTTTTTTCAAGGTGTGACATCAAACATCACCATCACCGGATCCAGTTTCGAGGACCGGCTGGAGGGGGCGGCGGGCAATGATACGATAATCGTTGCGAACCAACCTGTCGAAGGTGATTTGGTTATCGGGTCAGGCGGAAACGACACCATCGACTTTCGTGGAATTGGCGCCGAGCCGTGGAGCGAAATCGCTTACTTCAGGTCAAATGCGATTGCCGCGACAATCAACGGCGCGGCCAATACAGGGCAGGTAGTCAAATCGGGGCAGGGCACCGACACCTTTCTGGGCGTTCGAAATGTGTTGACCAACGAAGGCGGACTGACCTTGCAGGGCAGCGATCAGGCGGACAGCTTTGTCGTTGATGGCGGCGCCAACAGTTGGATGCAGCTTACGGCGCGGGGTGGAAATGATACCTTCGATATTACACTCAGCGGCGACGTTCGGCTGGCCTTTGATTTCGGCGGCGGTGGCCTTGCGACGCAAGGTGCCGTGGTCAATCTGGCTACTGGCACTGTCTCAAACGACGGAACTGGCGGGATCGACCAGATTTCCCTGACCGACGGTCCGGGCCGACTGGAAATTCGCGGCACCTATTTCAACGACAACATCACCGGATCGGCTCGCAACGAACGCTTTATTCTGTTGGGTGGCAACGACACGCTGGACGCGGGCGGCGGCATTGACCAGCTGCGCTATGACCGCAGTCGGATTGATGGCGGCGTGACCGTGGATCTGGCCGCAGGCACCGCGACTGGTGTCTGGAATGGTCAGGCCTTTAACCACAGCATTTCGGGCATCGAAGAAGTACGCGGAACACGTGATGGTGACGACCGCATCACTGGCAGTATGGGTGACGACACCCTGCGTGGCTATGGCGGCGACGACAGCCTGTTTGGCGGTAATGGCAACGATTTCCTGTCTGGCGGTTCGGGCAACGATTACCTGAACCCCGGTGACAACACCAACTTTGACGAGGTTAATGCGCATTCGGGCAACGACACGGTCGATCTGGGGGATATCGTCAACGGCTACGTCGATGTGCAGCACTATGATCTGGCCTATGCCGCAGGGCAGGTGATCATGCTGGATGGCCGGGCCAACACAGGCAGCATCAACAAAGGGGTGAACGGGACCACCACGATCCTTGATATTCAGAACGCGATGCAGGCTGACGGCCTTGGCGTTCTTGCCAGCAACCTGAACGATACGATCAACGTCACCGTGGCCGAAGACGGTTTTGTGCAGGTTGCAGGGGGACGCGGCAATGACAGTTTCGTTCTCGACTCCCTCGGGGGGCTGATCCGCATCGACCTGCGCAGTGATGCGCAATATCAGCACGCCACCCAGGGCGCGGTTGTCGATCTGGGCACCGGGATCATCAGCAATGACGGGTTCGGGTTTCAGGACACCATCAACAGAACCTCCACAGGGCGCATCGAAGTGCGCGGCACCGATTTTGCCGACAGCCTGCTGGGCGGCGGCCTGCGCGACAGCTTTATCGGACGCGGTGGCAATGACACCATTGATGGCGGCGACGGCATCGACCGCGTGCGCTATGACCGTGGCGGAATGACCTCGGGCGTCAAGGTGGACCTTGAAAAAGGGGTGGCCACCGGCATGTGGGAGGGCGCTGCCTTTACCCATACGCTCAGCAACATCGAGCAAGTGCGTGGCAGCAATTTTGGCGACAGTCTTGCGGGCACCCTGGGTGCCGAGGAATTTGACATCAAAAGCGGCGATGACTTTGTCTATGGCGACGGCATCCAGGCCAACCTGACAGGCGACATCGCGGGGCAGGTGTACCGGATGTATCAGGCGACGCTGGACCGCGCGCCCGATGCTGTGGGCTATGAAGGCTGGGTGACCAATCTGTACGAAGGCACGCAGACCCTGACCAATCTTCCCAACGGTTTCGTCAACAGTGGCGAGTTCAAGAACACCTATGGCGCGCTGGATGACAGCGGTTTTGTAAACCTTCTGTATCAGAACGTGCTGGGCCGCGATGCGGATGCGGGCGGGTTGCAGGGCTGGCTGGACGCGATGGCCGCAGGCACAACCCGCGCCGGCGTTGTTCTGGGCTTTTCGGAATCGAAAGAGTTCAAGCTGTCGACGGCGCAGGCTGCGGCGGAATTTGCGCTCAGCCAGTCGGAAAGCCACTGGACCGACGAGATTTACCGCGTCTATCGCGCCACGCTGGACCGCGACCCCGACGCGGGTGGCTTTGCCGGCTGGGCCGAAATGCTGGGATCTGGCACGACCTACGGCACGATGGTGAACGGTTTCGTGAACAGCCGCGAATTCAAGAACACCTATGGTGCGCTGGATGATGCGGGCTTTGTCGAGCTGCTGTACCAGAACGTGCTGGACCGTGCCGCGGATGCGGGTGGCTTGCAGGGCTGGCTGGATTTCCTGTCAGGCGGCGGCACCCGTGCGGGCGTGGTCGAAGGCTTTGCCCAATCGGGAGAGTTTAAACTGGGCACCGCGGCCGATCTGACTGCCTGGGTCAAGGCGCAGGGCACCCATGACACTATCATTGTCGACGGCGGGACCAATGTTGTGATGGGCGGTATCCTGTCGGACCACTTTGAATTCCGCGCTGGTGGCAACACCACGATCGTCGATTTCGAAGACTGGGACGAGTTGGGTATGCGTAACTTTGGCTATGACAGCTTTGAGACCTTCCAGTCGCATCTGACGCAGTCTGGCAATGATGTCGTATTTGCCGATCAAGGCACGACATTCACGCTGATCGGGACCCAGCTGGGTGATGTGACTGCTGCACATGTCGATTTGTTCTAAAGCGATTGCCAGACTTATCTGAACAAGAAACGGCCCCTGACAAAGATGTCAGGGGCCGTTTTCGCATCTCGTCAGATGTTAAAGCGCGCGCGGCTGACTTCGGCCAGATTGCTGTCCTTGAAGGTGATAGCCTGACCTGCATGGTTAAAGACCACATCAGCACCTTGCTGTGTCATCTTGCCGAGCACATCCGCTTTGGAGGCAAAGCCAAAACCAGACAATTGCAGATTGTCCCACGGCTCGAAGCCATGGATGGTGTCATTGCCGCCTTGACCTGCGCGGAACACAAAGGTGTCAGACCCGATACCACCGTTCATCGTGTCGTTTCCTGCACCGCCTTCAATCACGTCGTTCCATTCGCTGCGGGCTTTGCGCATGAATGCATCCAATCCGACTTCGGTATTGCGACGGTATTCACCTGAATCCGAAAACCCGACCATGATCTGCTCGCGGGTGCCACCACCATCCAGGAAGTCGCTCCAGCCTTTCAGACCACCGGCATCAGCGGTCCGACCCAGGACGTTCTGGTACAGCAACTCGATGAATTCGACGTTCTCAAGTGCGCCGTAGGTGGCTTGAAATTCTTTACTGTTCACAAATCCGCTGGCAACGCGTTCGATGTCATGGGTTCCTGCATTCATGGCATTAAACCAGCCCTCAAATCCTTCGGCATTGGGCATGCGGTCGAAAGCTGCGCCATACATGCGATAGACTTGGCCTGACCGTTCGATATGAACGCGCGAGTCCGGGTCCAGGACAGATGCGCTTTCATCTGACAGGATCTGGTTTCCAGCGTTGCCGCGCAATATGCTGGCATCGTTCGGGTTGCCTGTGATCACGGCTGCGCCCGAGCTTGCGCCAAAGGCGGCTTCCGGTCGAATTCCGAATTTTTCACTCAGGTTGCTGAACTCGCGGCTGCCGGTAAAGCCCTTGAGTACCTCAGCCCGGTCAGCGCCGTCAGATAGCTTTGCCATCCAGGCGTTGAAGCCACCTGTATCTGCTGCGCGGTTGAAGAAGGCAGCATAAAGCGTGTTGACGTATTCGGCATCGCTCGTATTGCGGTTAACAAACTCTTTGCTGTTGATGAAGCCGCGCGCGATGTTTTCACCAGCCAGAACGCCGGTGGCAAGGTTGTCCACCCAATAGTTCGAGCCTGTCGGATCCGAGAACCGCCCGAGGATTGTCTCGTAGAACCGTTCGACAAAATCGCTGATGTTATGCAACGACTGGTTGTTCTGATAGGCTGCGGTGCGATAACTGTCCGAGACGACATCATAGGGGGTCTCCCAACGGTAGATGACCGCCTGATCCTGTGACACGGTGGTCCCGCCCGAAATGATGTCAAGCCGCCCGTCGCCGTCGATATCCTTGACGACCGGCGCCCCGGCATAGGTGTTGAACACCTGATCGGCGCGGGTGAGGCTGGAAAGCTGGGTGCCATCGCTGTCGAGGATAATGGTTTGCGACCCCATGCTGATAAGGATCTCCAGATCGCCATCGGCATTGTCGATATCGACCACAACGGGTTGGCGTGCGATTGGCAATTCGCGCGCTTCGCCCGTCAATGGCCCGTCTTTGTAGATGGAAGGGGCGGCTTCAAAAAGCTGCTGTCCATTGGCATTCCATGCGTAAACATAGCCCTTGATGGTTGTGGCGATGATTTCCAGTGTGCCATCGCCATCAAGGTCAGCCAGCACAGGTGCTGCAAGGGTCTGCCCATTTGTTTCGAGCGTATATTTCAATGAACCGTCGGCATTCCATACCTTGATGTGTTGCCCACGTTCGTCCTGGAAGAAGTTCGAGGTTCCCAACACGATTTCAAGTTTGCCGTCGCGGTCGAGATCGGCAATCTTGGGGTTCGACCAAAGCGGTTGTTCCGAGAATTTACCACGGAACTCCGCATCGCTGGAATTCTGCACCTCATCGGTCCAGCCTTCGATGTTGGCCTGCGCGTAGTTCGACAGAACGTGCAAAATGCCGCCTTGGGTCGTAATGCCCGCATTGCCGTTGTCGGTGATGTCCGCAGGAACAATCAGTTCGTAAAGACCGTCGCCGTCAAGATCTGCAATCCCCGGAGAGGTGGAGGTTGTGTCGTGAAGGTTGAATTCCATTTCCAGCGTGCCAGTGGCACCGTCAACCACATACAACCGGTGATCCCAAGAGGTGAACAAAACTTCGCGTTTGCCGTCGGCGTCGATATCAAAGATACGCGGCGTGCCATAGACTCCTTCGGGTCGTCCGTCGGGGCCATCTTCAACCTTGTCCAAAGCAGTGCCGAAAATGTCGCGAGTCTGGAAAAACCAGAGCTCGTTGCCTTCGGCATCGAGCGCATAAACGCCGCCCTTGTCACCGGGCTGGCCGGGAGATTCAAATTCGACAGCGTTGTCGCCGCCAACGCCGATGACGATATCAATCTTGTTGTCACCGTTCACATCCGAAAAGACTGCCTGGGTCGAAACGGAGGTGGAATTGTATTTTTTGCCGGTGCGGCTGTCGAGACCGTCAATCGCAGCAAAGGTTTTGGTCCATTTTACGGTTCCGTCATCTTCCAGAACGATCAGACCGGCAGGGCGAAGTTCATTGCCCTGCGCGTCAAGCGTCTTGGACGTTCCAACAAAGATCTCGTCCAGACCGTCATTGTCGATATCATAGGCCGACACGGACGCGAAACGCACCGGGCCAAAGTCCAGCTTCTGCGACCATGTGTTGACCGGCAGGTCGGTTTCGAGTGTGTATTTCATCGCCACGCCATTGGGCGTGGTGCCATTGGGATAGGCAGGCGCCGAAACCTGAAGATAGTAGATTCCGCTTTCATTGGCCAGGAAACTGATCCGTTCGGTGCCGCCGCTGACGTTGTTCGCCTGTACCTGATTTCCGTTGGCATCAAATAGCACCATGTTCAGCTCATCCGCCGCCATGGGATCACCGCTGCCGGTCGAGGTCATGGCAAAGTTCAATTCGCCCGGTCCGGTGACAATCTGAAACCAGTCCTGCCCGCTGCCCACAACCTGTTGCGTGCCCGATGTCAGGGGCGTTGCGGTTTCGAGGGTTTCACCGGGGTTGTTCGGCCCGCGCACTTCGGCCTCGGGCAGGTCCACATCAAGCGTATAGCTCAGCCGGCTGCCATTGGGCGCGCCATCGGGAAACCCGTGGGCGTAGACCTTGACGAAATATTCGCCGTCTTCGGGCAACACATAAGTGATTTTCTCGGCGCTGGTGCCGGCGGTCATGCTGGTTTCGTACACAGTGGTGCCGTTGGCGGCATACAGGATCATGTCCAGATCAGCCACCTTGCCCGGGACATCCGGCCCCGCGGCGAGCGTCAGGACAGTCTGGCCAGACAGACTGTCAATCTTGTGCCAGTCCACATTCGAGCCGTGAAAGATACTGGTGCCTTCCGCCAGGGTCGCGGCTCCGGAAATGACGTCGTTGGCCTCGCTCACATCTGCGACGGGCAAGCTGATATCGAGCGTATAATCCAGCTTGATTCCGCCCGAAGTGGCGTTCGGTGCGCCGGCCCAGAATACTTTGATAAAAAAGTCGCCACCCGTGGGCAGGTTGTAGTTTACCGTCTCGCGCCCCGTAGACGTATCGGAAGGTGCGGCCACGACACGGCCCAGACTGTCATAAAGCAGCACATTCAGGTTCTCGGGGTTCGCGCCCGCGTCTGTGGTCAGATCGACCGTCACCTGGCCTGAGACGCTGTTGACGCGAAACCAGTCCACAGCCGCGCCCTGGATGCTATGGCTGCCTGCGGTCAGCGTTTGCGCGGTTGCCTGCGTCTCGTTGCCGTCAACGGCGCTGGCATCGGGCAGGCTGACGTTCAGCGTATAGCTCATTTGCAGGTCTACGGGCGGATTTTCAACAAACTGTGCGGTTGTCACGCGCAGATAATAGGTGCCGTCCTGAGACGCCAGAGGACTAAAGCTTTCGGTGGCGTTGGTCTTGAAGTCTGCCTGAATTGCCTGTCCGGCGGAATTGAACAGCACCATCGCCAGATCACGCGCTTCACCCTCTTGCGACATGGTGAAAATCATCTCGCCCGCGCTTACATCCAAGCGGTACCAGTCGACGCCATCGCCCTGAATTTCATACTGTCCGCTTGACAGTTGCGCCGCAGTTTCAAGCGTTTCGTTCGAGTCAAAACTGGTGACTGCCAGCGTGCCAACGCCGTCTTCAAAAATATCCATGTGCTGTAAAGTACCCTCTGCCCGACTGCCCCGCGCGCGGCATGACATGTAATGTAAGAAATTGATTTGCGTATGAGCCACGCTATTGATGAATATTTTGATGGCATTCTTGCGGCATCCCAACGAAAAAGTGAATCCAATCCGAATTACCAGTGCATTGTGGCCAATCTGCCCGAAACTGCGTCTGCAATTGCGACTTTACGACTGGTGCTGCAATCACAGCAGGACAAGCATCTCTTGTGATACATCCACCAGTTGAGAATCCAGAAATGTCACCCTGACCTCCTGATCCTCAAAGACCACGTTGCTGCCCACCTGTTCGAACTGCGCAAGCGCAGCGTTTTCGCTGCCATAGCCGAAACCCTGCAATTCAATCCGGTCCCAGGCCTCCAGATCAACCACCACATGCGCGCCGCCGTCAAAAGCTGCAAAGACAAAAGTGTCGGACAGGGCGCCGCCATACAGCACGTCGTGACCGCCACCTGCTTCCAGCCGGTCGTTTTCGCCCAGATTGCGCAGGTATTCGGTCAGCGCATCAGCTGTACCTTTGATCAACTCGGCCGATTGGGCAAATCCGCGCACAACATCCGGTCGGCTGTAGGTGCCATCGCGCAGCAAGGCCAGCCAACTGTTCAGACCGGCGCTGTCCGGGGCGCGATCCAGCACGTTGTTATACAGCAGCGTGACGAACTGCCGGTCGTTGGTATCGCCATAGGTGTTCTGGAACTCCGCCGAATTGACAAAGCCCGCAGCGACCTGCGCATAGCTCCAGTCGCCTGCCATCCGTTCGGACCAGCCCAGCAGCCCGGCTTCATCGGGATCACGGTCCAGCGTGGCGCGGTACAGACGGAACACATCATCCACCAGCGCGGCCTGATAGCCCGCAAAGCTCATGCGCAGACTGTCGGCTTCGGTTGCGGCCTTGAACTCGCCCGACTCCGAAAACCCGCGCACCACTTCCGCACGGTTCAGGGTGCCGTCGCCAAGGTGGCCGGTCCATGCCGCCAGCCCCGCCGCATCCGGCGCACGGTCCAGCACGTTGTTGTACAAAAGCGTGACAAACCCTTCGTCGGTTGTGGCCCCGTAGGTGCGCTGGAACTCTGCCGAGCCGACAAACCCCGAGATCACATCCAGCAAGCTTTGTGATCCATCGGCCAGCGCCGTGGTCCAGCTTTTGTGTCCGGTCTCGTCGGGGTCGCGGTCCAGCGTGGCCCGGTACAAACGAAAAACCTGCCCCGCCGGGTCGTCAAAGCGGGCGTCCACCGCTTCGCCGCGCAACATGTCATCGCCTGTTCCGCCGACAAGCACATCGTCCCCACCGGTGCCAATCAGCCTTTGCGCTTGCGGAGTCAGTGGCGCAGTGTCGATGTGCCACAGCCCCATCAGGTCTGTCAGGTGGAAATCGGATTGCTTCAGCGACCGGCCATCATCGCTGAACAGGTGCAGTTCTTCGCCCTGAAAGAAGATCTTGATCCCATTGGATGTGCTCTGAAACCGGAAGGCATCCAAAGAATAGGCCCGCCCCATGCCCGACAGGTCGATGGTGTCCACACCCAGCTGAAAATCGGTGATGATGTCGCGGCTGCCATCGGCCCTGAAAATAAACGTGTCGGCACCCTCGCCCCCGGTCAGCCGGTCTGCGCCCCTGCCGTCGGTCAGGATATCGTCGCCGCCCCGCCCGTCCAGCACGTTGTCGGCACCGTTGCCTTGCAGGATGTCATCGCCATTGGTGCCGGTGCGGTTGGCGTTGCTGGCTGTGGCGGTCACAACCGACCCCAGATTGCCCAGATCCACCGCCAGTTCGCTGACCCGCAGCCCGCCTTCCCCCGAGGCAAAGATGCGCAGCACGCCGTTCTCAAGCAACATGCTCAGCCCGGTGACATCTTCCAGCGCCATGTCCATGCTGTCTGCGATGGTGTCCAGATGCACCAACCGCCCGTCCGGCAACAGGGTCAGCAGCGACAGCCCGTCATCGCCGCCGCCCGCCACGATGAACACACGCCCATCGGTTTCGATCACTTCAAGCTGGGTCAGCGCCTGAAAACGCGTGTTCATATCGTCGTTGACCTGATCCACCAGCGTCAGCTTGCCGGTTGCTTCCAGCTGCATTACCGAAATCGACGATGTGCCCGCGCCCGCCATCAGCACAAATGTCCTGCCGCCCGTCTGCACGACTTCGACGGCTGTCGGGTTGGCCACAGGCAGACCGCTTTGTGCGTCCAGACAATGTGTCAGCTGCACCTGACCGCCCGCGCTGACCTGCAACAGGTGCACCGCATTGCTTTGCGCCGACAGTGTCAGCAGCCATGTGGCCCCATGCGCCGCAACCTGCGCCATATCCGCCACATCGCGCGCGCCGGCGCTTGCGCCCAGATCCAGCGTTGCCTCGAATTCCCAGCTGCCGTCGGCGCGCTCTTGCCAGCAGGTCACGCCGTCGCGGTCCTGACCGGCGGTAAAGACCAGAACCTTGCCGCCCGCCGCCTCGATCCGCTCAAAACAAGTGATGCGCGTGGCGTCTGTCGGCAAGGACACGCTTTGTGCCACGCGGCCATGGGAATTCAGAACATGGGCCGTCATCGCCACGCCCTGCGGGCCAAATGACAACAGCGCCAAAGCGCCATCGTGCAGCCCCAGCTCCAGCCGTCCGGGCGCTGTCAGCCCGTCGCCCGAGTCCACAAACACGCGGTGCAACAACGAGAAATCGGTGTCGGGCTTGCGGATCTCGATCCACTGCCCGTCAGCGCTGATTGTGGCCACCCGCGCGCCGTAATTGCAGGTGAAAGATACAAGATCACTGATGCCCGACACGAATGCATCGGAACCGCCGGCACGGGTGCCGACATGTGTAAGATAAGCCACCCCCGGCCCCCTTTTTGATAGACAGGCCCACCCCTGAGCCCGTGCCATCTGTCTAGGGGGCAGCTGTTAATACGCTCGAAACGAACGGTGGCGGAAATGAGGCGCTTGCGTAAAAGTCGACAGAAGTAAACGCCGGGAAAACCGTTCATGGTTTTGTAACTGTGCCGGCCTTGTCGAAACTGGGGGAAGGTGGCGGAGCGCTGGCGAGACTGCGCAACGCACAACTCTGCTTCAGGTTGTCAGGATTTCACAAGAACCATGGCGACATGCACGCCTGGCCGAAGTTGGACTGTCATGAAAATGCCACTTTAACTTGTGAGATTCACACAGGAAAACTGTGACTTATTTTGCCCACCTCCTGTAAATGAGGCGCGGCGAAAGGCATTAATATTAGACAGACATAGGCATATTCTGTATCAACCAGAGATAGCCATCTGCGGTCGCGCCCGAAAAATGTGGTAACAACATGTCGCGCAACGATTGTCAGGCTAACGCAAACAGGACAGGCCCCTTCAGTGCGCAAGCTGGATATTCTACTTATCGCTTTGTTCACGTTGATAACCGTGGGCCTGGCAACACTGCGCTATCAGACCTCGCAAAACGCCGCCGAGACAGAGTTTTCACGGCTGACAGCGGATGGAATGGAAGCGCTTGACACGCGTATGGAGGGCTATGTTCATAGCCTGACCGGCGTGGCCGCTTTTATTGGTGCATCCCAAACTGTCAGCCCGACTGAGTTTGACGCCTATGTCGGATCACTGAAGATCTCAGATTATTTGCCCGGTATTCTGGGAATGGGACTGATCGAGTCTGTGTCCGACGCCGCGCTTGACGATTTCGAAACAATGCGCCGGAACTTCGGTCAGGCAGGGTTTGATGTGCATCCCGAGGTTGATGCGCACGAACATTTCATCATCACCCTTATCGCGCCGCTTGAACGTTACCGGTCAATTCTGGGGTTGGATCTGCGATTTAACGAAGCCCGCTCGCAAGCTTTGGAAGACGCCCGCGAACTTGGCAGGCCACAACTGTCACAGCGTATCAGCCTGGTGCAGGGCGATCCGTCACGGGTCGCTTTCATGCTGGTGATGCCGGTTGAGAAAAGGGCAGGGCTTACACACGATATGTGGGTCTATGCGCCCTTTGTCGGGGCGGACATTCTGTCCTACCTGACACCAAGCCAGGGCGGCAGTTACGAAATCACGGTCTATGACGGTGACAATACCGATGCGGAAAACCTGATATTTTCCTCGGCCTCCGAAGGGAAGAAGGCGGGTGCGTTCTCCCGGATCTATCGGACGACCAATTGGGGGCGTCCCTGGACCATCGTGTTCCGCAGCACGCCTGCCTACGATTTCCTGTTCAAGAAATATGCCCATATCCTGATCCTGATCGCCGGGGCATTGCTGATTTCGATGCTGTATATCGCCTTGCGCAGCCTGCGCCTGCGTGGCGAGGCCCTGAGCGAAGTTGCCGAGATGCGCGCGCGCAAGCTGGACGCACAGGAGGATGAGAAAAGCTCGATCCTTGAAAACGCGGTGTCGGCGGTGTTCATATTGGATGGCGAAAGCAAAGTGCTGTCCGCCAATACGGCGGCGCTTGAGATGTTCGGCTATGACGCCGACGAAATGCCTGCAAAAGACTTTGTGTCACTGGTGCGCCCCGATCCCGAACGCAAGCCGCATGATCGCCACAACGCGCTTGGCCGCACCAAAGAGGGCACGCGCCTGTTGCTGGATGTGCAGCGCAATGACTGGAAATCCTTCGACGGCCACGTGCGCAAGACGATCATCGTCCACGACCTGACAGACGAGATACGCACCCAGAACGAACTGAAGAACACCAAGACATTGTACGACCTGGCCCTGCAAGGCGCGCAGATTGGCGTGTTCGACGTGGATCTGGTGAATGGAACCTCAGAGGTGTCCGACACATGGTGCCGGATCATGGGGCTTGATCTGGGCGCACATGACGCCGACACGCAGTCGCTGTTCATGGACCGTGTCCACCCCGACGACCGGCACATTATGGACGAAGCCGATGCCGGATGTGTCCGTGGCGACACCGAAAGGTCGATTTCCGAATACCGCGTCCGCTTTGACACGCCGGATGGCGTTGTGTGGCGCTGGATGAAATCCGACGCCATCGTTGTTGCCCGTGACAAGAACGGCCGCGCCACACGGCTGATCGGGACGCAAACCGATGTGACCGACCTGCGCCATTCGCGCAACGCGCTTGAAGCCAGCGAAAAACGGTTCCGCAATGTACTGGCCGTTGCACCTGTCGGCATGGTCATGATGGACGACCAAAGCAACATCACTGGCGTAAACAACGCCTTTTGCACGGTCAGCGGCTATTCCGAAGAAGAGCTGTTGGCCCCCATGCGCATGGCAGACCTGATCCCGCCGGACGGGCGGGGGCCGATCTATCGCGCGGTGGCCGAAATGGTCGAGGCGCGTGCCGAGCTGTATCAGGGTGAACATCAGGTGCTGCATTCCAGCGGCGAGTTGCGCTGGTGTTATTTCCGGGTCAGCTGGGTCTATGACAAGAACCAGGACCGCAATTTCTATGTCGCGCAGGTTCTGGACATTACCGATCAGAAAAAGATCGAGCAGATCAAGAACGAGTTCGTGGCAACGGTCAGCCACGAATTGCGCACGCCGCTGACCTCGATCAAGGGGGCGCTGGGGCTGATCAGCGCCACCGCCGGCGACAACCTTCCACCTGCGATGCTGCGGCTGGTGGACATTGCCACAACAAACGTCGACCGGCTGACATCAATCGTCAACGACATTCTGGATCTTGAAAAAATCTCGTCGGGCGAGGTGACATTCAATTTTGACAATGTCGATATGGGCGCGTTGATCCACGATACAGTGACCGAGCTTTCGCCCTATATCAAAAACCACCATGCCATTGTCGAAACAGACCTGCCTGACACCGCAGTGCAGATCTATGCCGATCCGGGGCGCACCAAGCAGGTTCTGGTGAACCTTCTGTCGAACGCCTGCAAATACTCGCCCGATAACAGCACCGTGCGGATCAAGACCGAAGTGGTGAACGGCATGGCCATCGTCTATGTCCAGAACGAAGGTCCGGGCATTCCGGAACAGTTCCGGTCGCGCATCTTCAAAGCGTTTTCGCAAGCCGATAGCTCGGACACCCGCGCCAAGGGCGGCACCGGGTTGGGCCTGAACATCACCCGCCAGATTGTCACCCGTCAGGGGGGCGAGATTGGTTTCGAAAGCGTGCCCAATCGGGTCACGGTGTTCTGGTTTACCTGCCCGCTGGCCACCCCTCAGCAGGTCGCGCCCGAAACTGTGCCACAACTGCCAGAGCCCATGGCCAAACGCGCCCGGATCAAGGTTCTGCATCTGGAAGACGATCTGGATTTCGCAGAAGTCATAGATTCGGGTCTTGGCAAGGTTGCCGACGTAAGCCACGCCAGAAATATTGCCGAGGCCCGCAAGCGGCTGAAAGATGAACGCTTTGACGTGATTATCCTGGATTGGACCCTGCCGGACGGGGACGCATCCGAATTGCTTGATGAGGTGTACAATCGGGACAAAAATGTCAGATTTGTGGCGTTGTCCGCCGATGGCAGCCGTAGCGACGACAGCCGTCTTTCGGCCAATCTTGTTAAATCGCGTACTGATCTGGCAGACATTTCAGCCCGTATTTTAGGGCTCGAAGCGCGCGCATCATGACCTTCTGGCAAAGGGGCTGTTCCGGATAATCGACATTGCCCTATTTTTGCCAATTTGCATTGCGATAGATGATACACCGCATGTGTGGTCGCGGTATTAATCAGTACAGTATGCCGGTAAGCGGCGTTCTTGAGTTCAGGGATGATGAGTGTGTTAAGTGAAGGGTTTACCGAAAAAACGGGCGTTGGCTTCGTTGTCGGCAGTGCATTGGCAATTGGGTGGTACGCGGCAAGTTCCTCCTTTCTGACAGGCACCGCAGCTGCGAGCCTTCCGATCATTGGCGCGATAGCTTTGGCGGGTCTTACCCCTGCTGCGCTGTCACGGTTCAATCTGCGTCGCGTAACAACGGGGCGCGCGTTGTCTATGGCACAGCGTCTGGGGGCATTGGACCGTCATGCGATGGTCAATATCGTCAATGAAAAACACCAGTTAAGCGAAGTGAACGACCTGTTTCTTGAAAGAACCGGGTACACGCGCGACGAGCTGGTCGGTGAACAGGTTTTGAAAATTTACGATGCCACCAACCGTTCGGTGGCGCTTCAGATTCGCACGGCCTTGCAGCGCGGCGAACTCTGGCAGGGTGAAACGCCTCTGCGCCGCAAGGATGGCTCGGTTATCTACACTCACAGCACAATTGTGCCGTTGTTTGACGCCAAAGGCGCATGGAAAGGCTCGATTTCCGTGCGCACCGACATTTCGCGCACGCGGCAGCTGCTGGCTGAACGCGATGTGGCCGAAAGCTTGCACGAACTGCGCGACGATATTTGGATCGTGCACGCCGAGAGTGAAAAATTCGCTTACGTCAACGCTGCGGCCCGCCGTCGTCTGGGCTGGAAGAACGAAGAGATCGAGCAGCACGCCCTGGGCGAATTCTCCCAGGATCCTGGCGGCAAGGCCATTCGGGCCGCATGTCGCCGTTTGGTAGAGCGTCATGAAACCTCGGTGCAGTTCGAAGAAACGCTGCTGGGTGTACCGTTCCACATCAGCATCAAGTTCGTGCAGAACGACCATGAAAAGGCACGCTTCCTGATTGTTCTGAACGACATCTCGGCGCGGCTTGAGCAGGAACGCCGGCAGGGCGAGTTTATCTCGACTGTCAGCCACGAACTGCGCTCGCCGTTGACGTCGATCAAGGGCGCGATGGGGTTGATGTTGTCCAACGCCACGGGCGATCTGCCCGGCAAGGCGATAAGCCTGCTGGAAATTGCGCACCGCAACGCTGACCGGCTGGTTCTGATCCTGAACGACATTCTGGACCTTGAAAAGATTTCGGCCGGCAAGCTGGAATTCACTCTGGACGACGTCGACCTGAGCGATCTGGTCCGCGAAACCCAACAGGCCAATGCCACGATCGGCCAGCGTTTTGCCATCAAAATGGAAATTGAGGGTGCGGATGCCCCCATGCCAGTGACCACCGATCCCAACCGCGTGATGCAGGTGCTGAACAATCTTGTGTCCAACGCCTGCAAGTTTTCGAAAGCCGGTGACACGGTTGCGATCCGTATCCGCGACGAAGGCGAACATATTCGCATTTCTGTACGCGATCAGGGGCAGGGGATCCCGCTGGAGGATCAGCACAAGATTTTTGAAAAATTTGCTGATCTTGCAAATTCGTCCCGCGCGACCAAGGGCGGAACAGGTCTGGGTCTGAGTATTTGCAAGGCAATTGTCCAGAACCTCGGGGGCACCATCGGCTTCAACAGTCAGGAAGGTGTCGGCACGACATTCTACTTTGTTTTACCCAAGCAACATCCTATAAAGGCCGAAACCAGCAACGAGCCTAAATTGCGTGTGGCCTCTTGATTGGAGTAGAATATGATTAAAATACTGCATGTAGAAGACGACGCCGACATTCGGGAAATTGCCCAGCTCGCGCTTGGCCTGTCCGACGATTTCGAGGTTGTGCAAAGCGCCTCGGGCGAGGAAGCCTTGTTGGTGGTTCAGGCCTTTACACCTGATGTATTGTTGCTGGATGTGATGATGCCGGGCATGACCGGCCGTCAGACGCTTGAAAAATTGCGCCAGATTCCCGCGCTGGAAAAAACTCCGGCGATTTTCATGACCGCACGGGCGCAAAACGCCGAGGTTGAAGAGCTGCGCGCGCTGGGTGCGGCCGAGGTGATCAGCAAGCCCTTTGATCCTATGTTGTTGGGCGATCAGATCAAGGCCGCGCTCAAGGCTTTTGCCTGAGGTCGGCGGCAATCATTGCGATGATGTGACAGGCATCCACCCTATGGTGGGTGCCTTTTTTGTGCCCGCATCATCATACAGGGGCGCAAAGCTCTGCACATCAAGGCGCGCACCAGGCATTCACAGGCAAGCCTGCGTCTGCGTGAACCGCAACGCAAAACCGCGCCGGACTGCGGCGCGGTTTCTGGTCAGCTCCGGGTCCAGACCCTAGCGCAGTAAACCCTTGCATTGTTCTACAAACTCGTCGATCTGCACCAACAGTGCATCAGGGCACAGTGCCAGATCATTGTCGGGACCGTTCAGATGCGAAATGATGTCATTCTCGCAGGTGCGTGCCGCGATCCCCAGATCATCAAATCCAAGCGAACCGGCGGTGCCCGCGATCTGGTGCAGAATGTCACGCGCCGCCGCCAGATTTCCGTTCACCTCTTCCAGTGACAGGCTTTCGTAAGCCAGTACCGCGTGGTGTGCGATGCTTTGCTGGCGCGTCACCAGAAGGTCAAGAAACCGTTCCCGGATCTTTTCCAGCCCCGAGACCATGTCCATAGTGCCATCCATTATGCGCGCTGCGGCTCGGTCAGCCAAAAGTCGTGACGGTTGCGTTCGTATTTGATTGCCGCATCCTTGGCGCTGGAATGGGCTTCGCCCAAGGCATCCATCACCGCGTTTCCGCTTTTCCAGATCATGCGCACTGCATCACCGGTGCTGACGCGCGGTTCCAGTGGCTCGCCTGCGTTGTTGAACATCTCCATGCGCGACAGCGCAAGGTTCACATCGTCCATCAGCAGTTCGGGGTCGGGCCGCCAGCCGCTTTCGGTAACACAAACAAAGGTGCCGTCGCCGCCATAGGACATCAGGAACTGATGCGATGCCAATGTGTCCGAGATCACCTCGGCCACATCCGTGATCAGACTGTTGAATTCAAAGGCGTTCAGCGCTGCATGAAACCCCTCGATGTTGCGTATCGAAAAGCCGAACGCAGTGGACCCGAACAGCGCATTGCGCGTCAGCTGGGCCACATAGTTTTCCATCGCAATGAAATCAATCACGTTGTCCACGTCATAGACGGACAGCGGTTCATGCAGCTCCAGCGTCTGGGGGATCGCCGCGACGGTCTTGGCGGCAAAGATTTTCTTGGTACGGGATTGGCGCGTGGCGGCCAGTTTTTCGACCATGCCGACGCGCGCGCGCAGCTCGTTCACTTCAAACGGCTTGGTCACATAGTCGGTGGCGCCAGCCTTGAAGGCGGCGTCGATATAGCGTTTTTCGGACATGGCGGTCACCATCAGCACCGGCGTGTCGGCATAGCGTGCCATGTCGCGGATACGGGTCATCAATTCAATGCCGTCCATCTGCGGCATCTGGATATCCAGCATGAAACAATCAAACGGTGCCGCGCCTGGTCGCTTGAGAACTTCCAGAGCTTCGGGGCCGGATTCAGCAGTTGTCAGTTCGTGTTCGCCAATAGCCGCGACAAACTGCGTTAACAGCTCGAGAATGATGGGATCATCGTCCACAGCAAGAATACGCACCGTTAAAGCATTTCTAATTTAACCTGAGGCATATCCGGCAGCCTGAAAGTAGTTTGTACACTCCTGCGGGGAGTACATTGCGCAGATTTCGCCAAGGGCTTCGAACACCGAGGTGAATGATCGCGCACTGATGCGTCTGAGGTGAGCCTTCAATTTGGAGAAAGCCAACTCAATCGGGTTCAGGTCTGGCGAATATGGCGGCAGATAGAGGAACCAGCATCCATGAGCCTTGAGCGCCGCAGCGGCTTCTTTGTTGTGATGCGTCGCGAGGTTGTCGAGAACCACGGCTGTGCCTGGCGCGATCTCAGGGATCAGGACCTTTTGCACATAGGCCGCGAAGGCAGGACCATCCATCGCGCCTTTGATCACCCAAGGTGCGATCAGAGACTCATGTGTTAGCCCCGCAATCAGGGTTTGGGTTCCCCAACTGCCGAAGGGCGCATCCATCGTCAGGCGTTCGCCACGCGGGGCCCAGCCGCGCAGCCGGGCGAGGTTCGTTTTGACCGCTGTTTCATCAAGAAAGACAACGCGTTCCGGCATCCGCGCAATGGCTGGCAAACGGTGTGTGAACCAGTCCTCACGTCGTCGCCTCACCTTGGCACGGTGACGTTCGGTAGCGACCAGTGACTTTTTTTGTGCGTGAACCCGAGACGCTTTAGCAGATGCCCGATAGCAGAGTGCTGGACCTGCAGTCCGGTTGCATCAGCAAGCGCATCACGCAGCTCAAACAGTGTGATATCAGGGTCTTGAGCAATCAACTCTTCGAAAAAACCAACATGGGGTGCCAATTTTCCTGACCCTTTTGGACGACCCTGTACGGCAGGATCAGCCCGGCCCGTCGTTTGGATCTGATGCCGCCACCGGGCGCCCGTTGCTGGCGACAGCTTCAAGCGTGCTGCCGCCGCTCGCCCGCTTAACCCTTCCTCAATATATCTCTGAAACCGCGCACGTAGCGCTGATGGCAAAGGTGCTGACATTGTTCATCCTCCCAAACAGGATGAATCACAATCAGGCCAGTTTGGGAATCCCCAGCGATTCAGGTTTTGTTAGAAACGCTTTAGTCTCCATTTTCTTGATCGTCAGAGGGCCGCTTGCCCCCACAACTCAATAACAACCCTACGGGGAAAGGTGGCATGAATAGGGCAAATAGCGAAACAATAGAAGAAATTTTTAAAAAATTGTATCTCTTGGCCGGGATAGTTGACACTTAAGACGTGAAGCTGGCCAGGCCTCAAGACGGATTCAGAAACAATTGCGCGACGGTTGCGGGCCCGTTGCCTGCAACCGTCGTTGGTATTTTCGATAGGTCTGTTGCCAATTGCCTAGTCGCGTGCGTCAACATAGCTTTCAAATTTGGCGAACAGGTTGGTTTCTTCTTCTTCCACGCTTTCACGGAAAGGGTCGGTTTTCAGGCTGGTTTCACGCAGCTTTTCGCTGGCCGACATTCCTGACCAATAGCGTTGGTTGCCCACTGAATCTATGCGCACCTTGGGTGGTTGCTTGATCTGGCTGGTTTCATCGTCCCAGTTGCGTTTCAGATCTTCCGTCATGGTGCGTCGCAGTTTGTTCAGGTCCAGACGTCTGCGCCCGATGGTCAGGCCCAGGAACCGTCCCGATCCGACATAGGCCACATGCGCGGCAAAACCGTTCAGTGAATCCAGTGTGATTTCGGCAAGCTGTTCGATCGCATTGCGAAAGGCGGGGGCCGACACCGTGGCGTGTGCGGTTTTCATGCCCTGCGCTTCGACACTGAACAGGTTCATCGCATAGCAACCGGTTTGCAAACGCAGCAGATGGTTTTCCATTTCCAGCAAGTTCGACATGCCCGGCACGTCCAGCTTGAACGCTTCTTCAAAGCGCACCTTGACCAATGCGGTCAGCTCGCCCAGCGTATGCTGTGCTTCGCGTTCGCGCAGAAGGCTGGCGTTCAGCAGGCCCGCAGAGTTGATCCGCGCGCCCAGTTCGACACCTTCCAGCGGCTTCGAGATGTAATCGGTGGCACCTGCGAAGAACGCGCGCTGCATCAGGCCCGCTTCGCGGCTGGCCGTCATCATCAGGATCGGCGTGCTGCGATATGCGGCACAGGCACGGATCATTTCGCACATTTCAATCCCGTCAACACCCGGCAGCATGATGTCCACAAGGAAACAATCAAACAGCCGCGGCGACTCGCGCACAATGTCCAAAGCTTCCTCGGCCGATGCGGCACAGGTCAGCAGGTAGTTTTTTTCTTCGGTCAGGCTGCCGCGTAGCAGGTCCAGAATGACCGGATCGTCATCCACAGCAAGGATATGCATCATAGGTTTCATTCCTCAAATTCGTTTCTACCGCTGGCAGAAATTGATCTGCTTTAAGTTGTTCTTAAGACGTCAGGAAAACGGGGCATTTTTGAGACGCATTCGCGAAAAATTAGTGTCGCCGGACGGATTACGGCAATGATTGCGCTGAAAGTCGCCAATAGACCGGGTTGCAAGCCGTCAATTGTGGCAGCATTGCGTTCAACTATGCGTAGAGAACCTTTGTACCGACACTTTCGCAGAATTCGGCGCAGGCCGTCGAAAGGGGTTGATTGGTAAAGAACACATCAACCTCGGCCATCGACGCGATGCGGGCAGGGGCCTTGCGTTCGAACTTGGATCCGTCCGCCACAAGAAACACTTCTTCTGAATGGGCGATGATGGTTTTGCTGACGCCCACCTCCTGAATGTCAAAGTCCATCAGATCGCCGTTGTCACGCAGCGCCGAACAGCTGATCACCGCATGATCGAACTGGAACTGGCGGATCGTCTGTGTCGCCAGATCCCCGATCAACCCGCCATCAGACCGGCGCAGGTTGCCGCCTGTCACCACCACTTCGACGCTGGGGTTTTGCGACAGGATCATGGCAATGTTGATATTGTTGGTCACAACCAGCAGGCCCTGATGATGCAGCAATTCGGCGGCAACGGCTTCGGTTGTGGTGCCGATGTTCAGAAAGACCGAGCAATCATTGGGGATCTGGCGGGCGCAGATGCGCGCAATGTCGACTTTCGCGGCCTGATTCAGCTCGCGGCGTTCACTATACCCGATGTTGGTGGTGGTGGATGGCAGCACCGCGCCGCCATGCACCCGTTCCAGTTTGCCGGAATCTGCCAGCTCGGTCAGGTCGCGGCGAATGGTCTGCGGGGCGACACCAAAGTGATCGACCAGCCCGTCAACCGTCACACGGCCTTCGCGGCGCGCGATCTTGATAATCTCCGGTTTGCGCAAGGATTGACTCATTTTGCCTCCCAAATCTTCGCGAATCGATCAACACGACCTGCGCTATTGTGCGGTTTTCCCCGTGTACTTGTAAATTGCCGCGCGTTTCTGCGTGAAATTAGGTTTGATTTCAGCTTGTTGGCAAAAAACGAGCAGAAACGAACATTTTTACCTTCCAAACGCGCGTGAAACTTGTAACCTCCCCTCCAAGCGGCGGTAACGTCGCAGGGGAGGCTTTGATGAAACCAGACTGTGACCTGTTGATTATCGGCGGCGGCATCAACGGATGTGGCATTGCGCGTGACGCGGCGGGCCGTGGGTTGTCGGTCTGTCTGGCCGAGATGAACGATATTGCCTCGGCAACCTCTGCGTCTTCGACCAAGCTGTTTCACGGCGGTCTGCGCTATCTGGAATATTTTGAACTGCGTCTGGTGCGCGAGGCGCTGATCGAGCGCGAAGTGTTGCTGCGCGCGATGCCGCATATTGCCTGGCCGATGCGCTTTGTTCTGCCCTTTCACGACTCTGCCCGCTTTGACATGACCACGCCCACGTCGAAACTGCTCAGCGTGGTGATGCCGTGGATGCGGGGCCGCCGCCCGGCCTGGCTGATCCGTCTGGGGCTGTTCCTGTATGACAATCTGGGCGGGCGCAAGATCCTGCCCGGCACGTCCAGGCTGGACCTGCGCAGCGCACCCGAGGGGCGGCCGCTGGACCCGAAGTTTGAAAAGGCATTCGAATATTCCGACTGCTGGGTCGAGGATTCACGTCTGGTGGTTCTGAACGCCCGCGACGCCGAAGCGCGCGGCGCACGGATCATGACGCGCACCAAGGTCATCAGCGCCACGGTGGTCGATGGCCTGTGGCAGGTGACCCTGCAAGAGGGCGACACAACCCGCACCATGACCGCCAGGATGGTGGTGAATGCAGCCGGCCCATGGGTGGGCGACGTGCTGCGCGGCACGCTGAAAAGCAATTCGCAAAGCGGCGTGCGTCTGGTGCGTGGCAGCCATATCGTGACCAAGCGGCTGTTTGACCACGACAAATGCTATTTCTTTCAGGGCACCGACGGGCGGATTATCTTTGCGATCCCCTACGAGACCGACTTTACCCTGATCGGCACCACCGACATGGACCATACGGATGCGGATGTGAAACCGCAGATCACGCCCGAGGAACAGTCGTATCTGATCGACTTTATCAACGGCTATCTGGCGAAACCGATTTCCGACGCGGATGTGGTGTGGACCTATTCCGGTGTGCGTCCGCTCTATGATGACGGTGCCAGCAGCGCCAGCGCGGCCACCCGCGACTATGTGATCAAGACCGACACCAGCCGGGGCGCACCGGCCCTCAGCGTTTTTGGCGGCAAGATCACCACCTACCGCCGGCTGGCCGAAACCGCGATGGAACAGATCGCGCATCATTTCGATGGGGTCGACAAGGTCTGGACCGCAGGCGTGCCGCTGCCCGGTGGCGACTTTCCGGTGGACGGGGTGGACGATCTGGTAACGGGCCTGAAGCAGGCGTTTCCCTTCCTCACCGACCGCTGGGCGCTGCGACTGGTGCGCGCCTATGGCACCGAGGCAGCCGAGATGTTGCAGGGGGCCAAGACGCCCGCTGATCTGGGAACGGATTTCGGCGCGACACTGACAGCCAGCGAAGTCGCATGGCTGATGCAAAAGGAATATGCGCGCACCGCACAGGATGTGGTCTGGCGGCGCAGCAAGCTGGGCTTGCGGATGGATGCAGCGGACATCGACCGCTTGCAGGAATGGATTGAGGCGCATGCGCAGCAGGCAACTGCCGCAGCGGCGCAATAGGGGGGCGACATGACGCTTGAGTTCAAAAACGTGTCGAAGGTGGTGAACGGCGAGGTGCACATTCACCCCACCGACCTGACACTGGAACGCGGCACGATGAACGTGCTTCTGGGGCCGACCTCGTCGGGGAAAACATCGTTGATGCGGCTGATGGCCGGTCTGGATGCACCCACCACGGGCCGCCTGTTCTGGGAAGGTCAGGACGTGACCGGCATGCGCGTGCAGGACCGCAAGGTGGCGATGGTTTACCAGCAGTTCATCAACTACCCGTCGATGACGGTTTATGACAACATCGCATCCCCCATGCGGCTGATGGGCAAATCGAAATCCGAAATTGACGTGGCGGTGAAACAGGCCGCCGATCTGATGCAGCTGGGTCCGTTTCTGGACCGCAAACCGTTGGAGCTGTCGGGCGGGCAACAACAGCGCTGTGCGCTGGCGCGCGCGCTGGTCAAGAATGCGGGGCTGGTGCTGCTGGATGAACCGCTGGCCAACCTCGACTATAAACTGCGCGAGGAATTGCGCGTCGAGATCCCGAAGATCTTTGAGGAATCCGGTGCGGTCTTTGTCTATGCCACCACCGAACCCGAAGAGGCGCTGCTGCTGGGCGGCAATTGCGCGACCCTGTGGCAAGGCCGCGTAACCCAGTTCGGCCCCACGCCGCATGTCTACCGCCAGCCGGTTGATGCAACCACCGCGCGGGTGTTCAGCGATCCGCCGATGAATTTCATGACCATCAGCAAGACCGGCGGCAGCCTGATGTTTGGCACTGGTCAAACCGCAGCGGCCACCGGCCCGCTGGCCGATCTGGCCGACGGGCGCTATCTGGCGGGCTTCCGGCCCAACCACCTTGAAATTGCGCACCACGCCGAGGGCGCCTTGCAATTCGACGCCCGCGTGATCGTTACCGAGCTGACGGGCTCCGAAACCTTTGTCCACCTCGACCACCACGGCGACACATGGGTGGGGCTGGTGCACGGCGTGCATGACCTGAAACCGGGGGCGGAACAGGCGGTGTTCCTGAACCCCGCCCACGTCTACATTTTCACCGAAGCCGGCGACCTAGTTGCGCCCGCTTCTTATGCATTGGCGGCTTGAGACATGGCAAAGATTACCCTCGACAATCTGGCACATTCCTACCTGCCCAAACCGACATCCGAAGCCGACTTTGCGCTGAAAGAACTGAACCACGACTGGGCCGACGGCGAGGCCTATGCGCTGCTGGGTGCCTCGGGCTGTGGCAAGTCGACTTTGTTGAACATCATCTCGGGCCTGCTGCACCCCAGCCAGGGGCGCATCTTGTTTGATGGCAAGGACGTGACACAGGCCAGCACCGCAGATCGCAACATCGCGCAGGTGTTCCAGTTTCCGGTGGTCTACGACACGATGACCGTACACGACAATCTGGCCTTTCCGCTGCGCAACCGCGGCGAAAGTGCTGCCTATGTGGCCGAGCGGGTGCAAAAGATTGCCGAAATGATCGGGATGCAGGACGTTCTGAACAAGCGCGCCCGTGGTCTGACGGCGGATGCCAAGCAAAAGATTTCGCTGGGCCGCGGCATGGTACGCGAGGACGTGAACGCACTGCTGTTCGACGAACCGCTGACCGTGATCGACCCGCATATGAAATGGGAACTGCGCACGCAGTTGAAATCGCTGCACCACGAATTCGGGCACACCATGATCTATGTGACCCACGACCAGACCGAGGCGCTGACCTTCGCTGACAAGGTGGTGGTCATGCACGATGGCCGCGTGGTCCAGATCGGCACACCGCAAGAGCTGTTCGAGCGGCCCGAACATACATTCGTGGGCTATTTCATCGGCTCGCCCGGCATGAACCTGATCCCGGCATCGGTCGACGGCACGCAGGCCACCGTGCACGGCGCGCAGGTTGCGCTGGGGCAGCATTACGGCGCGCTGAACGGTGACGTGAAACTGGGCGTGCGCCCCGAATTCGTGACCCTGACCGAGGGCGAGGGCCTGCCTGTCAAGGTGCGCCGCGTCGAGGATGTGGGCCGCCACAAGATCATCCGCGCCGACCTGTTCGGCAACGAAATCAACATTGTCGCCGCCGAAGGCACCGAGATCACGCCGGACATGACCCGCGTGGCGTTCGATACCGCGCAGGTCAACGTCTATGTCGACGACTGGCGCCAACAGGGGGAGGCCGCCTGATGAACAAGACAGTCAATCAAAAAGCATGGTTTCTGGTGTTGCCGGTGCTGCTGCTGGTCGCCTTTTCCGCCGTCATCCCGTTGATGACAGTTGTCAACTATTCGGTGCAGGACACCTTCGGGCAGAACCAGTTCTTCTGGGCCGGCCTCGAATGGTTCGAGGAAATGCTGCATTCGGACCGCATGTGGGATGCGCTGGGGCGTCAGCTGATGTTCTCGGGGATCATTCTGGCCATTGAAATCCCGCTGGGCATTTTCGTGGCGCTGAACATGCCCAAATCGGGGTTCTGGTCCAGCTTCTGCCTTGTTGTGATGTCGCTGCCGCTGCTGATCCCGTGGAACGTGGTCGGCACCATCTGGCAGATTTTCGGGCGCGTCGACATTGGCCTGCTGGGCTATACGCTGGACAAGCTGGGCATCTCCTACAACTACACGCAGGACATCTTTGCCGCATGGACCACGGTGGTGGTGATGGATGTCTGGCACTGGACATCGCTGGTGGCACTGCTGGCCTTTGCCGGGCTGAAATCCATCCCTGACGCCTATTACCAAGCCGCCAAGATTGATCAGGCAAGCCGCTGGGCCGTGTTCCGCTTTATCGAACTGCCCAAGATGGCAGGCGTGCTGATGATCGCCATTCTGCTGCGCTTCATGGACAGCTTCATGATCTACACCGAACCCTTCGTGGTCACCGGCGGCGGTCCGGGCAACGCCACCACATTGCTGTCGATCGATCTGGTCAAGATGGCGCTGGGGCAATTCGACCTTGGACCGGCGGCCGCGTTCTCGTTGATGTATTTTCTGGTGATCCTGCTGATTTCATGGGTGTTTTACACTGTCATGACAACGCTTGACGCGAAGGAGGGATAAGATGACCGATACCGCAACATTCCCCGCCGACAGGGCCGCCCAACCCGCCGCAAAACGCCGGGTGCGGATCAAAGGCTCTGCCGTGGTGATGACCCTCTATCTGCTGTTTCTGATGCTGCCGATCTATTGGCTGCTGAACATGAGCCTGAAGACCAACACCGAAATCCTGAACAGCTTTACCCTGTTTCCGCGCGATCTGACGTTCGACAACTATGCCACGATCCTGACGGATCCGGCGTGGTACATGGGCTATGTCAACTCGCTGATCTATGTGGTGATGAACACCGTGATCAGCCTGACCGTGGCGCTGCCTGCGGCCTATGCGTTCAGCCGCTACAGCTTTATGGGCGACAAACACCTGTTCTTCTGGCTGCTGACCAACCGCATGGCCCCGCCGGCCGTCTTCGCGCTGCCGTTCTTCCAGCTGTATTCCTCCGTGGGCCTGTTCGACACCCACATCGCCGTGGCACTGGCGCATTGCCTGTTCAACGTGCCGCTGGCGGTGTGGATTTTGGAAGGTTTCATGCGCGGCGTGCCCAAAGAGATTGACGAAACCGCCTATATCGACGGCTACAGCTTCGGGCGCTTCTTTATCAAGATCTTCATGCCACTGGTCGCCAGCGGCATCGGGGTCGCGGCGTTCTTCTGCTTCATGTTCTCGTGGGTCGAACTGCTGCTGAGCCGCACGCTGACCACCGTGGACGCCAAGCCGATTGCCGCCATCATGACACGGACCCAAGGCGCCAGCGGCATCGACTGGGGCGTGCTGGCGGCGGCGGGCATCCTGACCGTCGTGCCGGGGGCCTTGGTCATCTATTTCGTGCGCAACTACATCGCCAAGGGCTTTGCCCTGGGCCGGGTTTAAGAGGAGAGCCGACACATGGACTGGATGGCTTGGACATGGCCGACCGCGATCTTCTTTATGGTCATCGCGTCGCTGCTGGTCACCTTTACGGTGCTGGCGATCAAATTCCCCGAAACGCCGCGCCGCGGCGTGCTGGGGATGGAAACCACGCGCGGGGACCGTTTGTTTATCACGCTTCTGGGCAGTGCCTTTATCAACCTCGGCTGGCTGGGGTTGGTGGGGGCAGCGCAGCCCTATGCGATGATTGTCTGTCTGATCTACGCCGCAGCGGTGTTTCGCTGGGTGTAAGTGATGGGCGCAGGGGCATGTGGGGCCCTGCGACCACGTTAATTTCCACATTCATAAGGGAGGAAACATTATGAATTTATCACTGAAATCCTCAACGGCCGTGGTCGTTGCGCTGGGACTGCTTGGCAGCCCGGCCTTTGCCGACATGGAGGCCGCCAAGGCGTTCCTCGATGCCGAGATCGGCGATGTCTCGACCCTGTCGCGCGCCGATCAGGAAGCCGAGATGCAGTTCTTTGTCGACGCTGCCAAGCCCTATGAGGGCATGGAGATCAAGGTCGTCTCGGAAACCATCACCACGCATGAATACGAAAGCCAGGTGCTGGCGCCTGCCTTCACCGCGATCACCGGCATCAAGGTCACCCATGACCTGATCGGCGAAGGCGACGTTGTCGAAAAGCTGCAAACACAAATGCAGTCTGGCGAAAACATCTATGACGCCTATATCAACGACAGCGACCTGATCGGCACCCACTGGCGCTACAAGCAGGTGCGCAACCTGACCGACTGGATGGCGAACGAAGGCAAGGACGTGACCCTGCCCACGCTGGATCTGGACGATTTCATCGGCACGTCGTTCACCACCGGCCCCGATGGCAAGCTGTACCAGCTGCCGACCCAGCAGTTCGCGAACCTCTATTGGTTCCGCTATGACTGGTTCAACGACGAAAAGAACATGGCCGATTTCAAAGAGAAATACGGCTATGATCTGGGCGTTCCGGTCAACTGGTCGGCCTATGAGGACATTGCCGAATTCTTCACCGGTCGTGACCTCAGCCACATGGATGTCTCGGGCGAAGTCTTTGGCAACATGGACTACGGCAAGAAAGACCCCAGCCTGGGCTGGCGTTACACCGATGCGTGGATGTCGATGGCCGGCATGGGCGATGTGGGTGAACCAAACGGTCTGCCCGTCGATGAATGGGGCATTCGCGTCAACGAACAATCCCAGCCCACAGGCTCGTGCGTGACACGCGGCGGTGCCACCAACTCGCCCGCTGCCGTCTATGCGGTGACCAAGGCAATCGAATGGCTGCAAAAATACTCGCCACCCGCCGCGGCCGGCATGACCTTCTCCGAAGCGGGCCCGATCCCCGCGCAGGGCAACGTCGCGCAACAGATGTTCTGGTACACCGCCTTTACCGCCGACACGGTGAAACCCGGTCTGCCCGTGATGAACGAAGACGGCACGCCCAAATGGCGCATGGCCCCTTCGCCCCACGGTGCCTATTGGAAAGAGGGCCAGAAGATCGGCTATCAGGACGCAGGCAGCTGGACGCTGATGGAATCGACCCCCGTGGACCGCGCACAGGCCGCTTGGCTTTATGCACAGTTCGTGGTGTCGAAAACGGTTGATCTCAAGAAATCGGATGTGGGCCTGACCTTTATCCGTGAATCGACCATCGACAGCGAACACTTCACCGAGCGCGCACCGCGTCTGGGTGGTTTGGTCGAATTCTACCGCTCGCCCGCGCGTGTGGCATGGTCGCCAACGGGTACAAACGTGCCGGATTACCCCAAGCTGGCCCAACTGTGGTGGCAGAACATCGGCGACGCCATGTCCGGTGCGAAAACACCCCAGCAGGCTTTGGATGCGCTTTGCGCCGATCAGGAAAAAGTGCTTCAGCGTCTGGAACGTGCCGGCGTGCAGGGCGATCTTGGTCCCAAGCTGAACCCGGAGGAAAGCGCCGAATACTGGTTCGAACAGCCCGGTGCACCTTATCCCAAGCTGGCAAACGAGGACGAAGAGCCCAAGACCGTCGCTTATGACGAGCTGATCAAATCCTGGGAATAATCCCTGATTGCATGATACTGCGGGGGGCCATATCTGGCCCCCCGTTTGCCCATTTGATCCAGAGCGTGTGACTGCAATGAAATACATCCTGTCGATCGACCAAGGCACCACATCCAGCCGTGCCATCCTGTTTGACGAAACCCTGAACCTCAAAGCGACCTCGCAAGAGGAATTCCCCCAGATTTTCCCCAAATCCGGCTGGGTCGAACACGATCCCTCCGACTTGTGGAGCACCACCGCAGGCACCTGCCGCGCCGTGATCGAACGCGCAGGCATTGACGCGCAGGACATCATTTCCATCGGTATCACCAACCAGCGCGAAACCACTGTTGTGTGGGACAAGAAGACTGGCAAGCCGGTCTATAACGCGATTGTCTGGCAGGACCGGCGCACCGCCGATTTCTGCAAATCCCTGCGTGATGCGGGCCACGCCGACATGGTGGCCGACCGCACCGGCCTGCTGCTGGACCCGTATTTTTCCGCGACCAAGGTCAAATGGATCCTCGACAACGTCGACGGCGCGCGCGCCGCCGCACAGGCGGGCGATCTGCTGTTCGGCACTGTCGATTGCTATCTGATCTGGAAGCTGACAGGCGGCGAGGTGCACGCCACCGACGCCACCAACGCCGCGCGCACCATGCTCTATGACATCCGCAAGGGACGCTGGAGCCAGACCATCTGTGACCTGATGGGCGTGCCCATGTCGATGCTGCCGGATGTGCGTGACAGCGCCGCCGATTTCGGCACCACCCGCGCCGATCTGTTTGGCCGCCCGATCCCCATTCTGGGCGTGGCGGGCGACCAGCAGGCCGCGACCATCGGTCAGGCGTGTTTTGAACCCGGCATGATGAAATCGACCTATGGCACCGGCTGCTTTGCCTTGCTGAACACGGGCGACACGCCGGTACGCTCGAACAACCGGTTGCTGACGACGATTGCCTATCAACTGGACGGCAAGCCGACCTATGCGCTGGAAGGGTCGATTTTTGTGGCCGGCGCCGTGGTGCAATGGCTGCGCGACGGGCTGAAGATCATCCGCGAGGCGTCGCAGACGCAACCGCTGGCCGAAAACGCCGACCCCGCGCAGGACGTGATCCTTGTGCCCGCCTTTACCGGCCTTGGCGCGCCCTACTGGAACCCCGATTGCCGTGGCGCGATCTTTGGCCTGTCGCGCAATTCCGGCCCCGAGGAGCTGGCCAAGGCGGCGCTGGAAAGCGTTGGCTACCAGACCCGCGATCTTCTCGAAGCGATGTATGCCGACTGGGCCGATGATACGGGCCGTGGGGTGCTGCGCGTTGACGGCGGGATGAGCGCGTCGGATTGGGCGATGCAATTCCTGTCGGACATCATCGGCGCACCGGTGGACCGGCCCAGGGTTCTGGAAACCACCGCCTTGGGCGCTGCGTGGCTGGCCGGTATGCAGGCCGACGCGCTGCCCGATCAAAAGGCATTCGGCCGGCAATGGGCGCTGGACCGACAGTTCACGCCAACACTGTGCGAAGAGGCCCGCGCCACCAAATACGCGAATTGGAAACGCGCCGTCGACAGCACGCTGCGGTATTGACGCGATGACGCCCTTTGCCATCGACTGCCCTGTGCAGATTGCCTTTGGCGCGGGCAGCGCTGCCAGGTTGCCGGATCTTGTACATAATCCAGTGGTTTTTGTACAAGGTGCCAGCGGCGCGGCCTCTGATCCGGTGTTGCAGATGCTGGGCGATGTGGCCTGTGTGATCCGCTGCACGGGCGAACCCTCGGTGGACAGCATCAACGCGGCCCTCGATGCGCTGGAGGGCATTGCTGTTGGCACGGTTGTTGCCTGCGGCGGTGGCTCGGTTCTGGACACGGGCAAGGTGCTGGCGGTGCTGGCAGGCACGGGCGTGCGGCTGAGCGATGACTTTTCCCGCATTGATCCTGCGCTGCTGGACCACCGCGCCGATCTGCGCCTGATCGCGCTGCCCACGACGGCAGGGACGGGGGCCGAGGTCACGCGCAACGCGGTGCTGGACGTGCCGACACTGGGCACCAAGCTGAGCATACGCGGCCGCGCCCTGTTTCCCGATCACGCGCTGGTGGACCCAGACCTGATGGCCGGAGCACCCCGTGCCATTGCCCTGCACGCGGGGCTGGACGCGGTCACCCAGCTGATCGAGGCGCAGACATCGGTCGCCGCCACCCCCTTTACCCGCGCGCTGACGGCGCAGGCGCTGCCCGGTGCCTTGCGTGCCCTGCGCGACGTGGTCGCGGACGACAGGGCAGGCTGGCCCGCCATGGCCTGGGCGTCGCTGGCCAGTGGCATGGCGCTCGCCAACGGCGGGCTGGGGGCGGCGCATGGTCTGGCGGCGGTTCTGGGCGCACGGCTGGGCGCGCCGCACGGGGCGCTGTGCGGACGGTTGCTGGTGCCGGTGATGCGCGCGAATGCCACCGCAGGTGCCAGTTGCGTGGCCGGTTGCGCCGCCGAAGTGGCCGATGTCTTTGCCCCCGAACAGGGCGGCGACGCGCTGTCGGGGCTGGCCGCGTGGATGACCGCGCAGGGCTTGCCGCGACTGGCCGACTATGGCGCTACCGATGCAATGCTGCCCGATCTGGCCGCCCAGGGCCGCGCCGCATCCTCCAGCCAGAAGAACGCCGTGCCGCTGCCGGTGAACACCTACGAGGACATCCTGCGGGCGGCGTTGTGAGCAACCAACGCCCCGACAACCGCGCGTGGCTGCTGATGCTGCCCGCGATGTCGGTGCTGGGGATCGTCGGTTTGGTGCCGCTGATCGCGGTGTTCAACTATGCGTTCTTCGACATCTTCACCCTGCAAAGCCGGTTCTGGGTGGGCACAGAATGGTTTGCCGAACTGGTCGGCACGCCCGACCTCTACGCCGCCCTCGGGCGCAGCCTGTTGTTCTCGGCGCTGGTGGTGCTGGTGCAGTTTCCGCTGGGCATCGCCATCGCGTTGATGATCCCGCGCGGGCGGCTGGCGGGCAGTCTGGTGCTGATGCTGGTGGCGATCCCGCTGGTGGTGCCGTGGAACCTGATCCCGATGATCTGGCTGAACCTGCTGCACCCGACCTACGGGACCGTGGCGCAGATGTTCGACGCCATCGGGTTCGATTTCGACTATAAGTTCAACGCCGTTCACACCTATGCGTTGCTGGTCACGGTCGACACATGGCACTGGATCGGGCTGGTGGTGATCCTGGCCTATTCCGGCCTGTCCGCGATCCCGCCCTCCTATTATCAGGCCGCCCGCATCGACGGCGCGTCGCGCGCTCAGGTGTTCTGGCACATCCAGCTGCCCAAGATCCGGCCCGTCCTGCTGATGGCGCTTTTGTTGCGGGTGATCGACAGCCTGATGATCTATGTCGAAGCCTTTGGCATCAACGCAGGCGGACCGATGGGGGCCACTGCATTCCTGTCGCTGGAGCTGGGCGAGGAAATCAACGCCTTCAACTACGGCCCTGCCGCCGCGCGGTCGGTTCTGTATTTCCTATTGGTGCTTACGGTGGCATGGCTGTTCCGCGTTGCCATGCAGCGCGAGGTCAAATGAGCATGCGGGGCATCTTGCGCACGCTGGCCCTGCTGGCGCTGGCCGTGTTCATCATCGGGCCGCTGGTGCAGGCGATTGTGCTCAGCCTGACCGTGACCCTGCCGCATCCGGGGGTAACCGTGGGTGACTGGTCGCTGGTGAACTACCGCAATATCTTTGCCAGCCCCGCGCTGGTCGCATCCTTGGGCAATTCGCTGACCTATGTGACCGCCAATGTGGTGCTGACACTGTCCGTGGCGCTGCCTGCCGCCTATGCGCTGTCGCGCTACCGCTTTGTCGGGGACCGGCATGTGTTCCTGTTGCTGCTGGCCTTTCGCATCACGCCGCCCGTGGTGCTGTCGCTGCCGATCTTCCTGCTGTTTGCGCGGCTGGGGCTGCTGAATTCCCCCTTTGGCATCGCGCTGGTGCATTGCCTGTTCAACATCCCGATCGCCATCTGGATCTTGGAAAGCTTCATCTCTGCCGTGCCGCGCGAGTTTGACGAAACCGCCTTTCTGGACGGACATTCGCTGCCGCGGTTCTTTGTTGGCCACCTGTTGCCGGTGATTGCGCCGGGGGTCGGGGTGGCCTGTTTCTTCTGCTTTATCTTCTCCTGGGTCGAGGTCGTCTTTGCCCGTATCCTGACATCGACAGGGGGCAAACCGATCACCATGGCCATCGACGCGCTGTTTACCTTCCAGACCGACATCGGGCTGGTGATGGCGATGATGGTGCTGTCACTGGTGCCGGGTGTGGCGCTGATCTGGTTCGTGCGCGACCACATCGCGCGGGGGTTCCAGTTGCGGGCTTAGCGCCCCTTGGCATAGCGTGCCAGCCCGTCTGCAAGCCGGCCCACCACAATGTGCAGCGCCACGGTCAGCACTGCCAGCACGATCAGGCTGGCAAACATCAGGTCAATCTTGGCACGCCCGTTGGCCAGCAGCATCAGGTAGCCCAGCCCTTTCGAGGCACCCACCCATTCACCGATCACCGCCCCGATGGGCGCATAGACCGCCGCCAGCTTCAGCCCCGTTGCCAGACCCGGCAGCGCGTTGGGAATTTGCATGTGGCGCATGAACTGGTATTTGCCGGCACCCATCGACACCGCCAGATCGCGATAGCCCTGATCAATGCGCACCAGCCCGTCGTGAAAGGCCGAGGTGACGGGGAAATAGATGATCAGCACCGCCATCACCACCTTGGACCCCATGCCATAGCCGAACCACAGCGTCAGCAACGGCGCCAGCGCAAAGACCGGCACGGCCTGTGTGAACACCAGTATCGGCAGCATCAGCCGCTCGGCGGTTTTCGACAGGGCCAGCTGGATCGCGGTGACGGCCCCAAACAGGGTGCCCAGCCCCAGCCCCAGCAGCACTTCGGTTGCAGTGACCCATGTGTTTTCGGCAATTATCGCACGGCTGCGAAAGGCCGCCTGCGCCACCCGCCACGGCGAGGGCAGGATGAAATGAGGGGCACCCGTCAGCATCACCAGCCCTTGCCACAGGCCCAGCCCCAGCAGCACCGCCAGCACAATGTCACGCGCCCTCATGCCGCTGCCCTCAGATGGGCCAGCAGGCGGGTCTGGCAGTCAAAGGTTTGCCCGTCGTCAATCGCGCGCAGTGCAGGTGTTTCGGGCACCGGCCAGACCTGCGCGCCTGCGGCGGTCATGACGATGATCTGATGCGCCAGACGCGCGGCCTCGGCCGGATCGTGGGTGACCAGCAGCACGGTGCGCCCCTGCAAGGCTTCGGCGGCCAGTTCCTGCATGTCGGCGCGGGTGCCGGCGTCCAGTGCCGAAAACGGCTCGTCCAGCAGCACCAGCGGGCGGTCTTCGAACAGGGTGCGGGCCAGCGCGACCCGCTGGCGCATCCCGCCGGACAACTGGTTCGGTGTCTTGTCCGCATGGGCCAGCAGCCCGACGCGCGCCAGCAGTGCCTGCGCACGGTCCAGATCAGGCGCGCGCCCGCGCAGGCGCGCGCCGATACAGGTGTTCTCCAGCACCGACAGCCACGGCAGCAACAGGTCGGACTGCGCCATATAGCTGATGCGCCCGTCCAGCGCTGCACCGTCCGTGGCGGTGATGGTGCCGGCGAACTGCCCGCCGGTTTCCAGCCCCAAAATCAGCCGCAGGATGGTCGACTTGCCCACCCCCGAGCGGCCCAGAAGACAGGTCCACTGACCGGCGGGCAGCGTGAGGTTGGCATCGAACAACAGCTGCCCGTCAATGTGGTGCCGTCCGGCAAGGTGAATGCCCGGAACCTCGGTCATCGCCCGTCAAATCCCATCTGCCAGAATCCGACCTCAAGCGCCGTGGCCCGTGTGAACCGGTCTTGCACCGTCTGTCTGCGCGGCGAGGTTTCCAGATCGCCAATGCGCCGCGCCACGGCGCTGTCGATCATCGCGCCGACGGTGGTGCAGACCTGCTGATAATCCGCCCCGCCATAGGTGCTGATCCAGTCGGCATAGGGCGTGTCGGGCACCTGTTCGCGGGCCAGTCGCAGGCCGATTTCGCCATAGCCGAACACACAGGGCGCAAGCGCCGCCATCAGGTCGATGAAATCGCCCTGAAGCCCCGCGTCGATCACATAGCGGGTATAGGCCAGGTTCGCGACCTCTTCGGTGGCGTTGAACAGGGTCTGTTCGTCAATGCCTGCCGCCGCGCAGGTGCGCACATGCAGCGACATTTCGCGGTTGGTCAGCGCATCCACCGTGGCGGCGCAGACCTTCATCTCCTCCAAGGTTTCGGATTTGATCACGCCCAGCGACCAGGCGCGGGCATAATGTACAAGATAGACGTAATCCTGTACCAGATAATGCAGGTACGCACTGCGCGGCAGGGTGCCGTCGCGCAGCCCTTCGACAAAGGGATGGGTCATGTAATCATCCCAGGTGCCCGCTGCACCGGCGCGCCACAGCGCGTAGGTGCTGCCATAGTCCGGGGCGCTCATGGTGCGGTCACGTCGATTGCGATGTCCGAAACCGGGGTCATCCGGGTGGTCAGGCCTGCTTCGTTCAGAAAGGTCTCGAACGCGGCGTAGCGGCCCACGTCCATCGCGCCGGGGCGCAGGGCGAAACGCGGCACCGTGTCGGCCCATGCGCGGGCGTTCAGTTCGTCCTGCAATTCGGCGGATGTGCTGGCGAACAGCGCCCAGCTTTCGTCGGGATGATTGACGATATACTGCGTTGCCTTCTCGGTCGCGGCCAGAAAGCGCGCGATCATATCCTTGTCCATGGTGTCGGCATTGGCGACATAGATCAGCTCGTCATAGGCGGGCAGGCCCTGTTCCTCGACGTAAAAGCATGTGCCGGGCACGCCTTCGATCTCCATCTGGTTCAGTTCGAAATTGCGATAGGCGCCGATCACCGCATCGACCTGACCGGACATCAGCGAGGGCGACAGCGACCAGTTGACGTTGACCATTTCAACCGCGTCCATGGTCAGCCCGTTGTGGCGCAGGATCGTGCCCAGAACAGCCTCTTCGACGCCGCTGACGGAAAAGCCCACCTTCTTGCCCGTCAGATCGGCAGGTGATTTGATCGGCCCGTCGGCCAGCACCAGCAGGCAGTTCAGCGGTGTTGCGACCAATGTGCCGACGCGGCGCAGCGGCAGGCCCTCGTGGATTTGCAGGTGCAGGTGCGGTTGATAGGAAATTGCCAGATCGGCCTTGCCCGCGGCGACCAGCTTGGGCGGGTCGGCAGGATCGGCGGGGGCGATGATTTCGACGTTCAGATCCTGCTCGGCGAAATAGCCCAGCTCTTGTGCCACGATGATCGGCCCGTGGTCGGGGTTCACGAACCAGTCCAGCATCAGGGTCATGTCGTCCGCAGCCAGCAGCGGGGCTGCGGCCAGCGACATGGCGGTTGTCAGGGCGGTGAGTTTCATCAGGTTTGCCTTTCGGTGGGGGGCGTGTCGCCCATTGCAATCAGGGTGATTTCTCCGGCCCAGTGGCTGCGCAAATGCGCGCCCGCCTGCCATGCCCGCAGCCCCGAGCGGCAGGCAAAAACGGCGCGCTGTCCGTCTTTTGGGGTGGATTTCTGTTGGCGGAATTCCGCAACGCTGGTGCGGTGCGCGTGTTGGGATACGGGAACAGGCGCTTCGTCGCTGTCGCGCAGTTCAATGACGAAATCCTGCGGTGTCAGGTCACGGGGGGCGATGAATTTCGGGCCGTCCGCAGGCTCGGGGGCACCGTCGAAGCGAAAGCCGCTGCTGCGCATCCCTTGCATGTCGAACTGCATCAACTGGCCCAGCGGTGACGGGGTTTGACCGATTATCACACCCAAAGCCATCTGCGCCTGCGCTGCGCCGATCATGCCCACAACCGGCCCCATCACGCCGGCGGTCGCACAGGTGGCGGCGCGGTCGGGCAGGTCGGGAAACACGGCACGCAGTGACGGCGCGGCGCCACAGAACCCGCCCACATAGCCCGCAAACCCCAGCGCCGAGGCGCTGACAAGCGGCACGCCAAGATCAAGGCAGATGTCTGACAGGATATAGCTGGCGGCAAAGCTGTCGGCGCAATCCAGCACCAGCGTTGCGCCCGCCACAAGGTTTGCCGCGTTCGCCGGATCAAGCGCACAGGGCAGGGGGGTAAAGGTGCAATCGGCGTTCATCGCCCGCAGGGTTTCGGCAGCCGCCTCGACTTTCGGACGGCCCACATCTGCCTCGCGGAACAGGGGCTGGCGGTGCAGGTTCGACAGCGACACGACATCGCCGTCAACCAGCGTCAGATGCCCCACGCCCGCGCCGGCCAGATAGTGCAGAGCGGGCGCGGCAAGGCCACCGGCGCCCACCACCAGAACACGGGCGGCGGCAATGGCGGCCTGTCCGGCGCTGCCAACTTCGGGCAGCAGCATCTGACGGGCATAGCGGCTCATCTTGTGGCCGCCAGCCACGCGGCAATGCGCGCTTCGGGATCGGCGTTCAGGGTGATGTCGGTGACAGCCGAGACCACATCGGCCCCGGCGGCAAAGGCACCGGGCGCACGGTCGATGTTCATACCACCGATGGCGATCAGGGGTGTCGCACCGATCAACTCACGCCATGTGGTCAGCTTTTCCACGCCCTGTTGATGCCATTTCATCTGTTTCAGAATGGTCGGATAAATCGGCCCCAGCGCGATATAATCAGGCTTGAGCGTCAGGGCGCGGGCCAGTTCGGCCTTGTCATGGGTGCTGATGCCCAGTCGCAGACCCGCCGCGCGGATGGCATCAATATCGGCGCCATTCAGATCTTCCTGTCCCAGATGCAGCCAGTCACAGCCGGTTTCGATGGCCGTCGACCAGTGGTCGTTCAGCACCAGCGTGCAGCCATGGGCGGCACAGACTGCCTGAGCCCGTTTCACATGGGCGCGGATGGTTTCGGGGTCGGCGTCTTTGATGCGCAGTTGCACCAGCTTGATGCCCAGCGGCACCAGCCGTTCGATCCAGTCGGCGCTGTCAAAAATCGGATAGAAACGATCCAGTGTCATTGCAAAAACGCCTTGCCAATTACGGGGGTTGAGGGGGCGGCCATATCGCGCGGCTCCATCGGGTCGGCGGCGTGGGCCAACTGGCCTGCGCGCAGGGCTGTGGCAAAGGCCTCGGCCATTGCTGCCGGATCGCCTGCCTTGGCCACAGCCGTGTTCAGCAGCACCGCGTCAAAGCCCAGCTCCATCGCCCGCGCCGCCTGTGACGGCAGGCCCAGACCGGCATCAATCACCAGCGGCACATCGGGAAAATGCGCCCGCATAGCGCGCAGGCCAAAGATGTTGTTCAGCCCCAGCCCCGAGCCGATGGGCGCGCCCCATGGCATCAGCACTTCGCAGCCTGCTTGCAACAGGCGGTCGGCCACCACCAGATCCTCGGTGGTATAGGGGAACACCTGAAAACCGTCCTCGGTCAGGATGCGCGCGGCCTCGACCAGCCCGAAAACATCGGGTTGCAGGGTGTCTTCCTCGCCGATCACTTCCAGTTTGATCCAACTGGTGTCAAAGACCTCGCGGGCCATATGGGCGGTTGTCACCGCTTCTTTCACGCTGTGGCACCCGGCGGTGTTGGGCAGCACCTGCACGCCCAGATCGCGGATCAGCTGCCAGAAATCCTGCCCCGCCCGGTCCTGCCCGCTTTCGCGGCGCAGCGATACGGTGGCCACGCTGGCGCCGCTGCGCCGGAAGGCATCGGCCAGAATGGCGGGCGACGGGTATTGCGCGGTGCCCAGCATCAGGGCGTTGGCGAGCGTGGTGCCGTAAAAATCGCGCATCGCTCAGCCCCCCTGCATCGGGGCAAGAACCTCGATCAAATCGCCATCGGTCAGCCCGCAGGCGGTGCGGGCGCCGGCGGGGACAAAGCGGCCATTGACGGCGGTGGCCACCTTGGCATCGCCAAGGCCCTGTGCCGTCAGCAGATCGGCCAGCGTGTCGGCCTGCGTGTCAATCGGGTCTCCGTTAAGTTGTAGTTTCATCCATCACCTCGGGGGTTGTGTTGTCATAAATCAGGCCGGCCACCATGCGGGCGAGGGCAGGGGCCAGAAGAAAACCGTGCCGGAACAAGCCATTGGCGCGGATCAGGTTGCCGTGCCGGCGGATGCGCGGCAGGTTGTCGGCAAAAGCGGGGCGGCTGTCGACGCCGATCTCGATCACCTCGGCCTCGCCAAAGGCGGGGGTCAGCGCATAGGCGGCGCTGAGCAGTTCCAGCAGGGCGCGGGCGGTGACATGGCGGCCTGCCTGGCCTTCGATCATCGTCGCCCCCAGCATGAACACACCATCGCCGCGCGGCACGATGTACAGCGGCATACGCGGGTGCAGCAGGCGCAGGGGGCGGGACAGCGTGACGTCGGGGCAGGACAGCACCAGCATCTCGCCCTTGACGCCGCGCAGGTCGGGGATTTGCGCGCGGGCCTGAAAGCCACGGCAGTCTATGGTCAGGCCTTGGCGGGCCAGCGCATCGGGGTCGGCATCACCCTGTTCAAAGATCACCCCGTCACGGATCAGACCCGCGCGCAGTTGCGCAAGGGCGTCGCGGGGGGCAAGGTGGGCCTCGTCCTTGAAGAACAGACCGCGTGTGAAACGGTTCGCCAGATCGGGTTCCAGTGCTGCGATTTGTTCTGCGTCCACGGGGCTGTGATTGCGGGTGCGGCGGGCAAAGCGGGTCAGTTCGGCAGTGTCGCGGGCGGGCGAGATCACCAGCGTGCCGTTCCTGTGGACGGCCTGCGTGTGGGCGGCCCACCAGCCGACGGCCTCCTGCCCCAGCCGCACCACGGGTTCTTCGGCGCTTTCGCCCTCGCAGAACGGGGCCAGCATACCGCCGGCCCACCACGAACAGGATTGCGGGCCAAGGGTGGCCTGACGGTCGATCAACGTGACCCGCGCGCCGCGATCCAGCAGGGCGCGTGCCACGCACAGGCCCGCGACACCGGCGCCGATGATGGTAATGCGATGCATCACCACTGACCGTGGAAATGGTGGACGGGACCGTGGCCCGCGCCGATGTCCAATGTGTCGGCAGCGGCAATCGCCCCTTGCAGATAGCCATGCGCAGCGGCGACGGCGGCGGGCAGGTCCACCCCACGGGCAAGCTGCGCCGCAATGGCTGCGGAATAGGTGCAGCCGGTGCCATGGGTGTTGCGGGTGTGCAGGCGCGGCGCGGACAGGGTGGCGATGGTGCCGCTGGCGTCGACCAGCACGTCGGTGCAGGTTTCGCCTGCGCCATGTCCCCCCTTCATCAGGACCGCTCGCGGCCCCATCGCCAGCAGGCGCATGCCCTGTGCGGCCATCTCGTCGGGGGTTTTCGCCTCTGCCGCGCCCAGAAGCCGCGCGGCTTCGGGCAGGTTGGGGGTCAGCAGCGTCGCCAGCGGCAGAATCCGGCGCGCCAAGGCGTCAACCGCAGTGTCATGCAACAACGCATCGCCCGATTTGGCAATCATCACCGGATCAACGACAACCGGCCCGGCAAAGCCCGCTAGTCCCTCTGCCACGGCTGCGATGACGGCAGCGCCCGACAGCATCCCCAGCTTGACCGCCGCCACATCCAGATCATCCAGAACCGCCGCAATCTGCGCGGCGACCATGTCGGCGGGCACCTCGTGAACAGCCGTTACCGCCATGGTGTTCTGCGCGGTGATGGCGGTCAGGACGCTGGCAGCATAGACGCCATTGGCCGACATCGCCTTGATGTCCGCCTGAATACCGGCGCCACCGCCACTGTCGGAACCGGCAATGGTCAAGGCAATCGGGGGTCTGTGGGCCACGGGCATCTCCAACGTATGTGGGACTGCCGACGTGGAAAAAGAGCCTGCGCGATGTGATGCGCAACCTACCCGTTCCCTACGCCGGTATGACCCGGATCAGGTTCGACGGGTCGGTGCATGCACCTCTCAGCCCCAAGGGGCCCCCCGACGGATATTATGTCGTGCGTCGGGCCGCGCGGTGCGGTCTGACGCTGTTCGCCTCTAGGGCTAGAGTGTATTTTCGCGGATCACAACCGGTTTTTTTCGCGGCCGGGTTGTGCCGCAATCAGCCGGTTTCAGCGCGCCCCTTGCGGGTCAGCCGCGAGATGACGACGAAAAAGAACGGCACGAACAGCACGCCGAACACGGTGGCCGAAATCGTACCCGCCACCACGCCGCTGCCGATGGCCGTGCGCCCGCCCGAGCCTGCGCCGGTGCTGAGAAGCAGCGGCAGAACGCCCAAAGAGAAGGCCATCGACGTCATGATGATCGGACGGAAACGCTGTTTTGCAGCGTCTACGGCGGCTTCGATCACCGTCTCGCCCTCGGCGCGGCGGTCGCGCGCGAATTCGACAATCAGGATCGCGTTTTTCCCTGTCAGACCGATCACCGTCAGCAGACCGACCTGAAAGAACACGCCGTTTTCAAACCCCCCCAGCCAGGCCCCTGTCAGCGCGCCCAGCACGCCGATGGGCATGGCCAGCATCACCGCAAAGGGGATCGACCAGCTTTCGTAAAGCGCGGCCAGCGCAAGGAAAATTGCCGCCAGCGACAGCCCGTACAACAGCGGTGCCTGACTGCCCGATTCCTGCTCTTCCAGCGACAGGCCGGTCAGCGCGATCTGAAAGCCGGGGGGCAACTGCTCGGCCAGCCGATAGATCTCGGCCAGACCGTCGCCGGTGCTGACGCCGGGTGCCGGTGCGCCCTGAAGCTGCATCGCAGGCACGCCGTTGTAGCGGGTCACACCCTGCGGCGCAAAAGCCCATTCGGCATCGGCAAAGTTCGAAAATGGCACCAGACCGCCGCTGGCATTGCGCACGCGCCATTTGGCCAGATCCGAGGGCAGGGCACGGGCATCGGCCTCGCCCTGAACATAGACGCGCTTGATCCGCCCTTCGTCGATGAAATCGTTCACATAGCGGCCGGCCCAGGCAATCGTCAGCAGGTTGCCCACATCTGCCGCGGTCACTCCCATGGCGCCGGCGCGACGCCAGTCGATGTCCAGTTTGAACTGGGCGGCGTCCTCCAGCCCGCTGGGGCGCAGAGAGGCGATCAACGGGCTTTGTGCGCCCATGCCCAGCAACTGGTTGCGTGCATCCAGCAACTGTTCATGGGTCTGCCCGCCGCGTGCCTGTACATAGAAATCAAAGCCGGACACGTTGCCCAATTCGATCACCGAAGGCGGCACCACGGGGAACACCATCGCATCCTGTATCTGGCTGAACGCGCCAAAGGCACGGCCCGCCAGCGCCTGCGCGCTTTGGTTTGCAGCTTCGCGGTCGGCCCAGTCTTTCAGGCGCACAAACATGATGCCGACGTTCTGGCCCTGACCGGCAAAGCTGAAGCCGACAACGCCGAACACCGAATCCACGATGTCGGATTCCTGTTCCAGGTAGTAATCCTCGACCTGCTTGAGTACATCCAGCGTGCGTTCGCTGGTGGCCCCTGTTGGCGCCTGGATAAGGGTGAACAGAATGCCCTGATCTTCGTCTGGCAGAAAGCCCTGGGGGGTGCGCACGAACAGCAGGCCCATGGCAACAAAGATACCGATATAGGCCAGACCGGTCAGGAACCGCCAGCGCACCAGCTTGCCCACAGTCTTGCCATAGCCTGTCATCAGCTTGTCAAAGCCCTTGTTGAACAGGCCGAAAAATCCGCGCCGCTTGGCGTGGGTTTTCGGTTTCAGCAGCGTTGCGCACAAGGCAGGTGTCAGGGTCAGCGCCACCAGAACCGACAGCGACATGGCCGAAATGATCGTCACCGCAAACTGTTTGTAGATTACGCCGGTTGATCCGGGAAAAAAGGCCATCGGCACGAAAACAGCCGACAGCACAACGGCAATGCCGATCAGCGCGCCGGTGATCTGGTCCATCGACTTGCGCGTCGCCTCGACCGGGCTCAGCCCTTCCTGCTCCATGATGCGTTCGACGTTTTCGACCACAACAATCGCATCATCCACCAGCAGGCCGATGGCCAGCACCATGGCCAGCATGGTCAACGTGTTGATCGAAAAGCCGAATGCCGCCAGCACCCCGAATGTGCCCAGCAGCACCACGGGCACCGCCAGTGTGGGCACCAGCGTGGCACGCAGGTTTTGCAGGAACAAGAGCATCACCAGAAACACCAGCACGATCGCCTCGACCAACGTCTTGACGACCTCCTCGATTGAAATCCGCACAAAGGGCGTGGTGTCATAGGGGATCACATAATCGACCCCATCGGGAAAGAATTCCGCCAGTTCCTCAAGCCGCGTTTCAACAAGGGCGGCGGTGTCCAGTGCGTTGGCACCGGGGGCAAGGCTGATCGCCAGGCCGGCAGAGGGGTTGCGGTTGTAACGCGAGATGGTGGCATAGCTTTCGGCGCCGATCTCGACCCGTGCAACATCATTGACCAGCACCAGCCCGCCGTCGGTTTCGGCGCGCAGCACGATCTGGCGGAAATCTTCGGGCGTGCGCAACAGGGATTGCGCGGTGATCGTGGCGTTCAGCATCTGCCCGTCGACCGAGGGGCGCGACCCGAAAGCCCCTGCGGAAATCTGTGCGTTCTCGGCAGAGACTGCGGCCACGACATCCGACGGCGTCAGTTCAAAGGCAGCCAGCTTGGCCGGGTCCAGCCAGATGCGCATGGCATATTGCGCGCCAAAGACCTGCGCACTGCCCACGCCTTCGACTCGGCTGAGTTCGTTGACCAGATTGGTGGACAGATAGTCGCCCAGATCGGTTGCGTCATAGGTGCCGTTGTCGGCAATCAGCGACACGACCATCAGGAAGCCGGCCGAGGATTTTTGCACCGTCACACCCTGCCGCTGCACCGCTTCGGGCAGCAGGGCAGTGGCCTGTGACAGCTTGTTCTGCACCTGCACCTGCGCGATGTCGGGGTCGGTGCCGGTTTCAAAAGTCAGTGTCACGCTGGCGCTGCCCGACGAGGTCGACGACGACGACACATAGCGCAAACCGTCCAGGCCGGTCATCTGCTGCTCGATCACCTGCGTGACGGTATTGGCAACCGTTTCGGCCGAGGCCCCCGGGTAGACTGCGCGCACCGTGACCGTGGGCGGGGCAATCTGCGGGTATTGGGCGACGGGCAGCGATTGAATCGCAAGAATGCCGATCCCCATGATAAAGATCGAAATGACCCATGCAAAAATCGGACGGTCGATGAAAAAGCGAGCCATGGCGGGGTCTGATCCTGATTTATTCGGTTGCTGCCGGAGCAGAGTCTGCGTCAGCGGGCGCTTGTTCTTGCGGGGTCACGGTGGCACCGGGGGCGGCTTTTTGCAGGCCAACCACAATGACACGGTCGCCCGGATTCAGCCCGTCGTTTACCACCCAGTCGCTGCCCCGGTCGCTGATGACCGAGAGCTGGCGCATTTCGACAACATTGTCGGCGCCGACAACCAGAACCGTCGGCTGATCACGCCGGTCGCGGCTGATGGCCTGTTGGGGCACCAGATAGACGTCCTTGGCGGTGGTCGTGGCGATTTCGACCTGCACATACATGCCAGGCAGCAGCAGCTTGTCGGGATTGGCGAATTGCATCCGCAGCACCACAACGCCGGTTTGTTCGTTCACGTCCGGTTCGGCGGCGGTCAATGTGCCGGTCTGGTCGAATACGCTGCCATCGGCCAGCGTCAGGGTCACATCGGTTGGCAGGTCTTCCAGACGCGCACCGATGTTGTCGCGCCGCCATGCGATGATTTCGGCGGCTGACTGGGTCACATCCACATAGACGGGATCAATGTTGCGGATCACGGCCATCGGTTCGGCCTGACTGGCCGTCACCAGCGCACCCGGACTGGCCAGCGAACGCCCGATTTCACCGGACAGACGCGCCCGGATCTGGGTGCGGTCCAGCTGGATCTGGGCGGTCTGCAGTTGCGCCTGTGCAGCCTGCACAGCGGCGGCGGCAATGTCACGGTTGGCCACGGCACTGTCCAATGCCTGTTCGCTGGCCACATTGCGCGATTGCAGTTCTTGCAGGCGGGTCTCTTCTTTCTGGGCCGCTTTCAGCTGGGCATTCGCCTGCGCCACCGCCGCATTGGCCTGTGCCACGGCGGCCTGATAGGTGGCGGCGTCGATTGTGTACAAAACATCACCCTCTTCGACAGGCCCGCCCTCTTTGAACTTCCGCTCGGTGATGATGCCTGCCACCTGCGGGCGCACCTCGGCCTGCGCCGAGGCCAGAACCCGGCCCGGCAGGGTCGTCGTCAACGGCACGTCCTGGGGCTGCATGGTCATCACCGTCACGGCGGCTGGCGGGCGGCCCTGTTGCTGGGCAGCAGCTGGCAGAGCGGACGCCATCAAGGCAATGGCCAGCACGACGGGACGCAAGCGGATATGAGGAAATGGCATGGTCAGGATCCAGTCTGGTACAAGCGCGAACAATCAGTCAGCTATACTAACCTAATGCGGCGTCGCAGCAAGGGCTGCGTTCACCCCATTCAAAGTTGGCTGGCCGGATAAATGGGCCCCGACCCTAACGCTACACCGGCTTGCTGATCAGGCGGCCCGCTGTCAGCCCGTTCACTTTTTCGACAATGCCCGCAGCGTCGATGCCAAAGTGGCGGTACAGGTCGGCAATCGTGCCGGTCTGGCCAAAATGTTCGACGCCCAGCGACACGGTCTGATGCCCGATCACCGATCCCAGCCACGCCAATGTGGCAGGGTGGCCATCAATCACCGTGACCAGCTTGCAATCGCGCGACAGCCCGCCCAGCAGGGTTTCGATATGCGACCGCGCCGCCCGATTGCCCCGCGCCCGTGCCCGCTGTGCCGCTGTCCAGCCCGCGTTCAGCCGGTCGGCCGAGGTGACGGCCAGAACCGCAACATCGCGGCGACCCTCGCCAATGATCCCTGCGGCGCGGATCGCTTCGGGTGCGACGACACCCTGATAGGCAATCACCACCTCGCAATTGGGTCCGGGTTTGCGCAGCCAATAGGCGCCGTCGATGGCCCCTTGCCGGAAAGCGTCGTCCACACGTTTGCCCGGCTGCTCAATCGGGTTGGTGGACAGCCGCAGATAGACCGACCCGCCGGTTTCGTCGCGCAGCCAAGTGCGTTCGTCCGGGTCACCGTCGCCGCTGCGTTGCAGGTATTCAAACGCCCACTGCATGATGACCGACAGCTCGTCGACAAAGGCGGGTTCGAACGCGGCCAGACCGTCCTGACTCATCCCGATCAGCGGGGTGCCGATGGACTGGTGCGCGCCGCCTTCGGGGGCCAGCGTGATGCCGGACGGGGTGCCGACAATCATGAAACGCGCATCCTGATAGCAGGCGTAGTTCAACGCATCCAAACCACGCGCGACAAAGGGATCATAGACCGTGCCGATGGGGATCAGCCGCTTGCCGAACAGCGAATGCGACAGGCCCGCCGCTGCCAGCAGCAGGAACAGGTTCATCTCGGCAATACCCAGTTCGATGTGCTGCCCTTCGGGCGTGAATTCCCATTTTGCGGTCGAGGGGATTTTTTCGTTGATGAACGTGTCCTGCTGTTCGGTGCGCGCGAACAGCTTGCGGCGGTTCACCC